>SXOO01000230.1 GCA_005776725.1 Pseudomonadota bacterium | reverse complement strand
GATCGACTCGCTCCAGCTCACTGACCGCCACAAGGTAGCCACGCCCGTGAATTGGAAGTCGGGTGACGACTGCATCATCGTGCCGTCGCTCTCCAACGCCGACGCCGCAGCTTTGTTTCCGGGCGGCTGGGACGAGAAGAGGCCCTACCTTCGCGTCGTGAAGCAGCCAGGTACCTGAGGGTCCACGCTGGCCCACAGGCCCGCGCCCGTTGACCCGAGGCGGCGATCCCGGTACGCCTCCGCCTCATGTCGAATCTCCTCGCCAACCAGCGTGTCTTCATCACCGGTGGAGGCCACGGCCTCGGCCGAGCGATCGCCGAACGCCTCGCGCTCGAGGGCGCAGCGATCGCCGTAGCTGGCAGGTCGCGCCAACCGCTCGAAGAGACCGCTACGGCGCTACTCTCGCTGGGCTGCGAGGCCCTGGCCGTGGAGTGCGACGTCTCCGACGAGGCCTCCGTCAACGCGGCGGTCGCTGACACCTGCGCCGCGCTCGGCGGAATCGACATCCTCGTGAACAACGCGGGGATCGCGCCCACGGCGCCGTTCCACAGGCTGGACCTGGCCTCTTGGGAGCACACCCTTCGGGTCAACGCCACCGGCCCCTTCCTCTGCATGAAGGCGTGCCTGCCGGGGATGCTCGAGCGCGGCTTCGGGCGCGTGGTCAACGTGGCGTCGGTCGCGGGGCTCCACGGAGCCCCGATGCTCGCGGCCTACACCGCGTCCAAGCACGCGCTGATCGGCCTCACGCGGGCGGCCGCCGCCGAGCTGGGCGACAAGGGCATCCACGTCAACGCCGTCTGCCCGGGTTACATCGACACGCCCATGGCCCGTCAAGGCATCGACCGCCTGGTCGCGCGCGGCATCCCGGAGGACGACGCGATCCGCAAGGTGCTCGCCACCGGCGGGCAGCGCCGCATCCTGACCGCGAACGAGGTGGCGGACTGGGTCCTCCACCTCGCCGGTCCGGCCTCACGAGGAATGAACGGCCAGCTCATCGTGCTGGATGGAGGTGGCGCGTGACGCCGATCAACCCTGCCTCGCTCGGCGCGCCGAGGGGCTACTCGAACGGCATGCTCGCCCCTGCGGGTGGCCGCCTCCTCTTCGTCGCCGGCCAGATCGGCTGGGACGCCGACCAGCGCTTCGTGTCCCCGGACTTCGTGCCGCAGTTCGAGCGCGCGCTCGAGAACGCCGTCGCGGTGGTCCAGGCCGCCGGCGGGACCGCTGCGGACATCGGTCGCCTCACGCTCTATGTGGTGAGCCGCGAGGAATACACACGAGACCTCGCCGCCGTGGGCGCGGCGTATCGACGGGTGATGGGCCGCCACTTCCCGGCGATGGCCCTGCTCGAGGTCAAGGCGCTGCTCGAGCCAGACGCGCGGGTCGAGATCGAAGCAACCGCGGTCATCCCCTAATCGTCGCCCCAGCGCAGCCGCACGCCGGACGAGCCCGGCCGGCGTACGCACCGCCCGGCCGCCCACACCCCTTGGAGAGATCGATGAAGAGCCCGACCGGTTTCAAGCTCGAGGTCGAGGCGACGACACAAGTCGCGACGATCACGCTCAACCGCCCCGAGCGCCTGAACGCGCTCACGTTCGAGATCTATGCAGAGCTGCGCGACACCTTCCGGGCCCTCGACCAGGCGCCCGGCGTACGCGCCGTGGTCATCACGGGCTCGGGCCGCGCGTTCTGCTCCGGCGGTGACGTAGAGCACATCATCGGTGAGCTGTTCGCCCGGGACTACGAGCGGCTGCTCGACTTCACCCGGCTCACCTGCGACCTGATCCTGGCGATCCGCCAGTGCCGGCGGCCCGTGATCGCCGCGCTCAACGGCACGGTCGCGGGCGCGGGCGCGGTGATCGCGGCGGCCGCCGACCTCCGGGTGGCGGCCGAGTCGGCCAAGATCGCGTTCCTCTTCACGAAGGTGGGGCTCTGCGGCGCCGACATGGGCTCGGCGTGGCTGCTCCCACGCCTCATCGGCGCCGGCCGCGCCACCCAGCTCCTCCTGACCGGCGACTTCATCGACGCCCGCGAAGCCGAGCGGATCGGCCTCTACAATCAGGTGGTCCCGCTCGAGCAGCTCATGCCTACCGCGGGCGGCCTCGCAGAGCGCCTCGCGCGCGGGCCGGCCTTCGGGCTCGCGATGACCAAAGACCTGCTGAACCGAGAGGCCAGCCTGGATCTCGTGGCCGCCCTGGAGACGGAGGCGCAGGCCCAGGCGGTCTGCATGCAGCACCCCGACTTCAAGGAGGCCTACGAGGCCTTCATGAACAAGCGCCCCGCCCGCTTCCTCGGGGCGCCATGACTCCGCCGGACCGCTCCCGCACGGGAGGCACGGAGCCGATCCGCGCCTTCCTCGATGATCGACACGTCGCTTTCGCGCTCGAGGCACGCGCGCTCGCTTCACAGCTCGCAAAGCGGGAGCACCCCAGCGACGACGACGCCGCCCGGGTCGAGGCGCGCACGCTTCTCCCCGTGCTGGCCCCGCTCACGGCAGGGGTCGGGCTCCCGCTGGATCTGCGCGCGCTGTGCATCGCACGAGAAGCGATCGCCTGGGCCTCGCCACTGGCGGACGCCGTCTTCGCCCTGCAGGCGCTGGGGGCCGTACCGGTGCTGCTGGCCGGGACGGAGGAGCAGCGCGAGCGTTGGGCGGCGCCGCTGGCGGCCGGCACGCGGATGGGTGGGTTCGCCATGACCGAGCCCAACGCGGGCTCGGACGTCTCGGGCCTGGCGACACGCGCGGTCCGGGTCCCGGATCAGACGGACTACGTGCTGAACGGGGTGAAGACGTTCATCTCGAACGCCGGGATCGCCGACCAGTACGTCGTCTTCGCCGCGACGGCGCCCGAGCGCCAGAACCGCGGCCTGACGGCTTTCGTCGTGGACGCCAAGAACCCTGGCTGCCACTTCGAGCGCGCGCTGGTGATGAGCGCGCCGCACCCGCTGGGGGTCCTCCGGTTCACGGACTGTCGTGTGCCAGAGTCGGCGCGCCTCGGGGCCGAGGGGGACGGCTTCAAGCTGGGCATGGCCACGCTGGACCGCCTGCGACCCACCGTCGCCGCGGCGGCCACCGGCCTCGCGGCTCGCGCCCTGGACGAGGCCCTGGCCTACGCGAAGCGGCGCGTGCAGTTCGGCCGCCCGATCGCGGACACCCAGCTCATCCAAGACAAGCTCGCGGTCATGGCCACCGAGCTCACCGCAGCGCGCCTCCTGCTGTACCGGGCTGCGTGGGCCGGCGACCAGGGCCAGGCGCGCATCTCCCTCGAGTCGGCCATGGCCAAGGCGCACGCCACGGAGGTGGCGCAGCGCGTCATCGACGCGGCGGTTCAGATCCACGGCGGCCTCGGCGTGTTGGCAGACTCCACGGTAGACCTCCTCTACCGCTCCGTGCGCGCCCTGCGTATCTACGAGGGGACCACCGAAGTGCAGCACCTCGTCATTGCTCGGCACCTCCTCCAAGACACCCCGCTGTAGCGCGGCGGGCCCCTGCGTGTACCGACACGTCCCCCTGGTGAAGCACCCGCTGCCGCCTACGGCGCCTCCAGCGGACGTGTCACAGGCGCTCTTGTTTCAGCCGCTGGTGGCCGGCCCCCTGGAGCTCAGGGATCGCACTTGGATCCCGGCCATGGTCCCGTGGCGGGCCACCCCCGACGGGGAGGTCTCCGAGCGCGTGATCGCTTGGTATCGACGCTTTGCCGTCGGCCGGCCCGCGGCCCTGGTGGTGGAGGCGACCGGGGTGCGCGACGTGCCGTCCGGCCCGCTCCTCCGGATCGGCCACGACCGCTTCGTCCCCGGGCTCGAGCGCCTCGCCGCCGCGGTCCGTGAGGCCTCGGGCGGCGCCACGCGGCTGCTCATCCAGCTCATCGACTTCCTCCCGCTCAAGCGTCGGCCCGAGCCGGGGCGCTTCTTTCGCGAGTTCCTGCGCCTCACGGACGACCACCGGATCGCGCTGCGACGCCTAGGCGTGACCGCAGAGGGCGACGCCGCGCGCCGCGAGGCCCTCGCCGCCTTGCCGCGCCCTGCCCTCGCCGAGATCCTCACGGCCCGTGAGCTCGAGGCGCTCGACCTCGGAGCCCGCGAGCGCATCACGGATCCCAGCGCGGCCGCGCTGCCGCGCCAGCTGCCCGAGCTGTTCGGCGCCGCGGCGCGCCGGGCGGAGGCCGCTGGCTTTGACGGCGTGGAGCTCCACATGGCCCACGCATACACCCTGGCGTCGTTCCTCTCTGCCACGAATACGCGCACCGACGGCTATGGCGGAGACCTCGCGGGGCGCCTGCGCCTCCCCCTGGAGGTGATCCACGCCACCCGCTCGGCGGTCACCTCCCGAATGGCGGTGGCGGCGCGCATCCTGGCCGACGAGTGCATCCGCGGCGGCACCGACGCCTCGGAGTCGCCCTCGTTGGCCGCCGCTCTGGCACCCGGCCTCGACGTGCTCTCGCTGTCCCGGGGCGGGAAGTTCGACGACGCGAAGCAGCCCAAGGTGGGCGCGGCGCTCTACCCGTACACCGGACGCAGCGGCTGGGAGTGCATGCCCACGGTCAACGGAGACGCGCGGGGCCCCTTTGGGCGCAACCTGGAGCCCGCCCGCGCGCTTCGCGCCGCGCTTCGCGCCAAGGGCCTCGGCACGCCGATCGTGGTCGCGGGAGGGATCGCCACCTTCGAGGACGCTGAACACCTGCTTGCCAGCGGCGCTGCCGACCTCGTCGGCTCGGCGCGGCAGAGCCTCGCGGACCCCGACTGGTTCGAGAAGCTGCGGCGGGGACACGGCTCGGCCATCCGCCGCTGCACCTTCACGAACTACTGCGAGGGCCTGGACCAGGCGCACAAGGCGGTCACGTGCAAGCTCTGGGATCGGTTGCCGCCCGACAGCCTGGCGCCAGGGAGACCCGGCGAGGTGGACGACGAGGGCCATCGCCTCGTCCCGCCCACCTGGCAACCGCCCGGGCCGGCGTAGGGGCGGGAGTTCGAGCGCCCGTCCCTGGAGAAGAACACCACTCCGTGTGGCGTTTCTCTACACCCCCCGCTGAGGGCCCGGTTCGGCGTGCTCGCGCTCCTTTTGGCCGAGGGACGCTGTTCGGGCCGCTCTGCCCGTCAATACCCCACGACCGGCACACCCCTTGCCTAGTTGCGATTGAGGCGGAGCTGGCTCGCGGCTCATTGGAGGTGTCCTGTGCGCGGACTGGGTGGCAAGTGGATCTTCGTGATGGCGGTGGGCTCGACGCTAGCTTGTGGGGCCGGCGATTCGGGAGACCTCGTGGCCGGGAATCGCTTCGACGCGGTCGTCCGGGGCGCCGAGCTGGCGTTCGACTCGGTCACGGCAACCACAACGACGCAGGGTGACACGCTTCGCCTCCGGATCGCCGGCGCTGCGGACCAGAGCCCCTACGCCGCCGACGACGAGACCACCCTCGAGGTCACGGTGGAGCTCGACGCCGGCGCTGTGGCGGCGGCGGCGCCAGGAGCCACCTTCGTAGTCGCCGGGACCAGCTCCTTCCCCGCGCCGGGCGAAGGTCCGTCCAGCTACAGCGACGGGCTGCCAGAGGAGCAGATCGCTCACACGCCCAGCGCCGCCGGCTCGCCAGCCATCGCGCGGATCTGGGTCCGCAATTGGTGCTACTGCACGCGGTACGGGGCGCTGTCACAGACGCTGTCGGGCAGCCTCACGCTCGAGGCCGCGGACGGCCCGCACCTCAAGGGGACGCTGGAACTGGACCTCACGGGGGCCATCCCCTTCTTCGGTACAGGGCTGGACGGTCCCAGCGACGCCAAACTCGACATCGAGTTCGACGCGAGGCCCGCAGCAGACTGAGCCTCTCCGACTCCGCCGGGAATCACGGCTTGACCGGCGAGCCGCAGGTGTTAGTCAGCGCCCATGCTTCGAGTCGTGCTGGATACGGACGTCGTGCTCGCCGCGATGCGGAGCCCCTCGGGGGCCTCCGCCGCGCTCCTACGGGCTGCGTATTCAGGGCGACTCAGCGTGCTGGCGTCCGCTGCCCTGGTCTTCGAGTACGAGGCGGTGTTGACGCGGCCCGAGCACCACGGAGCAGCGGGCCTCAGCCAAGAAGACGCCCGCAGCTTCGTGGACGGGGTAGCCGGCCTCGCCCGGCGTGTCCACACGCACTTCAAGTGGCGCCCCCAGGTGCGCGACCCGAACGACGAGATGGTGCTCGAGGCCGCCATCAACGGGGCCGCCGAGCTGCTGGTCACCTACAACGTGCGGGACTACGGGCTGGCGTCTGCGAAGTTTGGCTTCGGCGTGCTGAGCCCCGGACCCACGCTGCTGCGCGTTCGCTACGGATGACCGCGCTGGGCGCAAGCGCGACGCCGGCACTCACAGGGACGCGGCGCACCGGAAGCCGATCATGATGTCCTTCCGAGCCGCCTCGTACGGGTACCGGACCGCCAGCGGGGCGGAGTAGTCCCGATTCCCCCAGGCATTGCCCCTCACCACCGCAAAGTTGCGCCCGAACGCCGGGTGATCTGCCGGGTCCGCGCCCTCCGGGGCCCCGAAGGTGCCCTCGACCCACTCCGAGACGTTTCCGGCCATGTCGAGCACCCCGAAGGGCGACGCATCCTCCGGGTGGGTGCCCACGGCCGCCGTCTCGATCCGATCCCCCGCGAACGAGGCCGCGAACGCCTCCCACTCTGACGCCCGCCGGAGCGGGCCCGAGAGCCGGGTGACGACGTTGGTCTTGAGCGAGTCCCAGCGATTCCCCCAGGGATAGCGCCCGCCGCGATCGCCCCGAGCGGCGCGCTCCCACTCCTCCTCCGTTGGCAGCCGCTTGCCGAGGTGTCCGCAGTAGCTCCTCGCTTCGTCCCGCGTCACCAGAACCACCGGATGGTCGTGGTGGCCTGGAGGGGGCTCGTTGCCCACGAATCGGTACGGTGCGGCCCAGGGATCCGGGGCAAAGGGGGCCTGCGCGCGCTCAGCGCTGACGTAGGCAGCAAACGCGGCCATGGTCACCTCGGTCTTATCGATCCGGAAGGCGGCCACGCGTACCTGACGTTGCGGGCGCGCCCCTCGGAGGGCGTCGTCGCCCAGGGGCGCCTCGCCCGCCGGGATCACGACCATGTCGGCCACCCCAGCGGGGCTCTTCCCCGCGAGCCGACGCCCCTTGATGAGGCTGGCGCGCTCGACCTCGGGCTCGTACGGAATCGGCGGAAAGTAGCGCGCCTCCCAGCTCTCCTGGACCTCGAGCTCACGCGGCTCGCCTGGCTGCACCAGCGGCGAGGCGACGGCACGCGACGGCGCGCCGGAGGCGCCGATCCCGGGCGGCTCCGGCTCTCCCGGTGCGCGCTCGTCGCCCGGCGGTCCCGCGGGCGGCGGCTCGCCGAGCACGGCGCGCACCGTCGCGCGCCCCGCGAAGAACAGCACGCACGCCACCGCGAGCCACACGACGCCCTCGCGGCTCATCGGGGCGCCTCCGCCGCCGGCGGCAGCAGGCGACCCACCGGCACCCGCTCGTCCCCTCGGCCGAAGAGGCGGTTGATCGCGAAGAGCTGCGCGTTGAGCACGTCGATGTTGAGCAGCGCGCCTGCGTCCACCGCCCAGACGTCTAGCCCCGCGTCTGCATTCAGCGGGCACACGTCCCGAGCCTCTGTGGCTGGCGACGTCGTGCCGGGCGTTCTACGGGCCGGGTCTTCGGGCGCGCCGGTGGACGCGAAGCGGATCGGCAGCCCGTGGGAGCGGCAGATCATGGGCCGCACTTCGTAGACTCGACAGCCACCGTCGGCGCCCAACATCGGGCAGCCGACGCCCGCGGCGGCCCCCGGCGCACCGTGCTCCGCGACATGTCGCCGGAGCCGCTCGGCCTCGACCGGAAACACCGTGACCTCGCGCTGGCAGCAGCCCGTGCACCCGCGGTGACAGCTGAGCTTGGCGCCAAGCGTCTCCGCAGCCCGTGCGGCGTGCTGGTCCACGCGGGCGCTCAAGGTCTCGAGCAGCACGAGCGCCTGGTCCTCGACGCTCAATCCACCTCGGCCCAGGCACGAAGGACCGCGCTCGCCAGCGGACCCGCGTGGGCGCCGAACGCCTCCGGGGAGACGTCGAGGGTCTCGAGCGTGGAGAGGCCCAGGAGACCCAGGGCCATGAGGTCGGGCGCGTCGTCTGCGGTGGCGCGGGCCGCCACCCGGCCTAACGCCAGCGCGACGCCCGGGCTGTCGCGGCGCGCGATGGCGGCGAGGCACTCGACACCGTAGAGGTACCTCAGCGCGGGCGCCGGCGGCGTGAGCTCGCACGAGTCCACGGCGCGGTCGTACCGGGTGAGCAAGGCGCTCGCGGCCTTCTTGTCGCCGGCAGCGAGCTGTCCGAGAACCGCGGAGTAGGTGCCCACCGCGAGGCCGAGGAGGTCCGCGGGGGTGTCGACGGAGGGCCCGCGAAACGCGGAAGACAGCGCGCGGACCTCAGTGACAACGTCGTTCGACGCGGTGCGCGCGAAGTAGGCGAGGAGCGGCAGCCCGAAGGCCTCGCCGCAGCGCTCCACGAGCGGCGGCTCGGGCACGAGGAGCGCGAGGTGGAGCGGCTCCAGGCGCCGCACCTTGACCCGGTTCGCCTCGAACTTCAGCAGGCGCACGCCGCCCTGGGACGCGGCGCAGCGGCCGGTGGCCTCTAGGTCGCGCCGCACCAGCTCGGCGTCGACGCCAAGGGCGTAGCGCGCCCGGGCCCGCTGGAGATAGACGTCGTAGAGGCGCGGATCATCTGGCGCAGGCACCAGCGCGATCGCCTCGGTCGCCTCGCGAATCGCGTCGCGATGGCGATCGGTCGCCTCGGAAGCTGAGAGCGTCACGCGGTGCGTCAGCCCCCGCTGAACACGTTCGTGCTGGCCTCGATCATCTTGCCGTTGCCGCCACAGTGAGCGTCGGCGTCGTTCAGGCGATGCGCCTTCTTGCCGTTGATGATGACGGTGCCCGAGCCCGCAGTGGCCTTCCAGGTGTTCGGGCCGCAGCACGCAGCGTGAATCCCAGGATCGTCCACCCGTAACGCCGGCTTCGAGTTCACAAAGACGTTCGGCGAGCCCGCGACGGCAGGGCCGACGCAGGAGTGGGCGCAGGCGGGGCACCCGTGACCATCGGCTGGGACCTGTGACTTGTCTCCGAGTCGCGAGTTGCCCTGAGCCATGCCGAACCCCCTCCGAGACGCTTCGCGCGCGGCGTGCCCCACCCACAGCGACTGCAAGCGGAGCTACTTTGCCGGCGCACCGGCTGGTGCGGGGCGCGACCCCACACGGAACTCCGAGAAGATTCCACTGCCACCCGGCGATGTCAACTTGCCCGGGAGGGTGGCAGCGGGCACAACCGAGCGCCGTGATTGACTTCGGGCCTATGGTACCATACGTTCCGCCCGCCGCGCGCGGCCGCCTTCGGCCGGCCCCTAGTGCAGGGGCCCCTCCGATAGGCCCGCAGACGGGCCTGCCGAGGCTCACAGGGACGCCATGAAACGCCGCAAGGTCGCCACCACCGTCTACATCCGCGAAGACCAGGACCAGGCCCTGAAGGTCCTGGCGGAACGAACGGGCGTGTCGGTCGCTCAATACATCCGCGAGGGGATCGACCTCGCGCTCAACGTCCACCGGTCTCAGCTGCCTGAGCAGCTCACCCTCATGGACGCCAGCCAGTCCTCGTTGTTTGGAGACGACACGTGACACGCCGAGTGCTCATCACCGGGGGCGCCGGCTTCGTCGGCTCGCACCTCTGCGACCACTATCTCAGCGAAGGCGCCGAGGTCGTCGCCCTCGACAACGAGGTCACGGGGCGCGCGCAGAACCTCGCCCACCTCGCGGAGAACCCACGCTTCCGGTTCGTACGGGCCGACGTCGTCGCCGGCATCCCGGACGACGTGGGACACGTCGACCTCATCCTCCACATGGCGTCCCTCGCCAGCCCGCCGTTCTACAAGCGCTTCCAGGTGGAGACGCTCGAGGTCGGCTCCCTCGGCACGCAGCGGTGCCTCGAGCTCGCCGCGAAGACGGGCGCGCGCGTCGTGTTCGCCTCCACCAGCGAGGTGTACGGCGACCCCTCCGTGTCGCCGCAGCCCGAGTCGTATTGGGGCAACGTCAACCCGGTTGGGCCCCGGAGCATGTACGACGAGTCCAAGCGTTACGGTGAGGCGCTACTCACGGCGTTCCGCGCCACTCGCGGCGTCAACACCGGCATTGTCCGCATCTTCAACACCTATGGCCCGCGCATGCGCTGGGACGACGGCCGCGTGGTCACGAGCTTCCTCGTACAGGTAATCAAGGGCGAGCCGCTCACCCTGCACGGCAGCGGGCAACAGACCCGGTCTTTCTGCTACATCGCAGACCTGGTGGACGGCATCACGCGGTTCGCTGCCACCGACCACGCGGGTCCCGTCAACCTCGGCAACCCGGACAACGAGATGACGATCCGCGCGCTCGGCGAGCGGGTCTGCCAGATCTTCGGCGTCCCCGAGAGCTTCGGCCCCCCCCTGCCCCGCCAGGACGAGAACGACCCCCAGCAGCGCCGCCCAGACACGACGCTCGCAAAGACCCTGCTCGACTGGGTGCCGAAGACCTCGCTCGAGTTCGGCCTCCGCGCCACCCACGCCTACCTCAAGGGCGAGCTCGGTAGCTGACGCGATCCGCGATCGCTCCGCACCGCCCTCCCCTGCGCCCCCCGAACGGAAGTCATGACGCAGCCTTACGTCCGCAACTTCTCCATCATCGCG
>SXOO01000229.1 GCA_005776725.1 Pseudomonadota bacterium | reverse complement strand
GTCTTCAATCCGCCCCTGGCCGCCGAAGATCCCTGCGCGCAGTAGGCTCGACGCGGCCGGCCCCTGTCGCCACCGCTCGCCCAACGCCCCGTTTCAACCGATTCTCCCTTGGCTGGGCTATTCGCCTCAGGCGAAGGGGCGGAGGGCATACCGAGCGAGTAGGGCCAACTCGGGCAGGGCGCCCTGGCGACCGGGTCCCGTGAGCCGGTGCCACAGGTAGGCCGGGCGCAGGTGGTAACGCACCGTGAACTCCCGCGCCAACGCGCGCAGCTCCCCGCCGTCCAGCGTGTGGGGGTATTCGCTCGGGAAGGCGTCCCCTGCGCCGTCGAGGGCCAGCTCGTCGAAGAACGGCGTGGTGGGATAAGGCGTGGCCACCTGGAACGACGCGTAGGTGGGCGCCAGCGTCTCGGCGAAGGCGTAGGTCCGCCAGATCTCGTCGCGCGTCTCGGTGGGGAGCCCGATCAGGAAGTAGCACAGCGTTCGGAGTCCCACCTCGTGCGCCCACCGAACCGCGGACTCGGCTTGCTCACGCGTCTGCCGCTTGTCGGTGAGCTCCAGCACTCTGGGTACGCCCGACTCCACCCCGTACTGGATGAGCGCGCACCCGGCGCGGCGCATCAGCGCGAGGAGCTCCCGGTCCACCGTGTCGGGCCGCGTCTGGCAGGCCCAGACGAGCGTTGAGCGATCGGCGATCAACGCCTCGCACAGCGCGACCACCCGCGGGCGGTCCGCGGTGAACTCGAGGTCCTGGAAATACGCGACGCGCACCCCGCTGGCGGTGGCGGCGGCGATCTCGCCCATCATCTGCGGCACCGACTTCTTGCGGTATTTCCGGCCGTACATCGTGAGCAGGCAGTACTTGCAGCGCCACGGGCACCCGCGCGTCAGCTCGAAGAGACCCAGCCGCTCGCCCAGGACCTCGTACCGGTAGTCGCGCGGATCGACGAGGTCGAAGGCCGGAACTGGCAGGCGCGTCACGTCCACGGCTTCGGCAGGTGGCGCGCGGTGCAAGGTGTCGCCCAGGCGCACGGTGCCCGGCACCTCGCCGGCGCGCGCCCCACTGGCCAGCGCCGCGAGCGCGTCCTCGGGCTCGCCCAGGATCGCCGCCTCCTGGCCCACGTGGCGCAGGACCGCCTCAGGGCGCATGGTCACCTGGGCGCCGAGCACCACGGTCCGGTCGCGCGGAAAGGGCGCCAGAAACCGCGCAGCCTGATCGAGATCGGTGTTGGGGCACTGCCACCGGTCGAGCGGGGACAGCGTGACCGCGACGAGGTCGGCGCCTGGCGCCGTGACTGGGCGATCGGGGCGCGCACGGGCGTCGGCCAGCGTGACCTGGTGGCCGCGCTCCCGGAGGACGCCGGCGGCGCTCAGCAGGTCTAGCGGAGGAAAGGCGCGGTTGTAGCGGCGCACTTTGCCCGAGAAGAGCTCGCCCCAGGCGGCGTTGACCAGGTGAACGTGGGCCACGCTGAGACTCTAGCCTAAGGCGGCGCGTTTTGCGGGCCGCGATCGTGCGCGTTGCTGGGTGTGTAGGCCAGGTTGGCCGTGTTGACCCTGGGTGGTCGCGCGGGCTAGCGTGCGCCTGTGTTCGAGCGACAGGTCTGTTTCTGCGCCGACGACGTCGGGATGGATGACGCGTTGGACGACGGCGTGCGCGCCTCCGTGGAGCAGGGGGTCGTGCTGCGCAGCGTGAGCTTCGCCCCTCGGGGCGGCTCGGCTTCCCGGATCGCCGGCTGGCTCCGGCGCACCAACGCCGCGGTGGGCCTCCACGCCATCTACGGGGGCGCCCCGCTCCCTGAGCAGGTCCGAGCCTTCCAGGACCACCTCGGCGCCCCGCCGGCGTTCATCAATAGCCACAAGCACCTGCACATCCTGCCCGCGCTCCGCGATCGGCTCATCGAAGCCGCGGTGAGCGGCGGAGTTCGGGCGATCCGCAACCCGGTCGACCTCGTCGCCCACCGGCTCGCCGCGCCCTGGTGGCCCCTGCGACCGCGGATGCTCGCGTGGCCCCTTGCGTCGCAGGTCGCGCGAGGCGTCGCCCCGAAGGCGAGGGCCCGAGGGCTCGTGTGCCCCGACGGCATGGTCGGAGGTCTCCACATGGGGCGCCTCTCGATGGGCGTGCTCGACGAGCTCTGGCCGCTGCTGCGGGGCGGTCCGAGCTGCGTGGAGGTGGTGGTGCACCCGCGCTGGCGCTCGGCCGAGCGGGTGGCGCTCACGGCGCCTCTGCTCGCCGCCACCCTGGCCCACGAAGGGCTCGCCCACATCGACTACCGGGCGGTCACCTGATGGGGGTGCAGCTCTCCACGGTGGTGCCGCTCCATAACGAAGAGGGCAACGTTCAGCCGCTGTACGACGCCTTGATCGCGGTCCTCGACGGGCTCGGGCGAACGTACGAGCTGGTCTTTGTGGACGACGGCTCTTCCGACGGCACGGCCGCCGCGCTGGCGACGCTGGCCGAGGCGGATCCCCGTGTGGTGGTGATCACGCTGCGCCGAAACTTCGGCCAGACGGGGGCGCTGGCTGCCGGGATCGACCACGCCAGCGGCGAGGTCCTCGTCACGCTCGACGGCGACCTCCAGCACGACCCGCGCGACATCCCGGCGCTGCTTGCGGCGATCGACGGCGGGGCCGACATCGCCAGCGGCTGGCGGCAGCGGCGCACCGACGTGGACCCCTGGCTGCGGACGTTGCCGAGCCGGGTGGCGAACTCCTGGGTTCGGGCGCTCACCGGGGTGGCGCTCCGCGACTTCGGGACCACGTTCAAGGCCTACCGCCGCGAGATCGCCCGGGAGCTCGAGCTCTCGCCCGACATGCATCGCTTCGTGCCGGTTCTCGCCGCGCAGCGCGGGGCAAGGATCGTCGAGGTTCCTATCGCGAGCCGGCCGCGGCACTCAGGACTGAGCCACTACGGCATCGGGCGCATGTGGGGCGTCCTGGTGGATCTGATCGTGCTGAAGTTCCTCACCAGCTACGTGGCGCGGCCCCTCCGGGCCTTCGCGGCGGTGGGGTTGCCCCTCTTCGGGCTGGGCTTCCTGGTGGCGCTGGCCGTGACCGTCCAGTTCTACTTCTTCACCGAGAACATCGGCTACGGGAACCTCATCTTCGCCACCTTGTGCATGCTCATGGGCGTGCAGCTCGTGGGCATGGGCCTCGTGGCGGAGCTCCAGGCGCGCACCCACGCCCGGGTGGGTCGGTCGCGCGGCTATGCAGTACGCAGTGTGGTGCGGCGCGGGCGCGTCGAGGCGCGGCCGAGGGACCGACGCGCTCGCGGACGCGGCTCAGCTACTCGCTAGCGAGGCGGTCGAGGTCGAGCGGGGCGCCGGACGGATCGACGAGGCGGCCGCGCTTGGTAGACACCCAGGCGTTGCCGCGCTCGAGGCGCACCCAGTGGGTTCCGCTGCGGCGAGCAACCACCACGGCCGTGTCGCCCGGGGCGAGGATCCGGACCCGCTGGTATTGGGCCCCCGGGCCGCGCCGGACCACCGCATAGACGCGGCTGGTGGCGCTGACGGCGCCTTCGGGCAAGGCCTCTGGCACAACCTCCGGAGCGGGCGAGGGGAGGGCGGCTGTTGGCGCGGTGTTGTCGATAGGCGCCCAAACGGTGCGCGCGATCTCGAGCTCGGGCGGGCGCGGGGGCTCAGGGGAGCGCTCGAGTGCCCACGCGGACTGTCGCGCTTCGAGCTCGGGCGGGCGCGGGGGCTCAGGGGAGCGCTCGGGTGCCCGCGCGGACTGCCGCGCTTCGAATTCCGAGCTCGTCCGCGGCTGAACCCGTGGCCTCTCGGGCGCGCGCCGCGTCGCTGGGGCTGTGAGCTCCTGGGCGCGCAACGCCACGACGCTGGGGTCTCCAGCGGTGGGCGCGGTGGTGCCGGACTCCGGCACGTTGGAGGTGGTCTCGGTGGCGTGCTGTGACCAGAGCCCGATGCCGATGCCGGCGGCGAGGCACACGAGGGCTGCAGCGACCACGACGCCGCGATTCCAGCGTGGGCGTGCTGGAGCCGCCGCCGGGCGCGCCGACACCTGGGCCTGGGCGTCCTGGGCCTCGTATACCGGGTGCGACAGGAGCGTCTCGACGCTGTCTTCTTGCTCCTCGTCAGCGCGCGGGACCGTTGCCGGTGCAGCGATCGCGTCCGGGGAGGGAGTCTCGGAGACGGCGGGCCTCTCGGAGACGGCGGGCTCAGGTTCCATCTCGAACAAGACGCTTGGCATCTCATCAGGCAGCTCGCCCTGGGCGGGATCGGGCTCGGGGTCGGGTATGGACGTGTCGAGGAGCGGCGTGGTGTCCAGCTGACGCGCGGCGGCTTCGGCTCGGCGGCCGGGCCAACGCCCTTCCAGCTCTACGCGAGGCTCGTCCGCCGTGCGCAGGAGGCGCAGCGGGGTGACCGGGCTGCGGGGTCTGACGCCGATGGTCTCGGGCCGCGCCTCGGTGGCGGCTTGTTTGTTGGCTCGGGCCCACTCCGCAGACAGTCGGTTCAGCGCGTCGGCGACTCCGGTCCAGTTGGGAGGGCGATCTTCGCGCGCAGCCGTGTCGGGCGCAGGGCTCGCCGACGGCTCGGCGGGCGGCGCGGGCACGCGCGCCTCCGGGGGCGGCGTCTCTGCCTCGACGGGAGCGGGCTCCTCACCTTCGGCGCTCGAGTCGACGTCCGTGTTGGCCGGGGGCTCGGCGGGCGCTGCCACCGGCGCCGGCTCGGGCTTGCGTGCTGCAACCTCCTGTGAGCGCGTCCGGGTGGCCTGACCGAGCGTCCAGCGCCACCGCTCGTGCAGGGGGCCGTACAGCGAGAGCCACGCCGAGAGCCAGGCAGCCCCTCCGCTGGAGGCTTGGCGCGCCGCGAGGTCCGCCAGGCGTTGGCCGCCGGGCCCGAGGATCGCCTCGCGGATCTCCGCGAAGTCGCGCCCGCCCACCGGCAGCGCGGCGAACGAGGCGCCGCTTCGAGTCTCCCGGTCCAGCGCGAAGCGGAGCTGCTCGCAGAAGCCGCGCCAGGAGGTGGAGCGCTCGAAGGCTGCCACGACGGCGCGCTCGAATAGCCACGGCGCCGCGAAGTGGCCGTGAGCTCCGTGCGTGACGACGAGGAGCAGGCCAGCCGAGGACGGCCGCACATCCACGGTCCGCAGCCACAACGCCGAGGGGCCGGTGAGCCCCGGGATGGGGGCGTCTTCGAAGGACAGGCGGCACAACGCGACCGCGTCGAGGTAGTAGGCGCGTGCGTCGCCGGTGGTGAAGAGGCGGACCCTCCCGGACTCCCGGTGGTGTTCGGCGGCCGCGAGCTGCACCTCGCTCGACAGGACAGGCAGCGGATCCGTGTCGTCCGCCGCGATGGCGAGCGGCGCGAAGCCGGGCAGCGTGGCCTCCAAGGGGCGCTGCTGCACCGCCTCGTGGAGGCTCTCGAGCACCCGGTGCGCGCGGCGTGTGGCGCGGATCGGATCGGTCCCCTCGAAGGACGACGGGCCGGGACCGGCTACGGCGAGGAAGAAGCGTCCGTCGGGGAGCCGCTGCCAGACCGGGAGGGCGTCGTCTGCCCCAAGGCGTGCCGCCGTGAGCCCCCGGAGCGGGAGCGTTGCGCCGTCGGCGTCGGCGCGGCCCTCTGGCCGGGGCTCGATGTCGTCGGTGGGGAATCGCATGGGTGCCTTCCGGAACGTGTCGCGGTTGCCCTGGGTGTACCGGATTCTCAGCGGCGTGTCAGCGACGACTTCGGGGGCTCGACACGCTGGGGCCTATTCGAGCACGTCGAGCCCCACCCGCCCGACCACGCGCCCATCGGTGGCAACCACATCCACTGTCCAGTGGCCCGTGGCGCGAGTGGGCAGCTCGGAGCGGCGCAGCTGGCTCCGGAGGTATGCGGTGTTGGGGGTGTCGCTGTGCTCGCCGCGCTCGGCGAGCATGGAGGTGAACTCCTCCCCGTTCTTGCGCCAGACGTGGCGAAAGCCCTCCGCTGAAGCGCCGGGCGCGAGCACCGCGGTGAGGGCGACCAGGTCGCCCAGCGCGGACGCGTCGATGGACGTGAGTACCGACGACAAGCGCCGAGGCTCCACGAGCGAGGGTCCGATGCCGCTCCCCTCGAGGATGTAGTAGGGGACGGGCGGGATGACGGGGCCAACCACGAGCGAGAGGCCCACCGCCGCGCCCGAGAGCAGGATCGTGGCGTTGCGCAGGCGGCGGAAGCCGAAGGTGACGCTCCGCAGGTGCAGGGAGACGTAGCCCGCGGTGCCCAGGAACATCGCCAGCATCAGCGTCGGCCGGGGTCCCAGGTCGGGGAGCAGCGTGGGTAAGGCCAGATTCAAGGCTGCGAACAGCGCGATGAAGAAGTAGGTCGCGCTGGCCCATCGGTACTTCATGAGGAAGCGGTCGAACACGATGTCGAGCGTGGCCAGCACCGCAGCGAGGGCGAGGACGAAGAAGAAGTACTGGTTGGGGCTGCCGAAGGTGGTGGAGCGGAAGTAGAAGGGCAGCAGGAAGAAGAGCATGCCCTGATAGAGGTTCTTCATGACATAGGTCATGACAAAGAACCCGACCTTCTGGCGGACGGCCGTTCCCTCGGCCGGTGGCTCCGGGCGCTCACCGAAGGCGCGGTAGAACGCCACCAGCACGAGCCAGAGCCCCACGACGCCGCCGAACAGCCACCGGGAGTGGTCGTAGCCCTTCTGGGCGAAGAACATGACCAGCACGCCGAGACCGAGGGCGTAGAACGAGTGGAGCCACCAGAGCTTCGCGTGGTGCTTGTCCAGGAACGCGCGGACGCCCGCTTTCCGCCCCTGGCCGGCCGTGGCGACTCCCGCGCTCATTCTGGGTCGCAGGGCCCCTCGCAGGTCTGGGTGATCACCCCGCCCGGGCGGAGGAACGCGTCCAGCTGGGCCTTGCCCGCGGGTGAGCGCCGCACGCCTTCGTGCACCGGGTCATTCGGTATGGCGCCTGGGATCGCGAGGTCTCCCGGGCGCGGTGACTTCACCCCGAAGTCGAACTCGACCAGCGCGGACTCTGGCGCGTTCTCCACGGGGAGCGCGGCGGGGGTCTCGTTCGTGGGGCCAAGCCGCGGGATGCCCAGGGCCCGCGCGTGGAGGCGCGCGGCCATGTTGGGGACCTGGGGGTCGCCTAGCCCCGTCTGCAGGAGCAGGCGGACGTCAGCGGGGCGGTTGGGAAGCTGCGCGTCCAAGACATGGGGCGCCCAGGTGATGGGGTCGAAGCGATCGCAGGCCTGCTGCGAGAGGGCCACGAACTTGGCCTGCTCGACCTTCTCCAGCGCGTGCTGCTGGAGGATCATTAGGAACGGCGCGAAGTTGGAGGATCGCATCATGATGTGGGAGAAGCCCGCGCCACCCACCCCCAACACCGCCCGGTCGATTGTGGGCGTGAGCGCCATGAAGGTGCCGCCGAGGATGTGCCCCTGGCTGATCCCGTAGAAGGACACGTGCTTCGGATCGTAGGCCGGTCCGCCGACGCTGAGCTGCAGCTCCTCCGCGGCCGCGAGCGTGGAGCCGATCGCGCGGGTGAGCGCCATCTGGTTGACCATGCCTTGGTGGACGCGTTCGGCGAAGAGCAGCGTCTTCTCTGGGTGGTTGAAGAGGTTGTCCACCACCACCGTGCGGTCCGTGGCGTCCATGCCCCACCAATCCACACCAAAGACCACGAAGCCCTTCTCGACCGCCAGGCCTCTGACGAAGCCGCCCGAGGTCTCCGAGAGGTCGCCGAAGAAGCCGTGGCCGAACTGCAGCGCGCGCACGGGCCCGGTGAGGCCCCTCGGGACCACCGCAACGAACGGCACCGTGGCCATGCCGTTCTGGACCACCTCGCCCGTCGCGTCGCGGTGGAGCTGCGCGCCCGCGGCGTCGTCCGTGACGAAGCGCGGGACTGACAGGGTCCCGTGAATTACTCGCGGGTCCGTGCCGGCCGGGTCGTCGACCACTTCGGTGATCGTGACGGCTGGCGGGGTGGCTTCGAGGAGCGGCAGGACCTGCTCCCGGATCCTCAACATGTCGTGGGTGGCGTTGGCCTGGCTGCGCGTGGTGAAGTCCCAAGCGAGCTGAAGCTCCTGGCGCGAGACGCCCGCGCTGGCGAGCAACGGAAAGACGTCGGCGTCGTATCGGGTCATGAGGCGATGCGCGGCGCTGCCGGGTGCGGCGGTGCCGTCGCGCACGGCAGCGAACGCGGCGGACGGGGCGACGGGCGCGCCCTCGGGCGTGGTGAGGCCACGGATCGCCACGACGTAGCGGCGCTGGTTGGCCAGCCGGACCTGGGGCCGGAGGATCAGCAGCTGATCCGAGGGGTCCGCGGCGCGCGGATCCAGCTCGGACAGGTGGAGCACGCGCTCGCCGGTCTCGGTGTCGATGATCAGCGTCTCGTTGTCTGGAGCCTGAGAGGCGGTGAGGTCGGACGCGTAGGGGACGAGGTGCTTCGGGTCTACTCCCTCGGGGAAAAACGCCAGCAGCGTGGGCGAGTGGCTCCAGCCGTCGTCCTTCCAGGGCTGCGTGAGATCGATGGGCCCGCCGTCGTGGTTGGTGGGCAGCGCCTCCGGGCTCATGGCGACTCGGCGCCCGGTCGGGAGCGTCGGGTCATCGACCAGGAACACGTCTGACGGATAGGGCAGCATGCAGTCGCCGCCCGAGCGCAGCGGGTTGCAGCCGTCGTCCAGCACCGGTCCTGTGGGCTCCTCCACGTCGGCCTCGGCCGCGGCGTCGGCCGCAGGCGCGTCGGCTGCCGGGACGTCGGGCGTGGCGCCGCGCGGCGTGTCGTCCTCCGCGCACGCGAGCGCACCGGCGACGAAAACGAGAACTATTGCGGGAAACGAGCCGAGCCGATGAACGCGCACGCAGCCTCCTGGGCGACAGGCGCCGATGATAGCGCCCCGAGCCCTCCCGCGGGAGGCCCGAGGTACCGGTGATCTTCTCGTCGCTCACGTTCGTCATCTTCTTCGCCATCGTGGTCGGCGCGATGGTCGTGATGAAGGACGAACGCCGCAAACAGTGGTTCCTCACCATCGCCAGCTTCGTGTTCTACGGCTGGTGGAACTGGTGGTTCCTCCTCCTCATCATCGGCTCGTCGGTTTGGTCGTTCGAGTTCGGGCGCCTCCTCGCCAAGGCGACCGATGGGCACCACCGGAAGCGCCTCCTCGCTATCTCCGTGGCGTTCGACCTGGGCGCGCTCGCGTACTTCAAGTACACGAACTTCTTCATCCAATCGTTCGCAGAGGCCTTCGGGGTCTCTGCCCCGATCCTCGACATCCTCCTCCCGGCCGGCATCTCGTTCTTCGTCTTCCAGACGATGAGCTACGTGATCGACGTCTACCGCGGTCACATCCCCGTCTGCGAGGACCGGCTCAAGTTCTTTCTGTTCGTCGCCTTCTTCCCGCAGCTCGTCGCGGGCCCGATCGTCCGTGCCGTAGAGCTCCTGCCGCAGCTCGACAACCCCATCAGGATTCGCCGCGACAACGTCGTGTGGGGGAGCCAGGTCTTTATCTTCGGCCTCGTCCAAAAGACGCTCATCGCCGACTCCGTCGCGGGGTTCGTGGATCCCGTCTTCAAGGACCCTGCGCTCTACGACGCGGCCACCCTCTGGCTCGGCCTGTTCGCTTACACGGTGCAGATCTTCTGCGACTTCTCGGGGTACTCGCTCATGGCGATCGGCACCGCCAAGATCCTGGGCTTCGACCTCGTCGAGAACTTCCGAATGCCCTACCTGTCGCGGTCGATCACGGAGTTCTGGCGGCGGTGGCACATGAGCCTGTCGTTCTGGCAGCGCGACTACCTCTACATCTCACTTGGCGGCAACCGGAAGGGGAAGTGGCGCACCGACTTCAACCTGGTCGCCACGATGGTGCTCGGAGGGCTATGGCACGGCGCCGGGTGGAACTTCGTCCTGTGGGGCACTGCCCACGGCCTCGCGCTCATGGCGCACAAGCACTGGTCTGCCCGTGTGCGGCCCGCCGAGCGCTTCCAGGGCATGGCCGGGTACGTGTACTCCGCGGGGGCATGGGTCGTGACGCTGCTCTTCGTCATGGCGCTGTGGATCCCGTTCCGAGCCCAGAGCTTCGAGATCACCGCCGTCTACTTCCAGGGGCTGTTCGAGGCGGAGGGTGTGCGGTGGCTGAAGCCCCAGGTCCTGCTCCTCGTCGCGGGTGTGGCGGTGTGGCACCTCGCTTACGCGTCGCGCCTGCCGCATGGCCTCCCGGCCCAGAACCCCTTCGCGTGGCGCCCGCTGTTCCTCCTCGGGGCCATGGTCTTCCTGGTGGTCATGTTCGCGCCGCTGGACGCCTCGCCCTTCATCTACTTCCAGTTCTGAGGCGGAGAGGGGGCTCCGTGGGCCGGGGTCTCTCGCGCTGAGCGGAGAGGTCACTGACCGCACCGGACCATCTCTTCGTCGCACGGGAGGGGCTCTTTGTCGGGTGGCAGGCACGTGACGTTGTGCGCCAGGTTCTCCCGGAGGCTCCGGCAACATGAGCAGACCGGAAACAGCTTGTCGCAACGTTTGTTCACGACATCCGGCTCGCCGATGCTGCAGCAGGTGTACTCCGAGGCCAGATAGCAGACGCCATCCGGAGATACGGCCACGCCCGGAGAGAACCGGTCCCCTGAGAGCGTGGCGCACAAGTACTCGGTGGCCCGGCCGACACCGCCCACGCACGCCACGCACCCCGTGCCGCAGGCCGGCGAGCCGGCGGGTGGATCCTCTTTGGGCGGGTCTTTCGGCTCCTCGCACCGGCACGTCGCGGAGGAGCAGGTGGAGCCCTTGGCGCACCAATTCGCGCTGGCCTTCGGATCGCACCACTTGCCGCTCGAGAGGAAGAAGTCTCGAACGTCGTCTTCGCACTTCGGTGCGTCTTCGAGCGCGCAGTTCGCGTTGCATTGCTTGCCGCTGGGCCAGCTGGATTCGTCTGCTCGGTCGCACTCGCACTTGCCGCAGCTCTTGCAGTCCGCAGCGCAGCGGCACGGCGTGCCGTTCCTCTGGTTGCCACTCCGGGCGGTCGGGTCGCACAGCTCGACAAGCTCCGGATGAACGGTGCATTCGTCGGTGGTCTTGCCGTCGCCGCAACGCGCCGTCTTACAGCCAAAAGACTCGATGGCCGGGAAGTAGCCGATGACGTCGCTGCAGTAGTTGGTGGGCGCGATCAGCGCGCAGAGCGGCGCTTGGATCGCGCAGACGCACTGGTTAGCGAGGCAGCTCGCGATGTGGGCGCCCACCTCCGCGTTGCAGACTGCCTTGCAACGGATTGTATCGCATCGGGTCTGGCAGGCGTGCTCGTCGAGATCGAGCTCGCGGACCTCCCACGGCTTCACTGCGCTCTGGTCCGAGCAGTTGGGCGCGCTCTGCACGGCCTCCAGGCATTCGACGATTCGCTTCAGGTCCAGACCCAGCCGTTGCTGGCAGGCCGCGCAGCCAGGCCGGGTCCGAAAGGCCAGATCAATGACGCCGAGCGCCCCGAGGCCGCCTGTGAACACGTCGGCGATAGTGTTGCCGTCGACCGTGGTGCACTGCCGGCACTCCGGCACTGAGGAGCCCGAAGCGCGGTCGTAGAGGTATTGGCAGCCGGGGCTGAGGTGGAGTGCGCCGCGTTGGACGCTCGCCTCCTCCTCGTCCGGCTCGGCGGTCAGCGCGGCGGCGGTAGCGAGCAAGAAGCCGGGGTCGGACAGCGCCGCTGTGAGGAGGAGGCTGGCCTCCGAGTCGATGGCGGGCCCGCGCCGGTCGCCGCGACCCACGCCGCGACGCTGGCGCCCTCGACATCGACCGCCCCCTCGCCGCTCAACGGGAATACGGCGTATCGGCCGTCGGTGGTCTCGCGGGCAAGGCCGGGCTCGGGTGTGGGGGCTGCGGCGCTTGCCACCAGCAAGACCGACGAGAGCTCGTTCTCCTCGATGTCGAGGCGAGTCTCGGTGCGGAGCGTGGCGCCGCCGGACTCGCGAACGCGGAGCACCCAGGTCCCCGTGTCGTCGGAGATCTCCGCTATTCGCTCGATGGCCGTGGCGCCCCCAACTGTCGCGGTCACCACCAGGCCGGTGGCGGAAGGGGAGACCGTAACGCTGCCTCGTCCGAGGCCGCCGGGACCCAGAAGCTGGATGGTTGCCGAGCTACCGGCGGTTGAGACGGCGTAGCCGGTGAGGCCCGCCGCAGCGCCGCTCCCTTCGGCGGGGGATGCGCCGGTCGGGAGTTCGGTGTCACGGGTACCGCCGCCCGCGTTCCCGCAAGCGAGGACTGTGCTGGCAATGGCCAGGGCGAGCTGTCGCATAGCCACATCTTGAAGTGCGTCGCACCTCATGTCGAGCCGCCACGCGTCGGCCGGGGCCGGCACGCTTGGACGCGTTGCCGGCGAGTTGGCAGCGCGTGGGCAGAGAGCCATAGAGACGGCGGCGGAGGGACGCTGGCCCGCCAAGCCTCATGCCCCGCGCCGCACGCCCTTCAGAACCCACCGGCTTTGGCCCGAAGGGAGTCGAAGAGAGCGCATGGCTTTCCCCGCGAAGAGGCGGGCCGTGGCTCGGGAGGGACCGCATGGACGACCATACTCAGACGATCGCCAGCAGTGTGGGACGAGCCCACATTCCGGCAGCGAGACGGGCCGGCCCGATGCAGGAGCTGCCAGAGACACTCCCCGGCGGGTATCGTCCCGTGCGAATCGTAGGTCGCGGCAACTTCGCCACGGTCTGGGAGGCCCGTGATCTCGAGGGCGCCCCCGTCGCGGTGAAAGTGCTCCACTCCAGCCACGTTCAAGCGACGAAGCGATTCCAGCGCGAGATCAAGGTGTTGCGCTCGCTGCCTGCCAACAACCACACGGTGGGCTACGTGGACCATGGTCAGCTGCCGGACGGCACGCCGTTCCTGGTGATGGAGTATGTGTCGGGGCTGACCCTGGAGCAGATCCTCCGCTCGGGACGCCGCTTCAGCGAACAAGCCGCTTGCGCGCTGATGCTCCAGCTCTGCCGCGCGTTCTTCGACATCCACGCCCTGGGGGTGACGCACGGCGACGTGAAGCCCAACAACATCATGCTGAAGAAGCCGTCGCGCTCTCCAGGGCTGGGCAACCCCGCGGAGCCGGTGATCGCGCTCCACCAAGTGGAGCGGTCCGCCCTCGAGGTGAAGCTCCTGGACTTTGGCCTTGTTCGGGACACCCAAGGCTTGCTTCGTCTCCTGGAGCAACAGGAGATCCTGCCCGGCAACGACTTCTGTGACGAGCTCGACTTCGGCATGCTCACCGGGACTGCGGAGTACATCGCGCCCGAGGCCGTGGCGGACTCCCGGCGCTCGGTCGAGGAGCCCGCAGTCAGTGACACCCCAGGGGATGTCTTCGCGCTCGGTGTGGTGTTTCACCAGCTACTGACGGGAAGGGTCCCCTGGCCGTTCGAGCCCGGTCCCGATGGGATCACGACGAGTGATCTCAAGGCCTACCTTGACGCTCGCTTTGCGAAGGGTCGTCCGCCCCCGCCGACGGGGCTCTCGTCGCCGGTCTGGACGATCGTCTCCAAGGCGCTGGAGCGCGATCCAAAGCTGCGGCAGTGGGACGCGAACGAGCTGGCGCTCGACCTCGAGCGCTTCATCAACTTTGGGGTGGGCGTCGCACCGGAGCTCGAGTCTCACGCCACCGTGGTCGCGTCCCTCGGCGGGGAGTCGGACTCGAAGCAGCTCGAGCCAGTTCCAATGCTCGTCCCTTGGAGGCCAGGAAAGAGCCTCGGCGCTCCGTCCGGCCCCACGCGGCCGCTCCGCTCGGCAAAGACCGTGGTCACGCGAAAGAAGCGCATCACCGAGCGAATGACCGAGTCCGTGATGGCGGTGCCACCCGGGCGACGCCTCCTCGCGCTGGTGGTGGGGGCGGCCGCGGTCGTGTTTAGCGTGGTGCTGTAGCTGCGAGTGGCGTTTGGGCCAATGGCACAGACCCCCTAGAGAACGCGCTGCGGGACGGCGTCTGGGGCGAGGCTCATCTCTTCGGCCCTTCAACCGGGAGCGACTGTGTCCAGCGCGTACGCGTCGAGCAGGGCCAGCAGGGCCTCGTGGCGCCGCGAGCCTTCGCGCCGGGCCGTCTCCGTGTGGAGCGTGCCCGCGAGGAGCAGCAACTTTCGACGGAAATGGTCGACCGCGTGGTGGCGGTCGTCGAGTGCGCGCTCGGTCAGCGCCACGGGGTCGTCCGGGTGGTGAAAGGACGCACGGCCGGCGGCCCGTGGAGCCATGTGCTGAGCGGTAGCGAAGCACCGCGCCGCGCCGATCACGCCGATCGCATCCAGACGGTCGGCGTCCTGCAGCACCGCGCCGACTCCCGAGTTCGGGGGGAGACCGCGCGACCAGCTAGACGTGCGGACCGCGTCGAGCACCACGGCCTGCTCGTCCGCCGTGTAGCCGGCAGCGTCGAGCAGGGGACCCGCGGCGGCGGCAGAGCGCTCGCCGCCCAGCGGCCGGTCCGCGTGGTCTTTCGGAATGGGGACGAGGTCGTGGACGAGCGCGGCGGCGCCCGCCAGGTCGGGATCGACGCCGTGTGAGCGGGCGAGGTGGACCGACCAGCGGTAGACCCGCTCGATGTGCCAACGGTCGTGTGCCAGCTCGTCCGTGGGGACCGTGGGGCCCACGTGCGCCCACAGCGCCGCGTGGCGCTCGGTGTGGAAAGGCGGCCTCATGGTGCGTCCGGCTCCCCGATGTCGTCGAGGAGGGAAGCCGCGTCAACCAGGGGCGGCGGTGGCGCAATCGGCTCGTCGGCCGGCTCGGCGGGCCCGCCGGCGTCCGGCGGGGGGGGCTGGAACGCGGGGTCCGTGCGCCGATCGGTGAGCGTGGCGGTGACCGAGCCCTCAGCGAGGGAGGGCAGCGCGCTGGACTCCTTGATGGTGGCGGTCAACGTGGCGACCTGACCAATCCATGCGTCGTCCGTGGAGGAGGTCCCGACGAGGAGGTAGAGGTCAGTGAAGTAATAGAACCCATCGGACGCGAGCACAGGGTTCCTCCGGACGCGCGGGCGCCCCCACGCGGTCCCGTCCGGGCGCAGCAGGGCTACGTCCACCGTGTAAGCCCGGCCCTCCAGCGGCGGCAATTGGGTCCTCAACGCGCAGGCGACCATCGTTGCGCCTTGTCCGCCCACCACGACTGGGAACTCGCCGTTCGCCGCCACGGGGAGGACCGAGGCCTCGATCGGCATCGACACCGTGTGGGTGCCGATCAGGAGCGCTGGCAGCGGCGTGTCTTCGGATGCGCTGCATCCGGAGGCCAGGAGGGCGCAGAGCGCGACGGCGCAAAAGGAATTCACCGGAGCGCGAGAGCGCGGAGGTGAACCGGGCCGGGGAGCTCTGGTGCCCCGGCCCCAACATGAATTCACCGGAGCGCGAGAGCGCGGAGGTGAACCGGGCCGGGGAGCTCTGCTGCCCCGGCCCCAACATGAGATTGCTCGCCAGCGGGCAGGGTCGTACACGGCCGCAGCATATCCACTGTGGGTGCCAGGCTCCAGCGGCGGCGTCCCCGGCGCTCAGGACCTCGACACCGCCGCGCGGGGACCGTACAACCTGCGCTCGCGGCGAATGGGAGGGC
The DNA here is from genome assembly GCA_005776725.1 of Pseudomonadota bacterium. Classification (GTDB taxonomy): domain Bacteria; phylum Myxococcota_A; class UBA9042; genus SXOO01. The sequence continues at coordinate 22,010 of SXOO01000229.1, read as the reverse complement.
AGAATGAGAGAAGCAGGCCGACGACGACTGACCTTGGGGCTCTTGGGTTTCATGCTCGCCTGCGAGTCGAGCGATAGCGGCGCCGAGTCCGCCCTCCACGGGTCCGCGGACACGCTCGACGGCGTCGAGGCGACGGACACGGCCGACGGCGTCGACACGGACGGTTCGGATGGGAGCGCGGCCGGAGATGCGACCGACTCCACCGAGGGCTCCGATGGCACGGACAGCAGCGATGGCTCCACCGTCAGCGACGCCACGGACGGCAGCGATGTGACCGACGGCGCGGACGCCACGGACGGTAGCGACGGCATCGACAGCGCGGACGCCACGGACGGCACCGACGGCATCGACAGCGCGGACGTCACGGACGGCAGCGATGCGACCGACAGCGCGGACGTCACGGAGGGCAACGACGGCACCGACACCGCGGACGTCACAGACGGCAGCGATGTAACCGACGGCGCGGACGTCACGGACGGCAGCGACCTGGTGGACGCCACGGACAGCAGCGACCTCGTGGACGCCACGGACGGCACCGACCTCACCGACACCACCGACGCCACGGACGGCACCGACCTCACCGACACCACCGACGCCACGGACGGCACCGACACCACCGACGGCACGGACGGCACCGACATCACGGATGGCACAGACGGCACCGACCTCACCGACACCACCGACGCTACCGACGGCATTGATGCGTCAGATGGGCTCGACGCCACTGACGGCACGGGCGCCTCCGGCCCGTGCTGCGTCCAAGGCGCGTGCGAGATGCTGGACACGACGTCCTGTGCCTTGGCTGGAGGCAGCTTCGCCGAGGGTGCCAGCTGCGACGTAGCGGTCTGCGTCCCCCCGGGGCCCGGAGCCCCATGCTGCCTGCCGGATGGCGGCTGTGTCGCGTCCGAAGCGGACGAGTGCCAGGCCTTCGGTGGCGTGTTGTCTTCTGCGGCGTCGTGCGAGATCGCCCAGTGTCCGGTCCCCGCCCCGGACGCGTGGGCCTGTTGTACCGGATCGGTGTGCTCCACCGCCGCAGCCGACGCGTGCACCTCGGGCGGTGGCACGCCCTATCTAGGCCTCGTCTGCGAGGAGCTGGTCTGCAGCGCGGCCCCGGCGACCGGAGCCTGCTGTACGCCGTTCGGTGCCTGCGTTCCAGGCCTCACCCAGGGCGCGTGCACGGAGATCGGCGGCTCGTTCAGCGCCGGCTCGAGCTGCAAGCCCGCGACCTGTGGTAGCTGAGACGCGGCCGTTCGGCAGACCGCGGGGGTTCAGGTTGTACGCCCGCAGCGGGGCCGCGCGCCGATCGCGGCGCTCCTCCGAGCGCGCGAGTACGGCTCAGGCCGCGCGCCGCACGTAGCGGATCCGCGCCGGCTTTTTCGGACCGATGAGCATGAAGTCGTAATTGGGCTGGTATGACTCCGCCGAGCCCACCAGGGTCATGTCGAAGCGGCGCAGCATGGTCGTGAAGATGGCCTTCAGCTGCAGGTAGGCGAAGTGCAGCCCGATGCACTTATGCTTGCCGCCGCCGAACGTGATCATCGAGTACGGGTGCTTCTTGTTCTCGGCGCGGCCCTCGCCGAACCGGGAGGGGTCGAAGGACTCTGGGCGCGAGAACACATCGGGGAGCAAGTGCTGGGCGCCCGGTGAGGTGACCATCATCGTCCCCGCGGGGATCCGCCAGTGACGGTAGGAGAACTCTTTTATCGCCTTGCGCATCATGATCACGATTGGCGGATGCAGCCGCTCGGTCTCCATGATGAAGGTCTCGAGCAGGTCGGCGTTCTTGAGGCTTCCGAGGGTCATCGAGTCTCGGGTCGGGTGCAGCCTCTCCAGCTCGGCGCGGATGCCCTCGAGGTGGCCGGGGTTTCGGAGGAGCTCGATCACGGTCCACGCGCTGAGCGCCGCGCTCGTGTGGTGGCCTGCGAAGACCACGGTGAGAATGAGGCCCGTGAGCTCGTCGTGGGTCAGCGCGCGCCCGTCCTTGTAGCGCCCCTGGATCAGCGCCTGGAGGAGGTCGTCCTCCGGCTTGGGCGAGCGGCGGCGCTCGTCCACGATGGCGCCGAAGAGCTTCACGAGGTCCTTGCGGGCCCGGTCGCGGGCCCGGAACTTTGGGATCGGCAGGTACGGGAAGAAGTAGGCGAGCGGCGTCAGGCTGGCGTCGAGGTGGTGGTAGAGCTCCGCGAAGTGGGTGTCGAGCTTCGAACGGAACTCCGCCCCCAGCAGCGAACGGCTCGACGTGTACATCGTGAGCTCGATGCCGAAGTCGTTGAGGTCAACCTCGCCCTGGGCGCCCCAGCCGTCGAAGTATCGCTCCGCCTCCTCCGCCATGAGGAGCGCGTATCGCTCGAGGCAAGACGCCTTCAGCGCCGGGTAGAGGAACGCCAGCTGCTCGTCCATGATCTCGGGCTCGGCGTCGTAGGCGATCCCCTTGCCGAACACGGGGGTCATGATGCGGTAGGCCTCCTTCGCGGAGAGCACCGAGTCAGACGCGCGGAAGAACGCCTCGCTGGCCTCCGGGCTCACCATGCCCACCGCGGGTGTGCCCATCAGGTTGAACGTGAACAGCTCGCCGTGCTCGCGTTGCCCGCGCTGCATGAACGAGACGGGATCTTGCCCGAACTCGCGCGTGTGGCCGATCACCGGCAAGCCGCGCGAGAGGTAAGGGGGCATCGCTTGATCGGGCTGCCGGTTGAGCCACGTACGCAGGGTCAGGCTAGCGTCCATCGGGGTCCTCGCTGTGCTGGGTCGGTGACGGCGGGTGGCTCGCGAGCGAGCGGCCGCGGCAGGTGGATCAGTAGACGAACGGGATCATGCGGAAGCGGGCGCGGGCGCAGTACTGCTCCCACAGCGCTCCGTACTTCTTGCGGCAGCGCTGGTCGTCGCGATGTGCGCGGTGGAGCAGCAGCGTGAATAGCCAGGCGGGGAGGAGCCACGGCCATGGGGCGCTGAGCCCGGCGGTGCCCGCGAAGGCCACATAGACCAGGATCTCGCCCGAGTAGTTGAGCTTCCGGCCGATGCCCCAGAATCCTGAGACGAGCAGGCGGCCGCCCACGGTCTCTGGCGCTTTGCCCCAGATGAGGCGCGTCGGATTGGCCTTGAACCGGCTCTTCTGCTCGTTGGTCCCTCGGAAGACCCAATAGCCGAAGCAGAAGAGAGCCGTCAGCGCCACTGCTGCCCAGGGCGCGATCGGTTCGGGGCGGGTGAGGAGCGTCCACCCGGGGATGCAGTAGAAGAACGGCACGAGCGCGTAGTCGCCCCAGACCAGCATGAAGCCGAACCGCTCCTCGATGACATCGAACATCGAGAGCATGCCGTGCTCGAACTGGAAGGTGAGGAGCAGGTAGATGAACGTGAAGGCCTGAAAGAGCGCCATCGCCAGCGAGACCGAGCCGGTGCGGGCCAGCTCCTCGAAGGCGAACGACGCATTCAGGATCGCGAGACCGATCAGGGAGGGCCGGTAGCTGAAGACCTTGAGGTCTACGCCGAGAGCGGTTGGGTTGAGCTCGCTGCCCAGCCAGAACCCAGCGACCAGCCCGCGCTGTCCTCGCTCGCTGCCAGTGGCCCAGAGCCACGCCGAGAGCACGACGCTGAAGAGGTTGGCCGCGAGGAAGAGCGCCCAGAAGTTCCGGACCGGCCAGGCGCCGTCGATGACCCCCGCCAGCGCCAGCCCCACGAAGCCGAGCACGGCAACCAGGAACACGGCGAGCCCATTCATCGGGTACTCGACGCGGGTCCCATCGGGCAGTAGGGCGCCCGGATGGCGCCGCGCGGGGACCCACCGAGTGAGGAGGCCGAGCGCTATCACGAAGGCCGTGAAGGCCCCGGTAGCCACGGCGATGCTGCTGAGGGTCATTTGCTCACCCGTCGACTGGAACGCGTTCTATCTTCTCGAAACGACTGATGTTTTTGCCGATTCGAGGGCGCTCTCTAAGCCGAGGGTGCGGATGGAGTCAACACTTCTCCGTGAGATCTCGCGCTGCGCGGGGGTGCCCCTGGCGGGGCCGGGCTGCGGTCAGCGCGTGCGCGTGGGCAGGCCGCCACGGCCCGGCGCGCGTCCCGGCTGCCGCGAGGACGGCTGCACCGTCGTGGGCTTGCGCGGCTGAACCTGCGGCTGCGGGGGGCGAATGGAGGGCGCCGGCTGCCGGCTGGGCGCACGCTCGAAGGCCGGTCGCGAGGGCTTGCTCTCGATTTGCGTGGGTCGCGAGGGCTGGCTCTCGACGCGGGTGGGTCGCGCAGGCTGAGTCTCTACGCGGGTGGGTCGCGCAGGCTGAGTCTCTACGCGGGTGGGCCGCGCGGGCTGAGCCTCGACGCGGGTGGGCCGCGCGGGCTGAGCCTCGACGCGGGTGGGCCGCGCGGGCTGAGTCTCCACACGGGTGGGCTGCGCAGGCTGTGTCTCGATCCGCGTGGGCTGGACCTCCGTGCGCGCTGGGCGCCCGGGCTGGGTCTGCGGCCGTGCGGGCTGGACCTCCGTTCGAACCGGGCGCCCCGGCGGGAGCTCCGTCCGCGCTGGTTGGGTCTTGACCTCATTCGGGTTCGAGGGCTGGGTCTCGAACCGCGAGGGCTGGCCCTCCGTGCGAGCGGGCCGGCCCGGCTGGAGCTCCGGTCGCGCCGGCTGGGTCTCGACGCGCGAGGGTCGGCCGGGCTGTACCTCGGTCCGCGCGGGGCGGCCGGGCTGGGCCTCCGCCCGCGAGGGACGGCCGGGCTGGCCATGCCGCTCGATCTCGGGTCGCGCCGGCTGACGACCGGCCTGGCCAGGACGTCCCATCATTGCAGAAGCGCCATCACGTGCGCCGGGTCGACCGTCGCGGCCGTCGGGACGACCCGCGTCGGTCGCGGGCTGCCGTCCCTGGGCCTTGTGGTCCTGGTAGAAGCCGGGCGAGGTCCCCGCCGGCTGACGGCCGGTGCCCGCTGCAGGGCGCTGGAAGCTCGGGTTACGCTCGGGACGGCCGCTCGCTGCGGTCCGGGTGGGGCGATCCGCGTCGTACCGAACCGGGCGGTTGCCCTGACCGGCCCGCGCCGAACCCACAGGTGCCCGCTGCCCGATGTCGCCTCGGCGCGGCTGCGTCGTGCGATAGGGGGCCTGGTAGGCCTGCCGCTGGTAGCTGGCAGGGCGCACGACCGGCTGGTAGACGGCAGGGCGCGACCAGAGAACGCTGCGACCCATGCGGTAGAACGGGCCCGGGCAGGGGCGGCCGTGGGCGATGTGGTAGTGGTGGTAGTAACCACGGGTCGAGTACGCGTGGTACCGGTAGTAGTAGGGGTCGCTATAGAGCACGGGCGGGCGGCCCAGGATCCAGTTACCCGAGACGTACGCGCCCCGGTGGTAGTACCCCGGCAGCCAGTAGTGGCCCGTGCGAATCCCCGGCCGCCAATAGCCGTCCACCCACACGCCACCCGAGACATAACCGACCTCCCAGGTGAAGCCGGCGCGCACTACGCTCGGGCGCCAGAAGCCCCAAACGTAGCTGTCGGCCACGTAGTAGCCGTCGACCCACGCGTACCCGGACCGATCGGACGGTCGCCAGAAGCCGTCGACCCAGTAGCCGTCTCCCCCGACGTAGCCGTTCACGTAGACGGCGTCCGCCCGCGTGGTCGTGGGATACCAGTACCCCTGCACATAGGTGAGGCCATCCCAGTGCCCCGGCACCCAGGCGTACCCGGTACGCACGACGGGCCGCGCGAAGCCGTCGATGAAGTAGCCCGTAGGCGCCCGGTAACCGGGCTCATAGACAACCTCTTCTTCGGTCTCTTCGACCTCCTCGGGCTCCCAGTCGGGCGCCACGTACTCGCTGGCCTCGTAGTAGCCCGGGCGCCAGCGGAAGTTCTCGCGCTTCTCCTTGCGCCAGACTCCCATCTGCCAGACGCCGTCCGTGCCCCGATAGCCGGGCTCCCAGGCATAGCCGGGGGGCGCAGACTCCTCGGGGACGAAGTCGTAGTCGTACCAGTTGCCGTCAGCGTCGTAGCCCGCGTCTTGCCAGACGAAGCCCGGCTCCTCGGCCTTGCGCCAGAAACCTTCGACCACCTCACCGTCGGGGCGCTTGCACCCCTGCTCCCAGGTGAAATCGCGCCCGGGTGACTCCGGGATTGCGGCCTCCTCGTCGTGATAGGCGCGGGCGTCGGGGACGGCAACGGTCATCCCGACGACGAGCGCGGCGCCAGACAGCGCCCGGGCGAGGTGACCCAACGAGAAGAGGGAGGCAAAGGTTCTCATGGTGCGCTCCTGGGCTGGGTTTTCCCCAGCGCCGCATCAACACGCCATCCAACCAAAGCAAACCACGTGCCGGGCTGAACGCAAGCACAGCGCTTATCTTCGTGTGGGCCACCCGTGGCGAGAGCGCCACACCGCGTGGCGTGCCTGCGTCGCACCCCGCGCTGGAGCCCACGGGGAGTCGCGCTGCGGCCTAGGCTGCCCGTCTACGAGAGGTAAGGTGCGGTCCCTGCGGCGTGGTCGGTGAGGTCGTAGATCACGCCGAGGCCGGGTACGGCCGCTCGGAACGCATTGTAGATGCCCACTTTCAGCGTGAGCGCCGCGGCGCTGCATCCCTGACAGCCTCCGCCCATCTCGAGGTAGAGCGTGTTGCCGTCTACCCGGCGGAGCGTCACGTTGCCCGAGTGAGCCGCGAGGCCAGGGTTGACCTCGTCCTCGATCATGGTGCGGACAACGCGCTCCAGCGCCTCAGAGTCGGGGAGCGGCGTTCCGGGTGGAATGACGGGCTCGCTCGCCGCCCTTCGCAGCACCGACCCAAGGGCCGCGGCCAGGGGGCGCCAGTCGCCCTCCTTGCCCGAGCGCCGCGCCACCCGCACGACGGCGCCATGAACCTCTACCCACGCGACCTCCGGGTGCTCGAACAGCGAGCGACCAAAGGGGGACGCGGCGGCCGAGGCCGCGTCCGCGAAGCGCCACGACAGGCCGGGCAACACCTCGACGCCGAGCTCGAAGCTGCACTGCCGGTTGTCCGAGGACGGATGAGCCAGCACCCGGAGGGCGTCGCTCTCCGGCGCCGCGGGACGGTGCTCGATGGGGCGAGGGCGCACGACCCGAGCAGGGACCGTCGGCTTCTCTGGCGGCCCGGGAGGTGTCCCGGACGAATCCGCGCCGACCGGCTGCCGCGTTACGGGCCCGCCCTCTGGGGGCGAGCCGCCGGGTGCGAGGCTGGAACGCGTGGAGGAGGCTTCCTGCCGACCTCGTGGCTCTCCAAGACGGTCTAGCGCCGCGTCGAGCACCCGCCCCAGGGGGCCCGCCCGCTCGCCGGTGGTCGCCGCGCCGCGCGCGATGACCCCTAACAGCTTTCCGATGGTAGAGCGGATCACGGGCGGTCTACTGGTCGAGCGCCCAAAGGGGTCCCAACGGAATGTGCGACCGCGGGGAGGTGCCGGGCCGGAGCGCCGGTCAATGTGCCGCGCTAGCGCGCTGCGGCCGAGCGTTCCAGATCCGTGCGCAGAGGAGCAGGCCGACCAACGCCACGGGGAGCATCGCGCCGGGCCAGATCGTCCAGTTCTCGGCAGACTTGGCCGCGTCCCCGACGGGGAGCATGGCCGCATAGAGGAACGCCTGGGTGCCGGTGCCGAGGTAGACGAAGCCGTCGATAATCCCAGTCACCACCCCGGCGTTCTTCGAGCCGCCGAAGTCCATCGAGGCGGTGCCCGACAACATCCCGTGAACCCCGATCACGCAGAGCGACATGAAGACCACGGCCCACCCGAGCAGGGGAGAGCCGAGCAGGAAGAATGCGGCAATGGTGCCGAGCAATAGCCCCCCGAAGAGGACGCTGGCCACGGGTCCCCGCCGGCTGTTGAAGACGTGGTCCGAGATGAACCCGGCAAACACGCCCCCGAGGATCCCCGCCACACAGAGCAACATGCCCCAGTTCTCGTAGACGAAGGAGGTGTCGTCTCCGATCGCCTTCGCGTAGAGCCGGTACTGCTTCATCACCGCCTGCCGGAGGAAGCCCGAGCAGAACTCGATCGCGACGATGAACCAGATCACGGACTGCGAGAACATCTTCCGGAGCACCTCCATGAGGCTCAGCGTGCCGACCTGCCCGGAGCTGGCGTCCCCGGTGTCGAAGTCAGCGAAACCTGCGGTGGCGGGTGTGTCACGGACGAACATCGCGGTGGCGGCGCAGGACGCCAACAGCACCGCCGCGGGAACCCAGAAGACCGACGTGAGCCCGGGGCCTTTGGCCAGCATCAGGCTCCAGTCGTAGGCGAAGTAGAGACCGAGCGAGATCAGGATGCCGAACAGGCCGCCGAGCACGCCGCGCTCCCGCACGTGAAACCAGGGGGCGTTGACCTTGACGATCGAGACCGCGCCGAAGCTCTGGAAGTACATGTTGGCGGCGTTGAGCCAGAGCAACGAGGTCTTGAGGTGCGACGTGTCGCCAGCCACCGCCGTGCTCATCGCGACCGCCATGCCCACATTGCAGAGCGCCGACCCAAAGGTGCCGATGAGCATCGTCAGTCGGCCGCCGAAGCGATCGGTGAGGGGCCCGTTGATGAGGAAGGCGATCCCATAGACCCAGGCGCCCACGCCGTCGAGGTCGTTGAAGTCGGCCTTGGGAAGGACGCCTGCCTTGTCGAGCTCGCCGGCGATCGCCGACAAGTTGTAGCGGCCGAAATACAGGAACCCGTAGGTGAGTCCGAGCGGCAGCCAGTTCTGGATCCGCCGCTTCTTGTAGGCGGGGCTGTGGCCAAGGTCGACCTTGGGGAGCTTCCAGAGCACCACGCCTACTGCGACGAGCAGCAGCACGATGGGAGCGAGTCTTTCGAGCCACGGCGGCATACGTTCCTCCGACAAGAGCCGCCGAACCTAGCACGCCCCGTGTACGGCCGGTAGGCGCTAACGGATCCCCACCGATGGCCTCAGAACCGGCACTCCACCTTCCCCTCTGGCGAGCGAAGGCCGAGCGCGTCGGTACACGCCGCGGAGCAGAGCTTGAGGTCGCTGGAAGCGCAGGGCAAGCCGCTGTTGGGGATCGCGATGTCCATCGGGGCCCCCCCGGTGATCCAGGTGCCGATGGCGCTGGCGCTGCAGTCGCAGCCCCCCGGCAGCTCCACGACGCGTCCCCGTGTCCCGAGGAAGGCGGTCGTCAGGTTGACCATGGCCGCGTCCATGTCGAAGCGCCGGAAGGGCTGGGCGTTGTAGAGCCCGTGTTGCCCCTGCGGGCGAAGCATGGGGATACGCACGGCGTCGAAGGTGCCGTCGCCTCGAGCGCGGTTGGCGCGCATCGGCTTCGAGGCGCGCGGGGTCTCGAAGAACACCGGCTGGTCGCGGGCGTCGCCGGGGCAGTCGAAGGTGTCCCAGTCGCCGTCGTGACCGCGCTTGCAGGACCACGCCGAGCGCCCGTCGGCGAGGTCGTCGATGTCGTACAGCACGCTCGGATGGATGAGATCCGGGTGCGACGTTTTGAAGCGCTCCAGTCGGTCGACGGACTCATAGACGTGCGTTCGGACGAGCTCGTAGTCCATCGAGTGCCCGTAGCGGGGGTCGGCCTCGAAGAGCTTGCGCCAGCCCCACTCTGCGCCAACGGACTCGTCCCGCATCCACGAGCCGTAGAGGCCGGCGGCACGCGCCTCGGAGATGGCCGTGTTGACGGGCACGTTCATGTCGCCCGCCGTGGGCATGACCAGCACGCGCGTGTTGCTGTCGCGCCAGCGCTCACCGACGTGCGGGTCGTAGCTCACGTCGATAGGGTCGAGGAGCCGAGCGGACCACGTCGCGGGGTCGGCCGGGTCGAGCGCGTGCTGCGCGATCCCGAGGAAACGCCGCAGCTCCGGCGAGTTGCGCCGATACCCGAGCCCCTCCTGGAGGGCGACCAGCGGGGCACCGGCGGGGTACGTGGTGCCTTGAAAGGTCACGTCGATCCCGAACGTGGCGAAGGTGGCCAGCGGGGTGCCGAAGCGTTGCTCTGGGGTGCACTCGCCCCCACACGGGCCCGCGTCTCCGCGATAGGCGGTGAGTCGGAGGCGGTCGCCGAGGCGCGTCGTGTCCTCCACGACCACGGGGTAGACGAGGTCTTTGACCGCCACGCCCGTGAGCTGGGCCAGCAGCGGCCGCCTCTCCACGGGCCCCAGCGCGTCGGAGCCCACGGCCACGCGGACCGTCCCTCGCGGCGACACCTTCGCCCAGCTCCAGGTGCCCTTTTCGAGGTTCTCCACGACCAACACGTCGCCCGGCTGGATCTCCGGGATCTGGCCGAGGTCGACGCGCTGCGACTGCCCTGCGTTGTTGACGAGCGCCGTGAGGCGCAGGGCGCTGCCCGCCACGGGGCGCTGGTGGTCGTCGCGCTCCAGTGCTCCGAGGATGAGCGGACCGATCACCGGCAGGTAGACGGCCTCGGGGACCCCAGCTTGTCGGGAGCGTGTCCCGATGTCGGTGAGCCCCGCGCCGCCGGCGTTCGGCGACGCTGCGTCCAAGCTGGGCTCGGCGCCCTTCAGTATCCCGGTGGTGATCCCCCCGAGCGAGATGCCCCAGAGGCTCACGGTGTTCTTGGGGCCGCCGAGGTCGACCTTGCCGTCCCCGTCCACGTCGCCGAGGAGGCCGCCGTCGGCGCTCTTCGTCTTGCCGTCGAAGCTGCGCAGGATCCGGACGAGCTGCATCCACTCGACCACGGACTGGCGCAGCATGTCGCGTGTATGGAAGAGGTCGGCGGTCCAGAAGTCGCCGCCCGGGTCGGGGGTCCCGTCGTTGTTGAGGTCACGGTCCCGTCCGCCCAGGATCGTCTCGGCGATACGCGGGGTGCCGAACGGCGCAAAGAGCAGCCCGTAGAGAGAGACCACGTCCTCCACCAGGCGGTAGTTGCCTCCGTGACCATAAGAGTCGATGGCGCAGGTCGCGTAGCCCATGGCGGCGTGCCGTCCCATGAAGTCCTGCATCCCGATCCGGCTGCCGGTGTACCCGTGGGCGTACAGGAGCACGGGGAACGGCCGGCAGAACGGCACGCCGTCCGGATTCCCGGCCTCGCAGGTCACCGAGGGCTGCTCGCGCGGCAACACGCACCAGTAGCTCACCTCGGTGGTCCCGACGGTGGCGGTCCCCGTGGTGGGGTCGAGGTCCCAGCTCTCGTCGTCGTCGTCGTCCGAGCCGGGCGCGGCGCCCCCGTCCTTGTCGACCATGAAGTTCGGTGCGCTGAAGCGGCCCCAGAAACCTCCGCCGAGCGCCTTCAGGTCGGTGTCGATCGCGCAGAGGTTCGGCGTCCACTCCTCGGTGATGAAGCGCCAGATGCTGCTGATCGTCATGCCGAGGCAAGCGCCTTGCTCCATCGCGCCGTCGGCGGACTCGTTCTGTGACTGGAAGACCTCGAAGCCCTGGACGGGGAACTCCGTGCTCAGCCGCGCGAGCGGGCCGTGGCCGTAGAGCCCCTTGCGCACCACCTCCAGCCCTTGGGTCTGCAGGCCCGTCGAGAACGTCCACGCGAAGGCAATGTCCTCCCGCTCCAGCCCATACCGAGAGAGCAGCGCGGGCGCCTCGGACAGGCCGTCCGACTGGGACGCGGGGTTCACGGCGGGGAACGGCGACTCGACCGGTAGCCCGTCCGCGCCCAGGAGCCGGCGGGTGAGCACCACGGCATAGCGGCAGCCCTGCTCCAGCGGCCAGACCGGCCGCAGAATCAGCGTGTTGTTTTCACGGTCGTAGAAGGTGAGCAGGTTGTCCGCGATGCAGCGGTCCCACGCCAGGCTGTGAGGCTCCTCGCCGTCGCACGCGTGCGGGTGCATGAGGTTCGGCTGGTCGAGGTGGTCGTCGAAGTCCGTGTCCTCGCCCGGGTCGAGCACGCCGTTACGGTTCGTGTCTTCGCTCCGCTCCTCGAAGAGGACGTTGTTGGACAGGCCCCGGGGGTCGTACTCGAACGTGATGTTGTCTCCGTCTTCGAGCCGATAGCCCTCGGGCGCGTCCGCGTCGGGGATTCGCCGGGAGTGCGCATCAAGGATCACGGGGAAGCGCCCGCGGCCGATGTCCAGGGCCACCTCCTCACCGAAGCGACCGCACCCGCGGTCCACGTTCAGGAGGTAGACGGCGTCGTCCCGAAAGTCGTCCCGGTGCGGGCCGCCCTCGGGCCAGGGGCCCCCGTTGTGGCGCGCCCAGAGGTCCGGGAGGTCCAAGAGGCCCCCGAACGACACGGTGATCGGCGCGTAGATCCCGAAGCCGTCCAATCGGTCGAAGTGCGCGCGCATCCGCGACTCGAAGTCCGTGCCCGCGCGCGTGCTCACGTTGATGCGGCGGCCCGTGGGGGAGCTCGGGTCCAGCTGGGTCGCGGCGTCGTTCGGCAGCGGGATCTCAGGCAGCGGCTTCGCCTCGGGATCCCAGGTGACCTGTACGCCTCCCGCTCTGGACGTGGCTCCGAGGCCCGATGCGGGCTCGCCAGCACAGCCCAGCGCAAGCAACAACGCGGTGGCGACGATTGTGAGGTGCCTCATGTGTTCCTCCGGCGGCGCTTAGTGGCGCGGCACCTTGACCTCGCAGTGAAGGATGATCCCGCCCGAGGGGCCGGGATCCACCACCCAGCCTGCCACGAGCCGGGCGTCGGTTTCGTGGTGCTCGAGGTAACGCAGAATGAGCGGCTCGAGCAGCGAGTCGAGCGGCGAGGGCAGGTAACCGCTAGCCGCGAGGGTTCGCAGGTTCTCGAGCGCGTCCAGCTCGCCCCAATGCGTGGCGAGGACGCACGCGTTCCACACCGTGACCGCGGTGCCCACGGCGGCTCGCGTGGCCTCGATGCCGGCGCCTTCCGGGACCTGCTCCAGCGCCGGCTCGCCGAACGTCACCAACGCCGCGGCGAGGCGTTCGGACCTCACTGCGGCTGGCCACTAGGCGCCGGGATCTCCGCCGGAGCCCCCGAGAACGCGGTCGCGAGGAAGCGCGACACTTGGCCTCGCATCGCGGCGTCACGGAACAGCACGAAGTGACCGTCGTAGGCGTCGGGGGTGGCCATGATGAGGCCCTGCGTCGTGGCAACTCCATTGACCTGCACGTTCCCGCTCACCGGGCCGGGCACCACCCGACCCTCGGGGTAGCCCGCGAACGGCTGACCGCCACCGTTCGCGAGCAGCGGGCTGACCACGGGGATCTCCAGGATGTCTGCCAGGATTCGCGTGGTCCGGTTGGGCGTATAGGTGTCTCCCACGCCCATGGTCACAAGCAGCGGGTGCGGCGTGGTGACCTCCACGGGAGGCTGCCGAGACAGCAGCTTGGCGTAGTTGGCGGGGTCGATCGGATCAAAGTAAGCCTGAAGGATCGCCATGAGCGGGTGGCTCTCGCCGGCATCCTCGCGGAACACGGTCTTGATCGCCCCCGGGATGTTCACCGGGCTGGTCTTGGTGAGGAGGCTGTTCGACACCGACGCGCCGGCGCCGGAGAGCACGACCGCTCCGATGCTGGGCTCCAGCGACGCGAACAGGGGGCCGAAGGTTGCGCCCTGCGAGTGACCGACGAACGCCAGCGGGCCGAAGTCGACCGTGGCGCTCCCCAGCGGGCCGGAGAAGGTCTCGGCGAACAGCGTGAGCGAGAAGTAGTCGGCCGCTGACTGGACCGCGTTGCCGCGAGCCGCCGCAGGGTTGGCGACGTTGAAGTACAGCACGTCCGGCTCGAGGTCTGTGGTGCCCCGCCGTGGCCCGTGCATCACCTGGTCGATGCCCAGGGTGGCCGCCGGGGTGCCCTCCAGGGTCGCGGCGAGCGCCGCCGTGCCGTCCGAGACATGCGAGCGGAAGTTGCCGCCGGTGCCGTGCGCGTACAGCACGAGCGGCCAGCCGCCCTCTGGGGCCGTTCCCTTCGGGACGGTGAGCGAGAAGCACACCGACTCGGTGCCGATCGGCGCGGGCGTGCCCCCAACCTCACGAATGGCTCCCCCGTCCTCCGGGCGGAGGTAAGGGCGCGTACCCGACTGAAACACCGGCAGCTCGATGGTGCCCTGGTACTCCACGAAGTCCTTGTGGACAGCGCAGACTCGGGTTTCGTCCGCTGGGTCCGTGCAGGGGCTCGGGGTGCCCTCCGCACACTCGACGACCTTGGCGAGGGCGGGAGCCGGTTGCGCCCGGGCGGAGGTGCGCATGGCGCGCATCAAGGCTGTGGGATCCATGGTGGTGAACACCGCCGCGCCCACGATCTCGCTGGCTGCGAGGCCCTGGTCGGCCAGCCAGGCGCGCAGCGGCGCGTATGCGGCCCAGGCGTCTGCCGCCACGGGGTCTCCCGGCGCGGCGTCGGCCAGCAGCTTCGCGAGGTCCTCGTCCTGCCCGAAGAGGCGGCCCTCGGTGTCTTTCACGCCCGAGAGGATGACCGATGCGTAGGTCGTGGCCGGCTCCAGAGGGCTCGAGGCGCCGATGTCCACCGACAGCCAGTTCTGGCACAGGTACTTCGTACGCCCGGCCGCGGCCCAGCCGAAGCCCGACTCTGACCGGAACCGCGGCGAGTCCTGGTCGATGTTCACCACCTTCAGGTTCTTGCGAGACTCTGGCGTGTCCTCGAGCTTGATCGAGGAGAAGTCGATCCCGGTGGAGAACTGGAAGAAGACCGTCGGGGTGGTACCGGCCCCGGAGAGCCCGGTGTTCGCGGCGTCCAGCAGCAGCTCGACCGGGTCGAAGTCGATGGGACCGCGACCCGGCTTGGGGTGCCCGGCGGTCCATCGTCCTGCGCGGATGTCGTTCGGGTAGGGCAGGCGATAGAACTCGCCGCTCGGGGACTCGCCCGAGGCGTTCGGCAGCTCGAAGTAGACCCTAGGCGAGTCCGGGTCGTCCTTGTCACACTCCGCGCCGGGCCACGCGGTGGCCGCCTGAAGGGCCTCGAGCCACGTGACGCACTGCCCCTGCTCGCCGCACACGAGCCCCGCGAAGCAGTCGGCGTTCCGCGCGCACTTGGCGCCGTAATCCAGCTCGCCGCCGGTCGCGCAGGCTCCGGACAGCCCACCGACGTACTCGCAGAACAGCCCTCGCGCACAGTCGCCGTCGAGAGTGCAGGCCTCGCCCACCTCGTGCGTTCCGGCCTTCTGACAGACCTGGGTGGGACGCGGGAGACAGACGGTGCCCTCCCCGAACTCGGCCACGCAGGTGTCGTTCGAGAAGCAGGCGGTGTCCGGCTTGTAGCGGGGGAGCGGATCCGGGGGCTCGAACGAGGCGCACTGAAGCCTCGGGCCGCAGTACGCGTTGGCCTGGCACTCCGCCGTGATGAGGCATTGGACGTCGAGGAGCGTGGTTCCCGCGGGCTGGCACGTCGAGTCGCACTCGAGCCCGTCTCGGCAGTCGTTGTCGTCGGTGCAGGCGAGCCCGATCCCAAGGCCGATGATCGGGGGGCCGGTGACGGCGTCCGCAGGCAGATTCGGGAACTCGACGAAGTCCTCGGCCTTGAAGCAGCCGGGAGCGGCGATGAGTGCGGCTGCGATGGAGAGGGCGTACTTCATGCGTGTTCCTTGGGGCTGTAGGGGCGGATTCTACCGGCTCGAGGGCCGCCGCGGGCGGGTGGTGAGCTCGAGGATCTCGTTGAGCGCCTTGCCAGTAAAGCGCGTATTCGTCCCGATGCGTACGTGGACGTGTGAATCGTGTCCGGGTGCGAGGTGGATGCGCTTCCAGGCGGGGTCCGACTTCCGTGCCTCCGGTACGCGCTTCAGAGCGCGGTAGATCGACCGGTCCACGAACAGGTGCTGCAGCGGGATCTCGAGCTCGGCAGCGGCGCGCGCTAGGATGCGAAGCCAGCGCCAGGTGCGCGTGGCGTCGAGGAGCGCCGCGTCGGGCGCGAAGTGCGACCGGTTGTCGGCCGTGACGTAGGACAGATCCGCGTCCAGGCCCGACAGGTGGCTGGCGTGGTGCGCCTCGTACTCTAGCAGGCTCCGCCAGACGGTAACTCCCGCCTCGCCGTCCAGGTCGAAGTCGTAACGCTCCTCGAACTTGAGGCTCGTCGGCTTGCCGCTGTCGATCACGGCCTCGCGAACGCGCAGGATGGCGTCGGCGCGTCCGGTCCACCGCTTGCTTCCAGGCCGGAGCACGACCTCTGCGAAGAGGCCTTCCGTGGGGCTCAGGAAGGTGCCTCGCTTGAGGCGCTGTCCGCGGTGCTCCACCGTGTCCCACGTGGCGTTCTTGCCCCCGAAGCGCTCGGCGCACCGCGAGATCAGCCGCCCGAAGCTCAAGTCCCCCACGTGAACCGGCAGGTCGAAGCGGCGAAGCTCGACGCGGACTCGGCCATCTGGCAGCGCCCCCGTCGCGCGCCACTCGGCCGTGATTGGGCCATCCGTCTCGTCGAAGCGAGGGAACTCGTCCAGGTAGTCCGCGGGGTCCTGGAGTCGCCGTTGGGTCAGCGCGCCGAACTCGACAGTGGCCTCACGGAGCAGCCCCTCCGCCTCCTCACGAGGGACGATGTCCACGATCGTGCCATAGCGGATCTGGCCGCAGCCCGTCTGGGCGATGTCCCCGACGGTGATCCGCGCTCCGGGGAGCTCACGCTCGAGCAGGGCTCCTGCCCGGAGCAGCAACGCCACCATCTCGGGTCGAGCCACGTGCCGTTGGCGAACGAGGTCACGGAGGCGATAGGGTGAGCCGCCGGGGAGCGACGGCAGCACGGGGCGAAGGTCGATCGCGTCCGAGCAGACCGCGACGTCGAGCCGGCGCTCGGCCAAGCGGCGCTCTTGCTCCGTGGGCGCCGGCTCTTCCTTGACCCACTCCCAGCCAGATTGAATGACGCCCGCGGGTCTCAGCAGGAGCTTGGGTAACCGGTCTAGCGGCGAGGGTGGCGCGGCGTTTAGCGTCGCGACCACCACGGCTGCCAACAGGCTCATTCGGCGGCCGTGGGCAGCGCGTCGAGGTCCGTGAGCGCTACGGCGTAGGTTGTGCCGCAGAACTCGCAGGTCACCGACTCGGCGCCCCCCTGTTCAAGGTGTCGGCGTTCGTCGGCCTCGAGAAGGCCGACCATGCGGATAGCGGCCTCACGAGAGCACGTGCAGCGGTACTCGAAGGGGTCCTCGCCCACCTTCCGCACCTTGAGCGGCGCGAACATCTGCGCGGCAGCCTCGAGTGGGTCCATGCCGCCTCGAACCAGGTCCTCGAACGGCGCGGCTTCGAGGCACTGGGTGACGCCGAGGAGGTGCTCGCGCTCGAAGCCCGGCAGCGCCTGCACCACCAGGCCTCCGGCTCGCAACACAGTGGGTCCCTCGCGACGTCCCGCTGCGGTCTCTGCTGAGCCGCCCTCATCACCGAGCACCGTCGCGAGCGCGAAGACCGTGAGCACTTGCTCCGACTCGAGGACATACTGCTGAAAGGCCGAGTCGATCCTGCTCCCCTGGACTGGGGCGCTGGACTGATAGCGGCTCCCGAACCGGCCCGGGCCGAGCTCCGGTTGGCGGGTGACGTGAACCATCGCGGGTTCGGCGAAGGCCGACAACCCGGGGCGCCCCTGAGGAAACTGAGCGCGCGCGCGCACGAGCGGGCCTGGACGTACGTCCACCACCAGGACCCCGGCGCCTCCGTGATGCTCCAATTGGGCTTGGAACCGCTCGGCGGGGCCCTGAGCGTGCTCTAGCAGCGCGCCGCCCATGAGGAGGTCACCAAGCAGGGTCGCGACCTCTGGCGAGGCGTTCGCGAAGCCCACGGCGGTCTGAACGGCTTGGGTGGCTCGCAGTGCCAGGAAGCGGAACGTGCCCTCTGGCGTCATGAACCGGTGAATGCGATCGACGGTCACGAGGGGCCTCAGAGGTCGCCGGCGCCTTCTTCGCCTTCGTCCGGTGGCAACGGCGGCACGGCGTGGATGGTGGAGATGATGCGCTGCATGGCGATCTGCTCGGCTGGGGGCGCGCCCGCTGGCACCTCGGTCTGCAAGACCACCAAGGTGGACGGCAAGACGACGAACAGGCTGGCCGTGGCGATTCCGTCGTGGGCGCCCGTGTCCACTGAGGTCCAGGCGAGCCCATTGAAGTAGCCATGACCGAGTTCGACGTCGGCCTCGTTGCGCTCGAGCCGACCGGCGCGCTGCTTCTGGCGCACCCTGTCCGCCAGCTCGAAGCCGGCGACGGGCGAGCCGCCCTTTGTCTCGAGGTCCCTCACGCGGACGCGGGGCCCGTCGTTCGACGTCCAGATGACCCAGCGGTCTCCCTGCAGGCTCACGTGCCACCCCGCGGGGATGGCGAACCGCACCGGCCCGAGATCGGTGACGCGCCACTCCGGATAACGTTCGATGGGGGCCCCGTGGTCCAAGAACCGGACCTGCGGCTCGTCGGTCACGGTGAACAGGCGCGGCGAGAGCGGCAGCGTGTCGTGGTTGTCGGTCTCGAAGTCGCCCCAGCCGTAAGCGCAGAGTCGCGACATCGCGGCCTTGCTCTTCATCGAGCAGACGTAGACCCGGTCGGACCGCGGCGCCATGGCCAGCGCGCGCGACGCGGAGGCGCCTGCGGCGCCGAGGGCTGCGAGGAGCGCTCGTTGGCCGAACTCGGCTGCCAGGAGCGCGGGCGCTACGCCGTCCCGGATGCATCTCAGCACCACGTGCTCCCCTTCGCCCTCGCCGAAGCGCTCGAATTGGAGCTCGCCCGAGCGCATGTCGAGGTTCTCGAGCGCCGTGCCGCACACGTCCTCGAGCGTCAGGCCCAGGGAGTCGAGGTCGCGTCTGAACACCCGGCGCTGCGCGCCGTCGCCTCTGTAGTCGAACTCGAGTCGGAAGCCGTCGAGCCAGGGGAACTGCGTGAGCTCGAGACCCGGCGTGGGCGCTGCGGCCTGAAGCAGCGCGTCCTCGACCGGGTCGTCGGCCATGAGGATGGGCAGCACCGCCGCCAGCTCTGACTTGAGGCTGATCGGGCGCCCAAAGTACGCTCGAACGCGCGCCGCGACCAGGTTGCAGAAGCCGCCGGCGATGGCGCCCCAGGCTCCGCGGTCTTCTCGGATGCAGGCCTCGGCCAGCGCCCGCACGGCGATCTCGCAGTCGAGGAGCTTCCAGCGGATCCGTATGCTCCGTCTCGTTGCGCGTACCTCCGCATCGGGCAACAGCTCGGCGAGCCGCTGCTCCACCTTGAGCAACAGGGACTTCTCGAGACGCCGAACGGTCATGCTCATCGGGGGGCGATAATCGACGAAAGACGGCCCGAGGACAAGGAACGAAGGTCGCTCATCTGGCGGAGAGCTCACCGCCCGCGGGGCGCGCCTGGCTTCGGTAGAAGACGAACTCCCCCGCGAGCCATGCCGCAGGGATCGCGATCCACGCGCCAAAGAGGATCGCGCCTACGCTGAAGACCAACGCCGAGCGCAGATCCTCGAGGACAGAGCCCACGACCTCGACGCCGGCGAACGGGACGACCCGCGCCGAAAGCGCGAACAGCGTGAACGCCAGGGGATGCACGAGTACACCCACACCGATGGCGCGCCCGACGCGACTCACCGTGAGCGGACTCCGGCACTGTCGTGCCGTTAGCGCGCCCAGGAGGCCGGCAGCTACCACGTAGAACGCGGCGGCTCGCAACAGGTAGGGATCGGTGAGCGAGGTACCTACCCCCTCGAGCGAGCCCTGGAAGGCAACACCAGCGAGGGCGGTGGCGATGAGCGCAACGACCGCGTGCGCGGCGAAGGCGACGCTCAGGAGCGCGAGAACTCCTCGCGGTTCTTCTGACCCTGCGGACACTTGAAGCACGGCGAGGCCTTCTTGCAGAGCGCGTTGTGGTCCACGAACCAGTCGAGGCACGCGGCCACGTTGACGTCCTGTCCGAGGCGCTTGCAACCGAAATTCGCTTGGCCCTGCATCTTGGTCTGCGGCATGAGGGGGTACAGCATCTTCATTCTCCTGAGGCCCTTCGGGCTCGTACTTCGTCGCCGGTGGTCCGGCCGGGGGGGCCGCTAGCGCGGCATGTTTGCTGGCAGAGGGCTTAGCAATTGCCGTGCCGGGCCGGTTGTCCCCATCGTAACGCATTGCTTTTGCGTTGATTGAAGGTGCCGCGCGGGGGAGGGGGACTCGAGGCGCCAGCCTGGGGCAGCGCTCTCCGAAGCTACCCGGGGCCTCTGGACCCAGGCGATGGCGAGGGTCCACCCGCCGGGCGTTTGGGCGGCGCCATGCGCTTTGACTCGTCCGCACGACCCACCTAGGATGCCGCTCCCACTCACGAAGGGGTTTGGTGTGGCCCAAATCGTCATCTCCGGCTTCGACGACGCGCTTCTGAACCGACTGCGTGTGCGCGCTATCGTCTCGGGCCGAACGCTCGATGCCGAGGTCGAGGCGATTCTCCGCGCGGCCGCCGAGCTCTCCGCCGACGACAAGTCCACCCTCCTCGATCAGGTCGCGGCGCTCGCCCCAGCGCGCTCCCGCGAGGGGGGAGCGCTGCAGCGCGAGGAGCGGGACCGATGACCCTCCTCATCGATGCGTCGGTCTTGTTGGCCACCGTAGATGCGGGCCCGCTGCGCGCGGCGGCGCGGGCGCTGCTCACCGGCGGCTTCGACCTTGTCGCCCTCGACCACGCCGCCTGGGAGATCGCCCGGATCGAGCATGCGCGAAAGCGACGCGGCGAGTGCAGCGAGGCGGCTGCGCTGGCCACGCTCGACGTGCTGCCGCACCTCTGTCGCTGGGTCGCAACCACGCCGGCGCTCGTTCGCCGTGGGGTGGAGCTGGCGTTCGAGCTGGGCGTCTCGCCCGCCGACGGGCTCTGGCTGGCGGCCACCGAGTCGCTGGACGCGCAGCTCGTCACGGCCGACGCCGCGCTCTACCAGAGCACGCGGAACACGGCGTTCGATGCGCGCATCGTCACGCTCTGAGTCATGGTCTTGAACTTTCGAGCGCCGGGGCAGCACCCGCAGCCCGGCATATGGAGGCACTCCACGTGAAGTCCGTCACCCTCGCAGTCACCGGCCTCGCCCTCGCTGCCACGGTCGGCTGCGCCACCGTGTCACGGGAGCGCTACGACACCGACATCGTCGGGCTCAAGAAGCAGCTGAAAGAGCTCGAGACCAAGAACGCCTCGCTCTTCGGCGACAAGGGCACGCTGCAAGGCGCGCTCGACCGCTGTACCTCCGAGGCCAACGCCCTGAAGTCCAGCGGAAAGGCGCTCGACGCCAACCTGTCGAACGCGCTGAAGCGTATCCAGGAGCTCGAGAACATCGCAGCGGCCCAGAAGGCGGTCTTCGACAAGCTGCGGGCACAGCTCGATGGGCTCGTCCAGGCGGGGAAGCTCACGGTCTCGATCGTCCGCGGTCAGTTCACCGTCCAGATGGCCGACAAGATCCTGTTCGACTCCGGCAAGTTCGAGGTGAAGGACGCCGGCAAGGAGACCCTCGTCGAGCTCACCCGGATCTTGGGCAGCCTCAGCGGTCGCTCGTGGCAGGTCTCGGGCCACACCGACGCGGACGGCGGCGACGACTACAACTGGCGCCTCTCGGGGAACCGCTCGAAGGCCGTCATCGAGTTCATGATCGAGAACGGGATGCCGCCTGACCGGATCTCGTTCGCGGGCTACGGCAAGCACGCCCCCGCTGCGCCGAACGATACGCCCGAGAACAAGGCGCTGAACCGCCGCATAGAGATCGTGCTCATCCCCGATCTCGACGCGCTCCTCGCCCCGTTCCAGCCCAAGACCACGCCCTAAAGCGCCTTCGTGTTCCAGGTCTCGGCGCTCTCGAAGCGCTTCGGCGAGAAGCTCCTCTTCGACGGACTGACCTGGCAGGTCGGGGGCCTCGATCGTGTGGGGCTCGTTGGCCCCAACGGCGCGGGCAAGTCCACGCTGCTCGGCATAATCGCCGGGCGAGTCGAGGCCGATGGCGGGCTGGTCATTACGGCCAAGGGCTCCCGCGTCGGCCTCCTCAGCCAGGACCTCACCTTCGATCGCGACCGCACCGTGATGGCCGAGGTGCTCTCGGGCACCGACGAGCTCAACCAGGTTCGGGCGGAGCTCGAGCGGGTCGAGCGCCTGCTCGAGGGCAGCGACGGCCTCGACGCGGCTGTAAACGAGTACGGGGCGCTCCGCGAGCGGTTCGAGGTGCTCGGGGGAGACCACGTCGAGGTCGACGACGCCGACCTGATGGACGGCGACGTCACCATCGCCGTCTCGCACACCACCATCAACTACAAGGACGCC
>SXOO01000228.1 GCA_005776725.1 Pseudomonadota bacterium | reverse complement strand
CTTAAACCGCTCGGCCACCCCTCCGAGGAAGCCGCGCGGAGGATAGGGTGCCCCCTCACCCTTGGCAAGCGGTTTTTGACGCTCGATCCGCAAGGCTTGTCAGGCCTTGCGTCGAGCGTTCAGCTCCCGGGGATGGTGGTGATGAAGGCCGTTCGCTCGAGATCGGCGTTCTGTACGCAGAAGTACTCGGCCCCGGCCTCAGCTACCGCTGCCCCCGAGTACGCGGTGCAGGTGGAGCCGCTAGGGCAGCTCCCCGCAGCACCGGGTGAACAGGTGAGGGTGCACACCGACTCCCCGCCCTTCCACGAGAGGCAGATGTCCTGGGAGCACTGAGGGTGATTGCGGACGACGCACGAGTAGTCGGCCGCCTCATCGGCGCCGCAGGTCTCGCGCATGGCGCTGCTGAACGGGCACGACGAGAAGGTGTCGTCGAACGTACAACCCGCGAGCACCAAGATCACCGCGACACGCTGAAACATCTGCGACATGAAGTCCCCGCCCTGGCTCACACGACCGTGGGAATCACACGCCGGGCCGCCTTGAGCTGCGTGACCACGCGCGTCGGATCGGGCCGCTGACCGAGCTCGGTCATCACAGTCCTCACCGTGGTGTCGAGGATACGCACACGAGGCCAAAGCTGTCCACGTGCCGGGTCGCCGCTCGGCAGGTCCTCGACAGCCCGCACGGCGACCGCGACGTGGCGCTCGGCGTTGAGGAGCGCGTTGACGCCGTGGCCGACGTGAACTTCCTCTGTGGCCGCCGTGTCGCGGCTGAAGAAGAAGTCGCGGATGCTGACGCGGCGTGCACGCTGAAAGGAGTCGATCGCGACGGAGAGCTCAGCGTCGGCGCGAGTCAGGGTCTCGGCGATCGAGGCGCCCTCTTGAGGGACGGTGGATGAAAACGCGTACATGGGTTTCTCCTTGGCGGGACGCTCTGACGAAGACTCAGAGGTTCCGGCAATCTGCACGCCCCGGGCGTGGGCTGCCGTCTGGGCAGCGCGGTCTTCGAGCACCGGGCGGTTGGGCAGCAGTGACCCGCTGCGGAAGCCCCCCGGCTCGATTGGGCGCGTAACCTAGGGCAGCTGGGCCACTTTCTCAACAGAAACTAGCGGTGGGAGGGCGGTCCTTGCGGCCGCGTGCCCCGCGGCCCCCCACTCGCGGCGATCCCGGCCTTCGGTTCTCGTCCTTTTTTGCGGGACTGCCCGCGTAGCGTGATGGCGGCGGGGCCGTGGAGCGGCATACTGCCGCCCGTGTCGATTCCAAGCCACGTCTCCGCCACGCTCGATCGGCTCGTGGAGGAGCACCCCGAGCCCAATCTCACGGTGGGGCAACTGCTCCTCTCGCTGGAAGGGCGGGCGATCCCGCTGCTCATTCTGTTCCTGGCGCTGCCGAACATCGTGGGTGTGGGCACCATCCCGGGCGTCTCGACGCTATTCGGCTTGCCGCAGATGATCCTGGCGATGCAGCTGGTGGTGGGGCGGCGCCAGCCCTGGCTGCCCAAACGAGCGCTCAGCGTGTCGCTCACGAAGGGCGAGCTCCGTCGAATCCTGGACAAGGCGCGCCCCTGGCTGTCGCGAGTTGAGCGGAGGCTCAGGCCCCGGTTCACCGCGCTGACCACGCCGGGTGCGGAGCGAGCGCTGGGGGTCTTGCTCCTCATCCTGGCCACGGTCGTGGCGCTGCCGATCCCGGGGGCCAACAACCTGCCAAGCGTCGCCATGGCGGTGATCAGCCTCGGCCTACTCGCCTTTGACGGCATCTTCGTGATGGGGGGGGTAGTGATCGGTCTCGTGTCGCTCGTAGTCGCCACGGCCGTCATCGGCGCTGCCTGGTACGCAGCGGAGGTCGTGTTCACCCGCCTCTTCGGCTGAGAGCTGGCCGGGCGAGGGCGCGGACCGGGTCCCCGCCTCCTGAGAGCTTCAGTCGGCCGTTCCGGTGGCGAACGTAGCGAGCACGCCGAACCGCTGGGGACAGCGAAGCTTCTTCAACGCCTTGGCTTCGATCTGCCGGATGCGCTCCCGAGTGAGCTGACAGTCACGGCCGACCTCTTCGAGTGTGAAGTTGCGGGACTCGCCGATGCCGAAGCGCTTCCGAAGCACCAGCTCCTCGCGCTTCGACAGAGAGCGGAGCACCTTCCGGGTCACGTCGCGGAGGTTCTGGTCGATGACCGCCTCGAGCGGAGACGCGAACGTATTGTCCTCGATGAAGTCACCCACGCGCGCGTCGTCGTCACCTACGGGCGTCTCGAGCGACAAGGCCGTCCGCGCCAGACGCAGCGTGCGCGACACGGACCCGGCGTCCATGTCGGCCTCTCGCGCCAACTCCAGATCCGTCGGCTCGCGGCCCAGCAACTGCTCGAGCCGCGCCTTGAGCCGCGTGAGGCGGTTCAGGGTCTCCACGAGGTGGACGGGGATCCGGATGGTCCGGGCCTGATCAGCGATGGAGCGGGTGATCGACTGGCGGATCCACCCCGTCGGGTAGGTCGAGAGCTTGTGCCCGCGCTGCCACTCGAACTTCTCGTCGGCCTGCATGAGCCCGATGTTCCCCTCCTGGATGAGGTCGAGGAAGTGGAGGCCACGGTTCGTGTAGCGCTTGGCGATAGACACCACGAGCCGGAGGTTGGCCTGAATCATCGCGGCTCGGGCACGACGCGCCTCCACCTCGGCCTGGGCGAGCTCGCGCGTCATCTGGAGGATCGTCGACTCCTCCATCCCGAGGTCACGCTCGATCTGATCCATGCGCAGGCGCGCGCGGACCGCTTCGCCTCCGGGATCCTTGGCGCGCCGCTTGGGCATGACGTCGTCGTATCGGTCGCGCATGCGACGGTAACGCGACATGAGGCGGGCCCGCGTCATGAGCCCCTCCTCCACCGCCTGCTCCACGATCGAGCGTTGCCCGGCGTACTCGTGCATGAGCACGCGCACTGCGTCGAGCGCGCTGCGGACCACGCGGTCTCCGCCCGGCGCGTTCCAAATCACCCGATAGAGCTTGACCAGGGCATTGCCGTACGACTCCACCGTCGAAGAGGACTCCTCCACCCGCTGGAACGCGGCCAGGCCCTCCGTGGTGGCCTTCCGATACCGCGCGAGCTCACGGCGGAGATCCTCCTCCTCCTCCACGCTCTCCGGGTTGGCCTCGGGGAACATGTCGGTGAAGGGGCGCCGGCCGCTCGCGATGTCGTCTGCGACGCTGAGCAGCTCGCTCCGGCCCAAGGTGGACGCGAGGAGCACCCGAAACACGCGCTGGCTCGCCAGCTCGATCCGCTGCGCGAGCGCTTGCTCGCCGTCGCGGGTGAGTAGGTCCACGTCGCCGATCTTCTTGAGATAGACCAGCAGCGGGTCCGTTCCAACCGCAGGTTCGTCGGGGCGGCCGTCCGCCTCCTCGACGGACGGGGGCTGGGGCTCCGACTCATCGACATCGTCACTGCGCTCGGTACAGGACTCACTCGCCATAGGTCGTTCTCCCGCTTTGATCGCCACCATCGAGGGCCAAAGGGGACGGTAGCAAGCGGCGGGCCACGGCCCGCCCGGGGGACTCCACGTCACACAACTGGCTGTTTTTGTGTTCATTTGTTGCGATAAGACCGGCGCGTCAGCGGCGGCGGGGCGGTGCCCAGGGGCCTGGCCATGACATGCGTGTCAGTGCCAAAGCGCGGGCAGTCGGCCTCGCTGACACCAAAGCACACCCACGCACAACCCGGTAGCGCCTAAAACCACAGCAAACGCAATGCGTTGTGAGAATCCGATCGACCTTGCCGTGCCCGAACCGGAGACTGACACAAATTTGCGAAGACGTTGAAGTCTGTCTATTCGTTTGACAGATCCCGCTCGAGTCCCCACGCGGCCACCGCGTCTGCGACACCGAATCCCCGCTGGAAGAGCTGTTGGAGGTCCGGTGGAGGCGGCGCATGACACACGATGGGTGTGCCGTCGACGGGGTGGGTGAAGGCCAGCGTCAGCGCGTGGAGGGCCTGCCGGCTGAGATCGCGCGCAGCGGCGGCCTCGGGTCCGGGCACGGGGCGGTCTCCTCCATAGAGCCGATCTCCCACGATGGGAGCGCCGTGGTCCGCGCAGTGGACTCGGATCTGATGGGTGCGCCCCGTCTCGAGGCGGCAACGTAGGACAGACAGCCGTCGCCCCCGCACGACGACCTCCCAGTGGGTGACGGCCTCCCGGCCCGTGGCCGAGCGGGACGTAAAGCGGTGCCGGTGATGGGGATCACGCGTGTGTCGTGTCCGCCAGCTGCCGACGTCCGCAAGCGAGGTGCCATGGACCACCGCGAGATACCGCCGCGACACGGTCCGAAGCGCGATCGCGCGCATCAGGCCGTCGCGGGCGACGGCAGTGCGTGCCACGACCATCGCGCCGCTGGTGCCGAGATCGAGCCGGTGGACCACACCGGGCCGGGGGCGACCCTCTGGGGTCCCCAGGTCCGGAGCCAGACCGCCGAAGCGATGAACCAGTGCGTTCACCAGCGTCCCGGTCTCGTGCCCGGGCGATGGGTGGACCACCATGTCGGCCGCTTTGTTGACCACGATGAGGTGCTCGTCTTCGTACAGGACGTCTAGCGGCAACGCCTCCGGGAGGGCCTCGCTGGGCGGGGGCGGAGGAAGGCGGAGCACCAGCGCCTCTCCGCCACGCAGCGCCAGGCCCGCCTTGGTCACCACCCGCCCGTGGACGGTCACGTCACCGGCCTCGATCCGGAGCGCCACCTGACTGCGCGAGATCCCGGCAGCCTGCGCGAGCCAGACGTCGAGCCGCGACCCCGCCGCCTCGAGTGGAACCTCGAGCTCGACGAGGGAGACGTCGTCGTCCTCGGACGGATCCGTCAAGCGCCGGCCCATCCAGACAGCGAGAGTCCCTCCGCGCCGGCCGCAGCGACGAAGTCCGCTGCGAGCGGGGCCACGAGCTCGGGCACGCCGTCGAGGCGCAGGCGGTAGGCGTGCAGCATCGGGCGCTCGAGGCCAGCGGCGGTCCGGGCCGGGTCGGTCCGGCCGCCATAGCGGTGGTCTCCGAGCAGCGGGTGGCCGACGCTCGCCATGTGGATCCTGACCTGGTGCGTGCGCCCCGTGGCGATGCGGACGGCGACGGCGGCCGCGTGAGGGCCAACGGCCACGCGCTCAGCGTCTGACACGGCGGTGCGGCCCTCCGGAGTGACCGCCCACGCCCGGGACGCCTCGTCCCAGCCGATCGGCGCGTCGATGCGAAGGGCGCTCCACTCCGGCCGGCCGTCGACCAGGGCGATGTACTGCTTGATGCCCTGCTTCAGCTTGTGGACGAAGACCGCGACGGCTGACTTCCGACGCACGAAGAGGTTCAGTCCAGTGGTGGTCGCATCGATTTGATGTACGGCCCAGACGTGCTCGCCGAGCTGCCGGGCCAGGCGGTGCTGCGCACACTCGGGATCGTCGAGCGTCCGGCCTGAGGTGGGGAGGAACGCCGGCTTGTCGATGACGATGAGCGCGCGGTCCTCGTAGACGATCGGGAGCATGGCCGGGGCATGGTGACGACGCAGGGCGAATTTGGGAAGCTCACGCTCGTGGAGCTCCATCCCGGCGTCGTCTTGGACCACCGATACCGCCTAATCGCGCCGCTCGGAGCCGGGGGGATGGGCAGCCTGTTCCTGGCGGAGCACCTCCAATTCCAGCGCCAGGTGGCCATCAAGGTGCTGCCCAAGGAGACGGAAGACGCGAGCGCGAGGCAGCGCTTCGTGGTGGAGGCGCGCGCGATCTGCCACCTCCAACACCCGAACATCGTCACCTACCACGACTTCGGAACCGACGAGGCGACCGGGCGCCTGTACCTGGTCCTCGAGCTGCTCCGGGGCCGTGACCTCTCCAAGCTGCTGGCCGAGGGGCGCCCGATCCCGCTCGCCAGGACCATCCACATCCTCTCCCAGCTGTGCGACGCGCTCGGGGAGGCGCACGAGGCAGGCGTGGTCCACCGCGACCTCAAGCCCGCCAACATCATGCTGGTGAAGCGCGGCGACGACGGCGACTGGGTGAAGCTCATCGACTTCGGGATTGCCCGGGCGCAGCACGTCGGCGACCACGGCCTCACAGGGGAGAATCGGATCATCGGCACCACGGCGTACCTCGCCCCCGAGTACATCTCTCGGCAGGAGGTGAGCCCCAAGGTCGACCTCTACGCCGTGGGCGTGATCGCCTATGAGCTGATCAGCGGCGTCCGACCGTTTCGGGGCCCCGACGCCCAGTCGGTGCTCATGGCACACCTCACGAAGCCGCCCCCACGGCTCTCCGCGCTTGGCGACGGGCGAGTCGTGCCTCCTGCCCTCGATCGGGTGCTCCAGCGGGCGCTGGCCAAGGACCCACGGGCGCGCTTCGACTCGGCGCAACAGCTCAAGCAGCACTTGCTCGCCGCGGCCCGGCCGCTGCTGACCGGCGAGTCCGTCGAGACCACGAGTAAGCAGGGGCCGCCACGCGAGCAGTTCACCACAGCGATCGACTTCAACCCGCCGGACGAGGACGTGCTCTCCGCTAGCGAGGCCCCGCCCACGAGTGCGACCGTGCGCGGTCGGGCGGGCGTCCGGCCTACGGCCACGGACATCGTGCCTCCGGGACGACGGCGCGTGTGGCTGTGGACCGCGGCGGCGGCAGCGGGGATTGCCGCGGTCTGGTTGGCGCTCACACGCTTCGTGGATCCGCCACAGGCCGACCCAGCGCCAGCTGCACCAGCGCCCGTGGCACAGACCGCCGCCGCCGAGCGCCGCGCGAGCACGCCCGCCGTGGGCCCAGAGCCGGCCGGGCGGCGAGAGCGCGCAACGCTGAGCCTCGTGGGATGGGCCCCGCCTGAACCTCGTGCCGCTGATCTTCGGGAGGGACCCGCCGAGAGCCGTCGCGCCCCGGAGCAGCCTCCTGCGACGGTCGCCGACGCGCCCGCCCCGGTGGCCGCCACACCCGCGAGACCCCGAGTCCGACTGACCGTGGCTGTATCGCCTTATGGCGACGTGTACTTGGCGGGCCGGCTGCTCGGCCGGAACCGCTTCGAAGCCCAGCTCCACGTGGGACGCCACTGCTTCGAGGTCCGCAACGCTGGAGGCGCCCAGCGCCAGGTCTGCGAGTCGATCAGGGCGGGGCAGGAGATGGTGACGCTCCGGTTGTGACGCGGCCGAAGCAGCCGGCGGCGCCGTCCCCGATACGAGGCGCGAAGAGCAAGATCAGCAGAAGGCCGAGGATCGCCGCCACGAGGTTGGCCCAATGTCGCCCCTGCCCTGTCGGGAGGTAGCGATGGCGGCGGTCACTCCGGCGCACCTTCGGTCTCCGGCTCCTCCACTGGGGCCTGGACCCACTTGACCTTCCATGCCTTGAAACGGAGCACATGGAGGTCGTCCACGTCCTCTGGGCCAGTCTCCCGCTCGAGCTTCTGGTTCACGATGCAGTACACGGTCTTCCCGTCTGCGGCCCAGACCACCTCTTTGAGCATGGCCTTCGCCACAGCGCGTTTCCCCTCCGTCTTGAGAGGCACGGAGCCGAGCACGCCGACCCGGCCGTCCCGCATGACCATGATGTCGTAGTTGCCGCGCTTCTTGTCCGGCGACCCGAAGACCGTGAAGCGTCCCTCCGGGTCGACCTGATCGACCACCGCAGGAACCTTGAACGTCTTCTTCCGCAAGTCCTTGACCCGCTTGGTCTCGTCGTTCTTGTTCTCGATGAGCCAGCCCTTCTTGATCTTGGCGGTCTCGAGGTCCCGCGCCTGAAGAATGGTGCCCTGGTTCGGGTCGACGACCTTCACGAGGACCTGGGTCCCTTCCTCGTTGAACCCGAGGAGGCTGAGCCGAGACTCGGTTTGGGCGTTGGCGGTGCTTGCGACCGCTACGAGCAGGATGGCGAGACGGATCGGGGTCAACGGGGGCCTCCCTGGGCCGGGTTCAGCGCCGGCTGTAGGCTGAAGTGTGTGGCCCTACGCCGAGCGCCGTGGGCCAGGCTGCGGGTGAGTCGGAGCGGCTCGCCGCGAGGCGCGCCGTTCGTTCAGCATCGCAGCGTGAACGCGCGAGCTAGAGCAGAACAGTCCGCGTGAACTTGAGTACCCGACCACCCTTCGGGAACTGCCACTGCTGTACGAGCTTGCGAATACAGGCGCTCAGCGACGTGTCTCCGTCGCCATCGGGCATGTCCACCACGGGACGAACCACCGCGCCCTCCGGATCCACCTCGAACGCGACCTTGACGCGGATCGGGTCTGCGCCCGACTTGCACGCCGAGAACTTCTTCACGTTGCGGGCAATGAGGTCGCTCACTTGGGCGTCGGAGACCGCGGGCTTTTCCGCAGCTGGCCCGAGCATGGGCGCGGCGATCACCGCCTCGGCCTTTCCGACCTGATCCGGGGACGCGAGCGCCTTCTGGATCACGTCCATCTTGGTGGGTGCGGGCGGCTCCTCGGGCGCGGCGGAGGGGCCGCCCGCGTCGGCGGCGTCCGGCGCACGGGGAGCTACGGCCTTGGGCCTCACCTTTGGCTCGGGGACGACGTCGGGGACCGGTTCGACCACATCCGCGGGTACGGGGACCTCCATGGGGACCTCGACGTGCGCGGTGAGCGCGCGGCCGCGGTCGTCTCCTCCGACCGCATCGGGCTTCTCGATGATCCGGTGAGTCACCACGCGTTCGTCGGGACCCTGGACGACCAGCTCTCCTGCGGTGGCACGGCGTGCAGCCTCGCGCTCCGCCTCCCGCTTCATCAGGTACCAGATGCCACCACCAAACCCCCCGAACACGAGCAACGCGCCAACCGCAAAGACGGCCGTGGACGTTCGCTTCTTCTTGTTCAGCCGGATGAGCAGGCTGAACTCCTGCACGAGATTCTGCATCTCGGCGGCCGAGGGTGGCTTCGCCTCGAGCTCGATGAGCGGCGTGGCCCTCGAAGCCGGGCTCTGAGAGCTCGGGAACATCGGGGGGATGTCTTCGACCGGCGGCGGCAAGCTCTTGAGCTCCGCGTCAGTGACCGGCGTGTCGCTCGGCCGGTTGAAGAAGGCCATCGCGTCCGCGTCGTCGCCGAGGCTCAGCTCGGTGGCCGGGAGTTGTGGAGCTGGCGCCGCCGGGGGGGCCGGTGCCCCACGTCCAGGGGAAGCCAGGGGCACCACGATCGAGGGCGGCGCGGACGAGTCGACTGCGGACCGTTCGTGGGCCTGGCGAGTCAGAGGAGCATGCTCTGGAACCGCGGGCGGCACCGGCGCCACGAAGGTGGGGGGCTCCTCGGGGTCCGACTCCGGCCGGAGCTGCGGCGGGATCGGCGGTGGGACCACGGGATCCGGGGCGAAGACCGGCGACGGCGCTTGGATCGTGGCGTCCGCATCCTCTTCGAGTGCCGGCGGCTGAGTCTCGGCCGGGGGCTCCGCCACGGCAGGGGGCTGAGGCCCGCCCGAGGGCTGCGTGAGCGCCGCGAGGGCCTCTTCGACGCTGGCCCAAGGCTGCTCGAGCTCGCTGAGATCGACCGCCGACAGCTCCATCGTGCGGGCAAACGGCCTCGGGGGCGCCTCGATGACCGCCGGCTCCGCAGCGGCTGGGCTGGGCTCCGCCTCGGACTGAGTGGTCGGCTCGGGCGAAACCGACAGGGCCGTCACGGCGGTAGACGGGTCGTCCGTTCGGGGGGCCGGCTCAGCGTCCGCAATTTCCTGGGACTGCGCGACCGGCGGCTCCCAGAGTGGCGCGCCAGCCTCGGCAGCCGCGGCAGTGGCCGCCTCGACACGGACCGGGTCCACGGTTGTGGCTGGCTCCGGCTCGTCCGGCTCGTCTGCCTCGGGCGCCCCTGCCCGGGCGTCACTCGGCACAGAATCAGCAGGCGATTCCGTGGCGGGGGCGGTCTCTGCCGGCACGGGTGCGCCCACCGCGGCTGGGGGGGGCAACGGCGCGGGCTCGGCGACGTCGAGCGCCGCAGCAACGGCGGTCCGCTCGGACTCGGCCACCGCGGGTGGCGGGGGCAACGGCGCGGGCTCGGAGACCTCGAATGCGGTTGCCTGCGGAGTGGCGATCTCCTCGGCCGCCGGGGCCGACGGCCCGGAAGCTTCGGGCGCTGACGCGTGCGGAGCGACGACCGCCTCGGGGGCGGCCGCGGGCGGAGCGGCGACCACCTCGGGGGCGGGCGTCGCGGAAGGCTGGGAAGCATCGGGGGCGGCCGTCTGCGGAGCGGCGACCACATCCGGGGCGGGCGTCGCGGAAGGCTGGGAAGCATCGGGGGCGGGCGTCGAGGGACCGGTGACCGCCTCGGGCGAGTGAGTGACCGAGGGCTCCACGGCCGTGGGGGCGCTCGAAACCGGCGGCGTGGCGGAGGGCGTGGCGGCCGCGGGCGACTGCTCATCTGCGCCAAAGTGTGGCGCAGTGGACAGGATCGTGCGGGGTCCGCCCGTCGCGGCCTCGAGCAGCGCCGCGAGCTCTGCCACGGCGTTGAGCCGGACCCAGGTGGTCATCCCGGTGCGCCAGACGTAGGTCTGACCATCGATCGCGCCATCGTTGAGCAGCGACTCGACCTCGGGATTGGTGAGCGGCCCGCGCTTCTCCCGGCCGATAGCCACGTGCCAAACCGACATGATCGGAGCGGCCACGCCCTCGAGGGGACGGGCGATACGGAGGGACGTGACGCTGACCGTGCGTTGCGGCGCGGGCGCGTCCGGGGTCTCTGTGAGGGTGTCGGCGGGAGGCGCGCCTGGGCCGCGGAGCACGACGAGCGCGCCGCAGTTCTTGCAGCGGATCTTCAGTACCCGGCCATCCACCTTGTCGTCGGCGATGCGATAGCGGCTCTGGCACCGGGCGCACTGAAACTGCACTAAAACCCTCCGCGGTGCGCGACCGTAGCAGACGACCACCGAGGGCCACAAGGCGCCAAAGGCAGTTCGCTCCCTCTCGCAGCGCGGTCAATCCGAGTCCGCGCAGTCCCCGGTTCGCCCCGGGAACCGGAGATCGGGGCGTCGGAGAAACGTCCGAAGGCACCACGACGTTCGGCCACATCGTCGTTGACACCAGGGGAGGCCCTTCTCTAGCATGCCGCGTCCTCGCGCCTGGGAGGGGTGAGACCGCATGGTCGCGCCTCGAACCGGTCACAGCAGAAGAACCAGCAGATGATGTCGGCGAGTCAGCGCCGGCCGCGGCTGGGCGAGGAGATTACCCAGCCGGCACGGCATGGCCTCGGCTGACGGAGGAAGCGGCACATGCGACAGCAGTTGTGGGTAAAGGCTGGGTTGGCTCTTGTGATCATGGGTAGCCTCGCGGCGTGTTCTGGCGGCGGCGGCAGCAGCAGCGACGGCACCGACGGCGTGACCGACGCCACGGACGCGACGGACGCGACGGACGGATTCGCCGATACGACGGACGGCACCGCGGATGGCGCGGACGCCACGGACGGCACCGCCGATGGCGCGGACGCCACGGACGGCACCGCCGATGGCGCGGACGCCAGCGACGGCACCGGGTGCACCCCGTTCTGCCAGCCCGGGTGGGAGTGCGGCCCCGACAACTGCGGCGGCGAGTGTGGCACCGGCTGCACCGGCGCCGAGACCTGCAACACCGCACTTCGCAAGTGCGAGGCCTCTGTCGAGCCCCCCAAGGGCTTCGGCGAGCCGTGCGGCATCACCGACACCTGCAAGCCCGACACCGCGTCGTGGCCGGCCTGCCTCAACGCGCAGTGCGCATCGGGCTCGTGCCTCAACGCCACCGTCTGCACCCAGGAGTGCAATATCGCCAAGGACCAGGTCGACCACACGGGCACCAAGGTCTCGGACGGTATCGAGGACGGAGACGCCGCGGGCAGCGAGTGCGCGAACCCCGCGGACGGCGCCTACGGCACCACCTGGCGGTGCGTGCAGCTGCGCGACCCGGCCCAGGGCAACCCGCTGCTCCAGTGCCTGCCGGGCACCACGTTCAAGCCGTGCGAGTCTGACTCCGAGTGCCCCTCGGGCGAGTCGTGCCAGGTCCAGGTGGTCAACGGTCAGCCCGGCACGCGCTGCACCACGCACCACAAGGCTGGCGTGGACATCGGCAACACCTGCAACGGCAACCCCGAGGACGGCGAGGTACAGTACTGCAAGTCAGACCTGTGCTTCGGTATCGGCTGCGTGGCCATTTGCGGCGGCGCCACTGATTGCCTCACGGACACCTGCCAGGGCGGCACGTGCGTGAAGGGCGGCGGAAGCTGCGCCGGCGACGTCGACTGCTCCGCGTTCGAGTGTGAAGTGGGCGTGGAGATCTACGGCTCTCAGTACCCGGAGTACACGTTCGACGTCTGCCTCGGCAAGGGCTGCGAGTCCAACCTCGACTGCCCCGGCGACTTCGCTTGCAACCTCTTCGGCAACGGCGAGAGCGGCGCGGCCTTCGCGCTCGACAACTCGTGCGGCGCCGTGGCAGCGGGCGCCTCGAAGCTGGGCGGCGAGTGCGACACCGACCCGGATGACGCGGTCGATGGTCCCGAGTGCGCGGGCCTCTGCCTCAACAGCGGCGTGTGCTCCTCGCTCTGCAAGACGGACGATCACTGCGCCGGCGGGGCGAACATGATCTGCAACGCCAACACCGAGACGCTCGACACCGAGCCGGAAGAGGCCGATGGCATCGACGACGCCGTCGCGATCTACGGCCTTTGCGTGCCGGTCGAGGGCTCCAAGACCAACTGCTTCACGAATAGCGACTGCACCGGCGGCGAGGTCTGCGAGTTCTACAACCTGTTCACCGCCGACGGCGTGGACGGCGTGGGCTACTGCGTGAAGCCGGCCGCGGAGGGCGCTGGCGAAGGCGAGGCCTGTGGCGGCGCCACGGCCGTTCAGTGCAAGTCGGGCTTCTGCCTCAACGCGTTCCAGGACGCACAGGGCAACACCTCGGGTTACTGCACCAACCTCTGCTCGAGCACCTCGGACTGCCCGCAGGGCATCCTCAAGAGCGAGCAGGTCGCCGAGGGCTACAACAGCGTCTGCCGCGCCCTCCTCTACAGCGCCGGCCCCAGCATCGACGATGCGTCGGACAACATCTACGTCCCGCTCTGCGACCTCGTGAACGGCACGGACTCGCTCGAGGACTGCTCCGGCGACTACGCGTGCGGCGAGGCCACCGAGGCCTGTCTCCAGTTCGTCCAGGCGTTCGGCGCGGCCGGCCCGGTGACCAAGGAGTTCCACTGCGCCGAGTCGACCGGTACGGCGAAGTTCAACGCATCGTGCAACCTCACGGGCGAAGACCCGCCGGCGAACGAGCTGTGCGAGGACATCTACTGCGCCCCGGACGCCAAGGAGGACTCCGGCTACTGCACCAAGCTGTGCGACACCGACGAGGACTGCGCGGGCGGCTCGGAC
This sequence comes from Pseudomonadota bacterium, assembly GCA_005776725.1. Taxonomy (GTDB): domain Bacteria; phylum Myxococcota_A; class UBA9042; genus SXOO01. The sequence goes on along the minus strand of SXOO01000228.1, from coordinate 4,705 downwards.
GACATGGTCTGCGACGGACGCGTGATCTTCGAGCGCAAGAGCGGCGACAACGTCGAGCTCAAGATCTGCGCGAAGGCGAAGTCCTGCATCCCCTGCGGTCAGGACACGGACTGCACCGAGGGCTTCGTGTGCGGCAACATGGGCGGCGCTGGCCTCAACGCGGACATGCGCTGCATGCCCGCGTGCAGCGTGGACGGTGACTGCGCCGCCACGGACGGCGGTGACAAGTGCGTCCAGACGAAGGACGCCGCGGGCGCTGCCACCACCAGCAACGCCTGCGTACCGGCGAGCTGCAACTGATGGGACGCCGGGCCTCGGAAGAGGCCCGGCCCTCTCCCCACGCGCGCCTAAGCCGCGCGCCGGCGTGACGCCCCCTCTGGGTCGCTGTCCGCCAACCCCGTAAGCCACCCCATCGTCTGCCCCTGATAACCTCGGACGCCTGACTCCACCGCAAATGGCGGGGCACAGTGCGTCCTCGGCCCGCTCTGAGCTCGCTCGGTGCGGCGCTCGCGTCTAGGCGAGGAGGCCGAGGAGGTCCGCGCGGCTCAGCTCTCCGCCCTGGCCGCCCTCGCCGAGGGCCGCTTCTGCCAGCGTGCGCTTCACGCGCTGGAGCTCGAGGATCCGCTCCTCCACCGTGTCCGCGGCGACCAGCCGGGTCACGAGGACCGGCCGCGTCTGGCCGATTCGGTGAGCCCGATCGGCGGCCTGATCCTCGGCCGCGGGGTTCCACCACGGGTCGACCAGGAACACGTTATCGGCTGCGGTGAGGTTGAGGCCCGTCCCGCCGGCCTTCAGCGACAGCAACAACACCGGCGGGCCGTCCTCACGCTGAAAGTCGTTCACGACGGCCTCGCGGTCGCGCGTGGAGCCATCGAGCCGGATATGGGACAGCCCCGCCGCGTCGAGGTGAGGCTCGATCCGGTCGAGGAGCCCCGTCCACTGTGAGAACACGAGGGCCTTGTGCCCCTCGCTCGCCGCGAGGACGAGCTGCTCCACGAGGAGCTCCACCTTGGAGCTCGACTCCGCCTCGCCGCCCGGGACCAACCCGGAGTGGCACGCCGCCTGGCGAAGCCGCAGCAGCGCCTCGAGCGCCTCGAAGACGCCGCCGCCTGAGTTGAGCCGGCTCACTACGTCTTCCTGGGTGGCCGCGCGGATCGCGTCGTAGAGCGCGCGCTCCCGCTCGGTGAGCTCGCAGCGGAGCACCACCTCGGTCCGCGACGGCAGCTCCGGGGCAACCTCCACCTTGCGACGCCGCAGCAGGAACGGGCGGATGCGCTCTCGGAGTCGTGCCGCCACCCCGGGCTCGCCGGCTGCGATGGGCCGCGAGTAGCGCTCTTCGAAGTCGTCGCGGGAGCCGAGCAGCCCCCTGTTGATGAAGTGGAACTGGCTCCACAGCTCGTCCAGGCGGTTCTCGACGGGCGTGCCCGTGAGGGTGGCCCGGAACCCGGCCCGGAGGCGGAACGCAGCGCGCGCCACCTGGCTGTCCGGGTTCTTGATCGCCTGCGCCTCGTCGAGGACCACGGTGTCCCAGGCCACCCCGGCGAGTAGGTCTGCGTCCAGTCTGAGCAGAGCGTAGGACGTGAGGGTCACGTCCGCGTCGGGGTCGAGCGCGCGCTTCGGGCCCTGATAGGTCGAGACCCTCAGCCCCGGCCGGAACCGCGCGAGCTCGTTCGCCCAGTTGAAGACAACGCTGGTCGGAGCGACCACCAGCGTCCGACCAGCGAACACCGCCATCGCCTGGATCGTCTTGCCGAGCCCCCTGTCCTCGGCCAGCAGGGCCCCGAGCCCGGCCGAGCGGAGAAAGTCGAGCCAATCCACGCCCTTGCGCTGGTAGTCGCGGAGCGTCGCGGTGAGGTCGGCCGGGAGCGCCGCGGAAGGCAGACGGTCGAAGTCGTCCACCAGCGCCCGGAGGCGGTCGAAGGCCGGCGGGCTCGGGAGGTCGAGCGCGCGACAGAGCCGGGCCAGATCCGGCACGGCAGCCGGCGGCAACGTGGGGCCGTCGCCGCGGGCCACCAGCAGATCCTGTACGAGGCCCCCGTGCTTGCGCAGCCAGTCGGCCGGCAAGGGTGACCAGCCGCCGCCCAACAACGGCACGAGGTTGGCGCCGTCGCGAAAGGCGCCGAGCACGGTGCCGGCGTCGGCGCGGCGGCCACGGCCCGCGTCCAGACCAGGCACCTCGAACGCCACGTCGAAGCCGCCGTCGTCATCCACCGAGATCCTGGGGATCATCGGGGGTGCGAGGAAGAAGCTGTCGAGCTCGCCGTCGACGTCCCCGTCGAAGCGGCGGAGCCGCGCGGCGAACGCCACGGCGGCCTCGCCCTTCACGACCAGGCGCTGGCCGGGCTGGAGACCGAGCTGTGACTCCAGGCGCTTCTTGAGGCGCCGCTCCTCCGACTCGTCGCGGATCGGGAGCACGTTCTTCAAGAGGACCAGCTGGTCACCGTCCACCCGCGCCACGGCCGGCCGGCCATAGACCAGCGTGGGGAGCACGTGCAGCTCGTGGCCCACCGTCTCCGCGTCGAGCTCCAGGCGCGGGAGCTCGCGGCTCTTGGTGGGCAGGCGCCGCGTTCGAATGTCGAGTCGCGCCCGCTTCTCGAGTGACGGGAGCACCTCGGTGACCAACGCTGCCACCTCGTTGCCTCGGTAGAGCCTCCCCCCACGCCACGACTCGAGCTCGCGGGCCGACAGACCGCTCTCACCGAGGGGCTGCAGCCGATCCCCGCACAAGACCACGCCGTTGTTGAAGACCTCGGTGATCGCGTCGTCCTGGAGCACGGTGACCATGAAGCCGGCCTGAGGCCCGTCCTCCACCCGAATCACGGCGCCAACCGGCTGAAGCGCCGTGGTGACGGGTCGTCCCTCGAGCGTGAGGTCCTTGACCCTGCCGAGCGGCCGGAGCACGGCGACCATCTGACCCGGTGGGATCCAGGCCAGGGGCCTGTGGCCGAGCACCGTCTCGATCTCGTAGTCGAGCGGCTCCGGTGAGAGCTTTACGCCGCGGTTCGCCAGCGCGGCGGCGGCCACGTTGCCGAGGAGCGGCACAGCGCCTTTGGACGAGTGCACCTCACGGATCAGCCGAAGCCCCCCGTTGGCGCGCTCCAGCCGATACACGATGCGCCCAACGGTCTCGCCGCCAGCCGCCGGGAGCGGCTCGTCCTTCTCCAGCGCGGACTTCCACGCGATCACAGCGGCGGCGGCGTGTTCGCAGACGCGGCCAGGCGCCTTGCAGTCGCAGAGCCAATCTTCGTCCTCAGGGAGCAGGGTGACCGTGCGAGACACGAGCTCGACGGGCATCCGGACCTTCAGGACGACCTCGTCGTCCTGAACCTTGACCGTGGAGATGTTCGCGGTCCGCGCCATGGTGACGCCCTGGGACCAGATCGCGGGACCGGCCTCGGTCCGTACGGTGTCGAAGAACGAACGAAGTGCGGGTTCCAGCGCCATGGGCGCCTTCTCTAGGCCAGCGCGGCGGAAAACGCCAGGGCCCGGGCAGCCCGCTGCGACCCCAAGGTCTGCCCGCGACCGGGCCGCTCACCCGGCACGACGACGCCTCGGGCTCCCTGAGGCGTCAGCCCGCGCGCTCGACCCGGCCGTCGGCGTGCTTCGCGAACCGGCCGGCGTCTCGGGCGTGCACCGGGTCGTGCGCGGGCCAGGGCCAGCCGCCAAACTGCGTGCGCCGGTAGTCGAGGAACGCCGTCTGGATCTCCTCGCGGGTATTCATGACGAAGGGGCCGTGCTGCACGACGGGCTCGCCGATGGGGCGCCCTTCCAGGAGGAGGAGCTCGGTCTCGACTGTGGCGACCAACGGCGCCGGTGCGTCGCTGGCGAGCTCCACGCCGTGCTTCAGCTGGACCTCACGCGCGGTGGCCGCTTCGATGCGAATCCCGCCTCGGGCGACGTAGAGCATCCGGTTCCGCCCCGGAGCCGTGGCCGGCACCGTCCAGCGGGCCCCCGCTTGCAGCTTCACCGTCCAGATCACCACGCCCGTGTCGGCCCGCGCTGCCCACGAGCTCGGAGGCGGCGTCCCGGGCCGGGTGTCGCCGTATGCTCCAGCGATCACGGTGACCTCGACCTGCTTGCTCTCACCGCCGTCGACCACGACGCGCGGGATGCTCTCATTCCAGAGCATCTTGAAATGCGGCTCCGCGAACTTGTCGGCGCGCGGCAGGTTCAGCCAGATCTGAAACAGATCCATGGGGTTGTCTGCGTCCTGGGCGACCAGCGGGAACATCTCCGCGTGCTGAATGCCGCGACCCGCGGTGAGCCACTGGACATCGCCGCCGCCATAACGCGCCGTGGCGCCGAGCGAGTCGGAGTGATCGACGAGGCCCCGTCGGACCACCGTGACGGTCTCGAAGCCGCGGTGTGGGTGGCTGGGGAAGCCCGGCACCACGAGGCCGTGGTACATGCTCCAGCCGTCCTTCCGGCCGAAGTCCTGGCCGAGATCGCGGCCCGTGAGCGGGACCGCCGGCCCCTGCCGGGCGTTTCCCACGGGGTAGGCGTCGTCGTGATGAACACAGAAGAGGAACGGGTCGAGCGTCTCCCACACGAAGCCGAGGGGAATGACACGCTTCACGGGGTTGACCACGGGGACCTCACGAGGCAGCTGGGTGGGAGCCGGCGGCGCTGCCGCGACGGGCGGGGCCGGCGCGACGGCCGCGGGAGGCGCGGTCGGGGGCGCCACGGGGGCGCTCGCCGGAGCGCG
>SXOO01000227.1 GCA_005776725.1 Pseudomonadota bacterium | reverse complement strand
GGCGACATGGACTTCAAGGTCATCGGCAACAGCGAGGGCATCTCGGCCCTTCAGATGGACATCAAGATCACGGGCCTCACCCGCGAGACGATGGAGCAGGCCCTGGCGCAAGCCCGCGAAGGCCGGCTCCACATCCTGAAGGAGATGAACTCGCTCATCTCGGAGCCGAACCTCGACCTCTCGAACCACGCACCGCGCATCTTCACTGTCGTCATCAACCCCGAGCGTATCCGCGACCTCATCGGGCCTGGCGGCAAGAACATCCGCTCCATCCAGCAGTCCACGGGTGCGGACATCGAGGTCACGGACGACGGCAAGGTGAACATCGCCGCTGTCGACGGGATCATCGCGCAGAAGGCCGTCGATCTCGTGCGCGCGTTCACCGAGGAGGCCGAGGTCGGCAAGACCTATCTCGGCGTCGTCAGCCGCGTGGCCGACTTCGGCGCGTTCGTCACCATCATGCCGGGCACGGACGGGCTCGTGCACATCTCGGAGCTCGACGAGGGTCGCGTCAACACGGTGGAAGACATCTGCCGCGAGGGTGACGAGATCCTCGTCAAGGTCGTCAACGTCGACCGCCAGGGCAAGATCCGGCTCTCCCGCAAGGAGGTGCTGCTCGACCAGCGCCGCGCCAACGGCGAGGAGATCCCGGAGACCGCTCAGGATGATCGCCCGCGCGGCGGCGGCGATCGGGATCGCGGCGGCGACCGGGGTCGCGGTGGTGACCGCGGCGGCGACCGGGGTCGCGGTGGTGACCGCGGCGGCGACCGCGACGGTCGTCAGCGGAGCCGCGCTCGGCGCTGAGATATGCCCGCTGACGTCCCGGTGATGCGAGTGCTCCCCCACGGCGCAGAGGTCCCCCTGCCCCGCCGGATGTCCGGCGGAGCGGCGGGCTTCGATCTGTGCGCCGCGGAAACTCTCACGCTGAACCCGGGACGGTTCCAGCGGGTCAAGACCGGTCTCGCGCTCGCTGTGCCCCCGGGGCTGGAAGCGCAAGTTCGGCCACGAAGCGGCCTCGCCGCACGGCATGGGGTCACCGTTCTCAACGCCCCCGGCACCATCGACGCCGACTTTCGCGGCGAGCTCGAGGTGCTGCTCATCAACCACGGCGTGGAGCCGCTGGCGATCTCGGTGGGTATGCGCATCGCGCAGCTCGTCTTCGCCCGCGTCGAGACGCCCGAGTTCACCGTCGTGGACCACCTCGAGCCAACAGCTCGGGGGGACGGCGGCTACGGTTCCACTGGCACGACCACCGTCTGAGGGTCAGCACGAAGGAGAAGCACCATGGCGTCCCCGACCAAACGTTCGAAGTCCGTCCGCCGTCACAAGCGCGCCACCGCAGGCAAGGCCCGTAAGGCCGAGATCCGGAAGACGATCCGCAAGGCTCGCGAAGCCAAGATCGACGTCCTTTAAGTGGGCTATCCCCCCGGGCGCAGCAATGCGCCCGCGGGCCCACAGCTGAAGCGGAAGCTAGGTGCACCCTCAACCAGGGTGCGTCGAGCTCTGTCGCGGGCGCAGGCTCGAGTCGGCCTCAGCCGTCTTTCTTGCCCACCACGAACTCCGCGATGATCCCGCGGTCTTCTTCGGTGAGCGACAGGAAGCGCATGCCGTAGTGACGCTTGCCGTCGGGACGTATCGTCTCGCGCACGACCAACGCGTCCGTTTGCACCATCCGGTCGGCTCCCGGCAGCAGGAAGGACACCACCACCGGCTCGTAGAGGGAGAGCTGTTGGCTGGTCTCTACCGAGATCCCCCCATCCGACAGATCCCGGCTCTTTCCGAACACCGTTGTGGGCTTCGGCTTCGCGATTCGCACCTGCACCAAGATCGAGATGTACTTGCGGTCGGGCACATCGAGGAGGCGCGCGCTGAGGCGCAGCAGCGCCTTCCCCTCCGGGTTGGACTCGAGGAGGTGAGTCCGTGCGAGCTTCTTGTACTTGGAGAAGTCCGAGCCGTTGGGGATCAACACCAGCTTCGCGGTCGACGACATAGCGGCGTGGAGCGCATCCACCGAGCTGCCGGCGGGCTCGCCCCGGCAGATGGTGAGGTCCACGGGGTACTGCCCCAAGAACGCGATCGCCTCGGCTCCGTCGAGCGCTGTGAAGACGTCGCAACCGCGAGACTGAAACAGGTTCTCGGGCATATCGAAGAACCTGGGATCGGTCGCGACGAGAAGGACGAGCTTTCTAGGAAGCGTTGGCAAAGGTACCTCGTGGTGTGCCCGTGCGGTTCCGGGGTGCGGGGTCGTCCGGCGCAGTCAGCTCAATCCATCAGAAACGACCCCCCGGGCGCTGTCAACCATCCGGGTGATAGGCGCCCCGCGACTCGGGCCCAAACTCAGCTCAGGGGTTGGACTCGATCCAGACCGACGGACTGCCGGCGCCGGTCTCGACACTGAGGCCCAGGGGCTTCGCGTTGAGGTCGCTGGCGTTGAAGTCTCCGCCGGCCTCGAGCGTGACGGCGTGGGCACCGGGGCTCTGGACCGAGAACTCGATGGACAAGAAGAGGCTGCCAGCGGTGGGCTGCCCCGTGCCGTCTATGTAGGACTGCGTGATGGGCGCCGAGGAGGACGAGAACAACACCATCCCGAGGCGTCCCGCGCCGCAGCTGTTGCCATTCATTTCGCACGTGGTGATGGCGTGCCCCGCCGCCAGCTTGAGCGAGGTGTCGCTTGTGGCCTTCGACGAGCAAGTCGCGCATCGGCTCACCGTGGAATCACAGAATGAGCCGGCGCCAAAGGTGGTGGCGCAATACGCTTCGGGCTTGCCAGCGCACTGGGTGACGGGGCTGGATGGCAGCGGGGAGCAGACCTTGATGCCAGTGGCGGTGAGGCCGGAGGCCGACCAGGCCAGCGCCATCGTAGCCTGTACGGCGGGGAGCTGGCCCTGGGCACCGCGCGCATAATGAAGCGGACAGGTCACCGTGCTGCCCACGGTACCGGACACCACACAGAAGGGCGGCACGCAGACCCCGTCGATGCAGCTGTTCCCCGCGTCGCAGGCGCTGCTCGACGCGCAGCTGGTGGGACACACCGGCGCGGTCTGATCGGAGGCACCGGTGCACGCCGGTGCCGCGTATGGGCCGCAGGCTGCCGCGCTCGCCGCGCTGTTGCAGGCGGCGTCGTCCGCCACGGATACGCTCACGCAGACGGAGTCGACACAGGCGGCGTCCAGGCGGTCGCCCTGGCAGGACGCGCTGTTGGAGCACGTCGCGGGTGCCGCGTAGGCGGCGCAGTCGGCGGCTGTGGCGCAGCAGTCGCCCCCCGTGCAGCAGTAGCCATTGCCGCAGTGTCCGCTGACGCATTGGCCGTGGACCGTGCAGCCATCTCCGTCAGGAAGGAGCACGACGCAGGCGCCCCCGGTGCAGGTGGTGCCCTCGGCGCAGTCGGCGGCCGAGGTGCACTCGTCGCCCGGGCCGCCGCTCGCCTGACAGGTGCCCGCGAGGCAGAAGAGGAGCTCGGCGCACTCGCTGGTGCTCCCGCAGGCTCCGCCCGGACCCACGTCCGCAGTGCAGAGCCCGGTCGCGCAATGGCTACCGGCAGCGCAGTCTGAGTCGTCAGCACAGCCGATGCCTACCCCTCCGGTAGACTGGCACGCGCCGTCGGTGCACGTGAGGCTAGCCGCACACTCGCGGTCCTCTGTGCACGCAGCCCCGAGGCCGAGGTCCGCGGCACATGCGTTGGCAGCGCAGTGATATGCCGGCGCGCAGTCCGAGTCGGCGGTGCAGCTCGAGCCAGTGCCGCCTTGATCGACGCACAACCCGCCGATACACGAGAGACCGTCGCCGCATTGCGACGGCACGGAGCACGGGTCGCCGAAGCCGAGATCGGCCGCGCACGAGCCGGCGGCACAGTGGTAGGCGGCAGCGCAGTCACCGTCAGCGGCACAAGGCGTCCCAGTGCTGCCCCCGGCGGCGCACACAGCGTCCACACACACGAGCTCCGCCTGGCAGTCCGACGCCGCCCCACACGGCGCACCCGGACCGAGGTCCGCGGCGCACTCCTGAGCCGCCTCGTCACAGTGATATCCGATGACGCACGCGGAGTCGGTGGTGCACGCCGCACCTCCGGTTCCACCCTGAGCGCAGCTCCCAGACACACAGCTGAGGTCCGGGATGCAGTCGCCATCCGCGGTGCACGCACCCCCGGCGCCGATGGCAGCCGTGCACGTGCCGCTGGACTCGTCGCAGCGGTAGCCGGCCGCGCAATCGCTGTCCGACACGCAGGGCGAGCCGGAAACTCCCGCGGACTCGCAATAGCCGCCTGCGCAGACGAGGCCTGCCTGGCAGTCGCTGTCGACGCTGCAGGCCGCACCGCTGGGGCCATCGGCCGTGCAGAGCGCTGCGATCTCATCGCAGTGATATCCCGGCGTGCAGTCGACGTCCGCCACGCAAGCGCCGCCGGAGCCCAGAGTGGCTTGACAGGTGCCCGCGAGACACGTCAGCGAAGCGGCGCAGTCGCTATCCAAGGCGCAGGCGCCACCCAGGGTGACGTCAGGCGCGCAGATCCCCGAGGTCTCGATGCAGTGATTGCCGGCCGAGCAGTCAGCGTCCAGCGCGCACGTGGTGCCCGCGCCACCCGCCGCGGTGCATTCGCCCGCGACGCAGGTGAACTCCGAGCCACAGTCAGCGTCACCCGCGCAGGCCGCGCCCGCGCCGCCATCCGCTGCGCACGATCCGGACGCCTCGTCGCAGTGATAGCCAACGCCGCAGTCACCGTCCACGGAGCACCCCTCGCCGAGCCCGCCGGGCTCAGCGCAGGCGCCCGCGCTGCAAACGAGCCCGGCGGCGCAGTCGGAGGTGGTTGAGCAGACGGCGCCCAACGGCGCGTCCGCGACGCAGATCCCCGTCGCCTCGGCGCAGTGATACGCCGCGCCACAGTCGCCGTCCACGACGCACCCGCTGCCGCCGCCCACTGGCTCCGTGCACACGCCCGAAACGCAGGTGAGCCCATCGGTGCAGTCAGCGACCACGACGCAAGGACCACCCACCTCCACATCCACGACGCAAGTACCGGCCGGACCACAGTGGAAACCGCCAGCGCAGTCGGCATCGAGGGTGCAAGGCGTGCCCGAACCGCCTGGGTCGTGGCAGGTCCCGGACGTGCAGACCAGAGGTGCCGCGCAGTCCGTGTCCGTTTCGCACGTCTCGCCGCTGCCCAGGTCCGCGGCGCACAGACCGGTGGCTTCGTGGCAGTGGTATCCCGCGAGGCACTCGGAGTCGGCCGCACAGCTCGCCCCAGTGCCACCAGCAGCAGCGCAGACGCCGGCAGTACAGGTCAGAGTGGCAGCGCACTCGCCGTCGCGTGAGCAGCTCTCGCCAGCGCCTGCATCCACGGCACAACCGCCGGGCGTGCAGTGATAAGCCTCGGCGCAGTCTCCGTCGCCCAGGCACGAGTCGCCCGTGCCACCCGCGGCCACACAGACGCCCGAGGTGCACACGAGGTCCGTCGCGCAGTCGTCGTCGGTGGAGCAGGCGCCGCCGGCCGTGCCGTCCACGGCGCACTGCCCTGCGCTCTCGTCGCAGTGGGTGCCGGCGAGGCACTGCGAATCCACGGTACACGCGTCGCCCACGCTCCCCGCGCTGGCGCACACGCCAGAGACGCAGGTGAGGCCCGCCGCGCAGTCAGCCCCCGAGACGCAGGCGCCGCCCGGGCCCGCGTCGGCCACGCACGATGCCGCTCCCTCGTCGCAGTGCGTGCCCGCCGCGCAGTCGCCGTCGACGAGACAGCCATCGCCCACGGCCCCCGCGACCTCGCAAGTGCCCGCGATACAGGTGAGGTCGGCCGCGCAGTCGGTGTCGTTGACGCAAGCGCCGTTGAGCGCGACATCAGCGGCGCAAACACCGGCGGCCTCGGCGCAGTGCGTCCCCGCCACGCAGTCGGCGTCCGTGTCACACCCGACGCCTACGGTGCCGCCCGTGGCGCACTGGCCTGCCTGACAGGTGAGGCCGTCGATGCAGTCGGCAGCGTCGGCGCAGCTGGCTCCGGCCGCCCCGTCGGCGACGCACTCGCCGGTGGAGAGCTCGCAGTGCTGCGACGGCGCGCATTGCTCGTTGGTGGAACACGTCCCGAGGGGTAAACCGCAGGTGAGGTCCGCCCAGCACACGAGGCCCGCCGCGCAGTCCGCGGCTTCGAGGCAGGCGCCGCCGACCCCGGAATCCGCGACGCACGCGCTCGCCGCGCAGTGCGTTCCGCTGACGCAGTCGGCGTCAACCGTGCAGCCGCCGCCCGCGCCCACCTCTTCGACGCAGGTGCCGCCGGCCCCGCAGGTGAGTCCGAGCGCGCAGTCGGTGTTCTCTACGCACGCGGCGCCCGCGCCCGCGTCCGCCGCGCAGGTCGCCGTGCTCTCCAGGCAGTGATATCCGTCGGCGCAGTCGGACTCGACCACGCAGGTCTCGCCCGTACCGCCTGCCACGCCGCAAGTACCAGCGACACACGTGAGGGTGCCGCCGCAATCGTCGTCGCTGACGCAGCCATCTCCGAGTCCCGCGTCGACGACACATACGCCGCCAGTGAGGTCGCAATGGAACGCCTCGGCGCAGTCCGCGTGGTCCGTGCACGCAGCGCCGCCGCCGCCCGGCGAACCACAAACGCCTGCGAGGCAGGCCAGCGTGTCGACGCAGTCCCCGTCAACGGTGCAAACGCCGCCAGCCGCGCTCCGGGCGACGCAGAGCCCAGCGGCTTCGTCACACCGGAGGCCAGAGGCGCAGTCCGCGTCACTGCCACATGCTCCGCCCGCGGGCGAGTCGGCAACACACACCGAGGCCGTGCAGTGGAGTCCGGCGGCGCAGTCGCTGTCGACCACGCACGCGCCCCCGCTCACCACATCGGCCTCGCACAGCCCTGTGGCCTCGTCGCAGTGATTGCCAGCAGCGCAGTCGCCGTCGATCAAGCAGGCGGCGCCCGCTCCGCCCGGCGTCGCGCAGGTCGCACTGCTGCAGACGAGGCCGGCGGCACAATCGCTGTCATAAACGCAGCCGCCCCCTGAGGCGGAGTCGGCGACACAGGCGCCGGAGGCTTCGTCGCAGTGCTGCGCTGCGGGGCATGTGGCGTCGGACGTGCAGCCACCGGTGCAGACGCCACCGACGCACTCGAGGTCAATGACGCAGTCGTCGACGGAGGCGCACGTCCCCCCGACGGACACGTCGGCAGCACAGGTGCCCAGCGCCTCGGCGCAGTGGGTCCCGCTGGCGCAGTCGGCGTCCACCGTGCAGCCCTCGCCCGCGCCTCCGGGATCTCCGCAGGCGCCGGCGAGGCAGGTGAGCCCCTCGGCGCACTGGGACGGCGTGGCACAGGCCCCGCCGGAGCCTACGTCAGCGACGCAGGCGCCCGCGGTGCAGTAATAGGCGGCGGCGCAGTCGTTATCCACCACGCACGCATCGCCGCCGGCGCCGGGCACGACGCAGGTACCGGCCGTACACGTGAGCTCAACTGCGCAGTCGGTGGGCTCCCCGCAGCCCGCTCCAGCGGTGCCGTCTGGCACGCAGGCGGAGGAGGTCTCGTCGCAGTGGAGGCCGGCCGCGCAGTCAGCGTCGGCCGTGCAGGGAGAGGCACCGCCGCCGGGCTCAGAGCATGTCCCCGAGATGCAGGTGAGCGCGTCGACGCAGTCGGTGTTGGCCGAGCAGGCGCTCCCGAGGCCCGCCTGCGCCACGCAGGTGGTGGCGGCCTCATCGCAACGGTAGCCGGCAGCGCAGTCTGCGTCGGAGGCGCAAGAGTCACCGCCCACGCCGGCGTTCACACATGCCCCGCCCGCGCAGACCAGCGTGGCCGCGCAGTCCGAGTCGACGGAGCACGAGCCCCCGGCCGAGCTGTCGGCGACGCAGCTTCCCGTGACCTCGTTGCAGTGCGTGCCCGCGACGCAGTCGGCGTCGATCGCGCACGTGCCGCCCGAGGTGGATGGAAGGTCGCAGGTCCCTTCTCGGCACACGAGGCCGCTCGCGCAGTCTGAGTCCGCGGCGCACCCGCCGCCGAAGGTCTCGTCTGCGGCGCACTCTCCCGCGAGCTCGTCGCAGTGGTAGCCTTCGGCGCAGTCGGCGTCCGCCGCGCAGGTATCCCCCCCGCCGCCGGGCGGCACACACGCTCCCCCGACGCAGGTCAGGAGTGCGGCGCAGTCGGTGTCGGCGCTGCAGCTGGCGCCCGGGCCGCCGTCGGCGACGCACTCACCCGAGAGCTCGTCGCAGTGGAGTCCGGAGGAGCAGTCGGCGTCCAGCGCGCAGGGCGAGCCTGCGGTACCACCCGGTGCGCAGCTGCCTGCGAGACACGTCAGCGTGTCGATGCAGTCGCCCGGAAGCGCGCAAGGCGCCCCGACGCCGCCGTCGGCGACACAGAGCCCCGCGGCGCAGTGGAACGCTGCGGCGCAGTCGCTGTCCTGTAGACAGCCCGCCCCGCCGACGCTTTCCTCGACACACGCGCCCGCGGTGCACCTGAACCCCGCGGCGCAGTCGGCGTCAACGCCGCAGGTCTGCCCTGCCCCGCCATCGGCCGCGCACACGCCGGTGACCTCGTTACAGTGGAAGCCCGCGGCGCAGTCGGTGTCTACCGTGCACGCCTCTCCCGTACCTCCCGGCTCCGTGCAGGTCCCGCTGGTACAGACGAGGCCCGCGGCGCAATCGTCCGAGATGCCGCACGCGCCTCCGGGTTCGAGGTCCGGGACGCACGAGGTCGTCCCCTCGTCGCAGTGGTAGCCGGCCGCGCAGGCGTCGTCCGTGAGGCAGCTCTGGCCCGTCCCGCTGGGCTCCGTGCAGACGCCATTCGAGCAGACGAGCTGCGCCTGGCAATCGGAGCTGCTGCTGCACCCACCGTTCTCAGCGACGTCTTGGACGCACTCACCGGCGACCTCGTCGCAGTGGTAGGCGATGGCGCAGTCCGAGTCGGCCGAGCACGCGGCGCCCCCCCCGCCGGCCGCGGCGCACGACCCGCCGCCGCACACGAGCCCAGCGGCGCAGTCGCCGTCCACGGTGCAGGCTCCGCCGGCCACGCTGTCCGCGGCGCACGTCCCCGAGACCTCGTTGCAGTGAAACGCTGGCTCGCAGTCCGAGTCGACGGTGCACGCGGCGCCCGCGCCCCCCTGATCCACGCACTGGCCCGCGTCGCAGGTGAGGCCGGCACCGCAGTCGGCGTCCACGACGCATCCGTTGCCCACCGCCCCGTCCGCCTCACAGAATGCCCCGGGCTCGTGGCAGTGGAAGCCATTGTCGCAGTCGTTGTCCTGAACACAGGGATCCCCGCCGCCGGCCCCCGGGGCGCAGCCGCCCACCACGCAGGTCTCGCCAGCGCCGCAGTCTGCCTTCAGCGCGCAGCAGGTCGCCGTGACGTCGGGGTCGGCCCCGTCGAGGAGGCCGTCACAGTCGTTGTCGACGAGGTCGCAGGTCGACTCAGCGACCTGATAGCCAGGTGCGGCGGCGTAGTGCACGACGCTGCAGGGGCTCCACGCGCCGCCGATGCACAGGGATTCTGGCTTCAGGAGGCCGGCGCAGGCACCGAGGTTGTTCTCGCAGCCCACGGGGTCGCCAGCGGCGAGGTCCGGATCGTCGGCGTCGGTGAAGACGTCACAGTCATCGTCCAGCCCGTTGCACCGCTCCGCCGCTCCCGCGTTGCGTGTGGTGTCCGTGTCGGCGCAGTCGCTGGTGTCCGGATCGAGGTCGCCGTCCGTGTCTCGATCACAGAAGTTCAGCTGACCGTCTCCGTCGAGGTCGACGTCGTCCGTTTGGCGGAGGAGCAGCGCGACCATGAACTGGAAGTCGGCGTTGCCCAGGTCCCCGTCGCAGTCCAGGTCTGCGTTGCGCTTCTGGACGAGGCCCCTGCAGCTCGCGGTGTTCGCGGCGGGGTCGTTGCAGACCACCGCCGGAGACTCGCCGAACGTGACCTCGGCGGCGAGACAGTCCGGCAAGCAGACACGGTGTCCGAGGAACCCGGGCGCGCAGCGTTCGAGGGCCAGGCACTCGCCGTCGTTGGCGCAGAGGTCCACCGCCACCGGCTCGACCAACGTCCACGCCTCGAAGCTGAGTAGCAGGCACTGGAGGTCCGACGAGGTAACGACACCGTCACCGGTGAGATCCCCGTCTGGGGCAGTGACCACGGGCGCTGCGGCAGCCGAGGCGGAGACAGCGAGGAGTACGCAAAGGCGGCGGAGCAACATGGGTGTCACTTCTCCTCGGTGAGGAACACGGTCCCTGGGGAATCAGTCCAGGGCGCCAACTCGAAGGAGAGCTTCGCGCCGGTGTGGGTATTGAAGTCGATGTCGGCCACGTGAACCGGAGTGGCGGCGGCCGCGGTGAGCAGCTTGAACCTCAGCGTCACCACGTCCGGTGTCCCGGTCACCCAGGTACCGGAGGCGGTGGCGGTGGTCAGCGGGACCGACGAAGCGGTGGGCGTGTAGAGGAGCGCCGTGAACTTCCCGGACGCGTCGGCGGGGTTCTTGGGGACGGCCACGACCGCGTGCTGCGTGGGCTCGAGGGGCGACCAGATGCAGCTGCCGTTGCAGTCCGCAAGCGCGTACTCGAAGCAGGTGGGCCCGAAGCACACGGTGTCGTAGAGGTTCTCGAGCGAGAGGATCGCCGGGTCCCACTGGAAGGTGAGGTTGGCGCCCGTCGCCGGCGAATCGCTGCGGCTCGCCAGCCTCAATACGCAGTCCTGCGTGCCCCCCGCCGCGCCCGTGAGCTCGCACACCGTGCCCAACGAGCAGCTCGCGTCCGCCGTGTGGAGGCAGCCATCCGTGGTCGAGCACGAGTCGGCCGTGCATGCGACGCCGTCATCGCAGGGGTCGGGCTTGCCCGAACAGGTCCCCGTCGCCGGGTTGCAGGCCCAGTCGACGGTGCAGCCGGCACCGTCGGCGGGGCAGCTGATCACGGACTCGGGTGAGAGAGCGCAGGTCCCGGTCTGGCAGACCAGCACCCCGTTGCAGGCGTTCCCGTCGTCGAGCGCCACGCAGTCGGCGTCCGTCTGGCAGCCACACCCGGGCTTGACGGCGCCCTTGCATGTGCCCAGCGCGCAGGCGTCTCCGCTCGTGCAGGGATCTCCGTCGTCGCAGGTCCCTTGCGACGGGACAGCGAGGCAGCCGCCCTGGGCAGCTGAGCAGCTCCAGCCGAAGCAGCTATCACCGTCGCCGCACGCCGCGTCGTCGGGGGTGTACTTGCACCCGCCGGTCCCCTCGCAGGCATCGAGCGTGCAGCTGATACCGTCGTCGCACGGCGCAGCGACACCGGTGCACTGCCCGGCGGCGCATGTGTCGGACTCCGTGCACGCATTCCCGTCGTCGCAGGTACCCGAGGTGGGCGCGAAGGTGCACGAGCCGGACTTCGGGTCACACGCCGCGCTGACGCAGGGGCCGCCGGCCGGGCAGCTCACGGCCAGCTTTGGGTCGACGGTGCATGCCCCGGCTCCGTCGCAGGCGCCCACCTCGGTGCAGGCGTTCTCTCCGACGCACGGTGTTCCGCTGGCCTCCGGTGTCCCGGCGCAGCCTCCGGCGCCGCAGGTGTCTCCGCCCGTGCAGGGGTTTCCGTCGTCGCAAGCGCCCGCCGCAGCGGAGTGGTTGCAGGTATCAGCGTCGCAGACGTCCGCCGTGCAGGGGTTCAGGTCCTTGCACACCGCGCCGCCGCACGGGGCCTCCGTGGTCACGACGATCCCGGCGATGATGGACGCAGTGAGGGGCGTGTCGCCCGCTGCACCCAGGAGACTTCCTATCTGGACGTCGGCGTCGCTCAGCGCGGCGGTGAGGCGGAACTGGAACGCCAGGAGCCGCGCGTCACCCTGGAGGAGCTCCTGGTCGTAATACGCGTCGTTGATGGCCCCGGCGACCCCGCTGACCTCGACGGAGGCGCCACCGCCGGTCTGCGACACGGTCCCGATCACACGGGCGCCCGCTAGCGCCATCTCCGTAGCACCCGGAGTCACGACCTCGAAGCAGTTGCCGCCCACGCAACGCGTCTCGACCACGGCGTCCAGGGTGGCACCCGTGGGCCAGGTGAGCGTGAAGCCGAGACGCGCGGCGCGTTGCTCCTCCGCCTCCGAAGCGGCCACGCTCAGCCAGCAGGTGACGAGGTCGCCCGCCGCGCCCGCGAGGGTGCAGAACGCCGCGCTGGCACATGCCACGGCCTCCCCGGGCACGCAGCCCTGCCCCTTCGAGCAGCTCTCCACGCCGTTGCAGGGGTCGCCGTCGTCGCAGACCAAGGGGACGCCCGGCTTGCAGCCGTCAGACGCGCAGGTCTCGGTGCCGTTACAGGGGTCGAGGTCGTCGCAGGCCAGGACCGCGCCGGTCGAAGTGCAAGAGCCTTCACCGGTACAGGTCTCACCGGAGGTGCACGGGTCGCCGTCGTCGCAGGCAGCCCCAACCTCGCGCGCAGCCTCGGTGCAGGCGCCCTTATCGCAGGTGGCGACCTGGCACGGACCGCTAGCCTTGCAGTCGTCATCCGTGGTGCAGCCGCCGGCGTCGGTGACGGGGACGTCGCCGCCAGTGGTGTCTGCAGCGACGTCCGCCGTTACGGCCGGCGTGGCGGCCTCATCCCCGCCACAAGCGAGCGTGCACACAAGCGCAAGGGAGCCGAGAACGTGACCGAGGAGACGACCTCCGGCCGCGGGCGCCTTGGGGATGTCCCCCGGGGCCGCCTCAAGGGACTCACCTCCGGCGAGACCGATGGGTCGCCGCGCCAAGGACAGACGCGAGGCCGTCCGGCCCCATGTGAATCGAGCTGTCATGTTCGAGTGCCTCACGCCCTTCTCGGGCCCCGGTTCGTCACGGCTCAAAATCCGACGCACGCCGTCGCACGGTCGTCCGCGGGCGAGTACACGAACGCCCGCCCAGATCCCGTCGTGGCCACGGAGGCGGTGCCTGCGCTGGCCTCCGTCAGGGTGACCGTCCCGCTGCTTGACGCCACAAGGAGCCATTGGCCGTTCGTCAAGCCGGTAGCGCTGACGTTCGTGACCGAGCCCGCGGTCTCGATCTGCACCGATACACCGGCGAGGACCCCGCCCGCTGGGGTGGTGACCACTGCAGCACCGGCGGAGCCTGCGATCGTCCACTCGACCTCCGCGACCGCGAGCGGGCCGTCGACCACCGAGACGGCCAGGAGGTCCGCTGCCGGTCCGCTGGACACGCTGGGCGTCGTGGCAGGGGCCTCCGAGCCCCCGCCGTACTCGGCTCGCACGGTCACCCCATTGGCGGCCGTGCCGCCGAGGCCCATGAGACACACCGCCCCGGCGACGGGCGCGGAGGGGAGGACCGGTGGGTCGTAAGCAACCGCGAAGATCTCTTCGGGCGCCGACACCCCCGAGGCGGTCTTCCTGAACACCGTCACTGCTGCGGTCCCGGGCGAGAACAGCTGGATCCCGGAGGACGGGTCTGCGTGCAGCGACGCGGCCTGAGCGAAGCCCGCTGCCTCGCCGGCGATGGCGACTACCTCGCCCTCGCCGCCGAACGCCGGCGCCGGCCCGAAGACCTCCACGCCATCCGGCCGTGTCTCTACGCGGGCCAGATAAGGCTGGGGCGCGAGGACCGCGGGAGGGCTGGACGGGAGCGTGAGGTCGACCGGCAGAGACACGTTGCCCGGCAGGCCCTGCGCGACCGACAGCGTGGCCCCGGGCGCTACCCCTGTGACGACCACGCCCGCTTGCCCGAGCTCGTCGGCGGTGAAAGAGACGAAACCGAAGGGTCCGCCGAGGTCCACGCTGGCGCCAAGCGCAAGAGCGCCAGGGCCGAACGCGATGGCGGCACGACCGTCGGCTGAGACGGCGCTGACGCGCACCTCACTGAGGCGCGGTGGCCCCAGAAGTACATAGAGTGGGAGCGAATCGCTCCCGTACGTGCCCTTGTCGAACACCACCGGCTGCTCGCCCGGCGGAGCCGTATCGAGCAACACGAAGGCTGCGACCAGGTCGTTCCCCGGGTTCAGCACCTGGTGAACCACCCCTCCGACGCTGACGGTGGTGCCCGCGAGGCTGCTGCCCGTGACCGTCACGACCTCACCGGGTCGCGCGGAGGTGGGCTCTATGTCGCTGATCTCTGGCGGGGAGGGGTTGGCCGGCGTGATCGTCACGGGGGCTGACACGTCGCCCACTGGGGTCTCTACGAGTACCTCCTGTAGCCCCAGCGGCGTGCCCGGGGACACAGAGACCGTGAGCGCGGTGGCGGTGAGCTGGGTGAACAGGGTCTGATCGACCCCCCCGATCGAGACGCGGTCGAAGGGGAACAGGTACGCCCCGAGGATCTGGAGGCTAGCCCCTGCGGCGACGGAGGCTGGCTTCAGCGAGGTGATCGTCGGCTGCCCCACGACCGTGACGGGAAGGCTCGCCACGCCGAACGGGGTCACCGCGAAGAGCGTAGTCTTGCCGGCCGGGAACGCGGATGGGACGAGCGCGCGCACCTCGGTGTTCCCCGGCGACACCGGCACGATGGGCGTGGCTCCGAACGAGAAGGCAGCGCCGTCGAGCCAGTCCCCGCGGATGGTCATCACGGCGCCGGCGAGGACGGGCATCGGGGAGACCTCGACGAGGATCGGTGGGCCAAGAACGACGTCGGTGACGAACACGACGACGGTGTCGAGCCCGCCGGCGGTCGTCACGATGAGGGTGTACGGGCCGGAGGCGAGACCGTCCGGGATCCGCGCGCGGAGCTCGCCATCGTCGTCGAGCCAGGTCTCCAAGGCCTCACCATTGAGCGAGACGGTCCCCGTGGAGAGGTTGGCCCCGTGCAGGAGGATCGGTTCGCCCGCGAGCACGGGGTTCGGCGCGACGCCAGCGACGAAGGGCGGTCCGGGGGCGACCACCACCTCCACGGAGTCCGTTCCCACGGGGCTGTTGACCACGAGGGAGCACGTCCCGAGAGGGGTGAACGGATCGACCACGACCGTGAGCGTCTGGTTTCCGTCGAGGGAGACGATCTGCGCGGTATGCCCGCAGACGGTGACCGTGGTCCCCGCGAGCTCGGTGCCGGTGATCGTGAGGGTGTCTCCGGCCTCGGCGAGCCCCGGGAAGACCGAGGTGACCACCGGAAGGCCGGCGATGACCACCGGCAGGGCGATGACCCCCTG
Organism: Pseudomonadota bacterium; assembly: GCA_005776725.1. GTDB lineage: Bacteria > Myxococcota_A > UBA9042 > SXOO01. The sequence continues at coordinate 20,165 of SXOO01000227.1, read as the reverse complement.
GGGGGTAGTGACGGTGAGCGTGTGCGAGCCGACGGACACGTCCGCGGGGACGACGGCGGTGAACTGTTGGCTGCTGGTCACCGCCGACTCCAGCGTCACGCCGTCGAGGGCGACCACGGTGACTCCGGGAGCGAAGAACGCCCCCACGGCGATGAACTGCACGCCGGCCCACAGCGGGTTCGGGCCGATCCCGTCCACGAGCGGGCCGTAGAGCTCGGCGCAGTTCGGGTCCTCGTAGTTCGGGGGGAAGTCCACCGCGCCCCCCGGAGGGCACCCGTTGAATCGTCCGTCACAACGCTCGACGGCGCCCGGATAGATCGACGGATCGAATGCCGCGCAGTCCACCCCGTCGAGGGCGCCGTCACCGTCCGTGTCGGGGTCGCACAGATCGAGCACGGTGTCCCCGTCGAGGTCGCCGGGCGTGCGAACCAGGAGCCGGTTCAGCGCGTCGAAGTCGCCGCTTCCGAGGCGGTCGTCGCAGTCGAGGTCGATGAGCCGGGCAGGCACGCCCTGGAGGCAGGTCCCTGGAGCGTCGACGCACGGGCTCCGCTCAAGGAGCGCGGAAGGCGACAGACAGCCCGGAGTACAGAAGGAGCCCCCTTCGGGCGCGGGGCGACAAGCCGTCCCCGCTGCGCATGCGCCCGGATCACAGGCGTGCAGGGCGCCTCCTGAGCCCGTGAACTCGCTGAGCACCGTGGCCGTCCGAAGGATGCACTGGAGGTCGGTCGTGGTGACGGCGCCATCCCCGTCGACATCACCCGATGGCGTGGTGCCGATGGGCGCTGCCGTGGCCTCCGCCAGACCGAGTGAGCACGCGACCAGCGCCGCGGAGACCGCACGTTTGTTGAGACCTAACCGCATCGGCACAGCATAGCCGGTCACACTTCCGGATGATACCCACGAGGCCGCGCACAATTGTTGACTTCGCGCAGAATCTCCGGCGCCCGGTCGACGCAGCGTCGCTGGCTCGGTTCGTCCGCATCGCGCCGCACCTATCGGCCGTGGTAGCGTCTCCCGCATGAACGCCAAAGCTCGAACACACGGGTCTGCTTCCCGTCCGCTGCGCTCAACGTGCTTCACCGCTGGCCTCTGCACCGTCGGCGCCCTCTGCGTGCTCGCGCTCAGCGCCTGCAGCGAGAGCGCCGGTGCGCCGGCAGGCGTCGACACCTCCGTCGAGGTCGCGAGCCCAACTGAAGACGAAGCCACCCCTGCGGCATGTCGGGTCGATGCCGACTGCGACGCGACCGCGGGCGCTTGCGAGGCGTGGCGCTGCGCCGCGGGCGAGTGCAGCCTGGGCGCCGCCGAGGAAGGGACCGCTTGCGACGACGGACTCACGTGCACCACGGGCGACGCGTGCACCGCGGGCACCTGTACCGGGGCTCCCGGGTGCGCCGACACCGACCTCTGCGATGGCGAAGAGGCTTGCACGCCCGAAGGATGCGTCGCGGGGTCCCCATTGCTCTGTGACAACGGTGACCCGTGCGACGGGCTGGAGCGGTGCGCGCCCGCCACCGGATGTCTCGCAGGCACCCCGGTCGAGTGCACCGACGGCGACCCTTGCAACGGCGTGGAGACGTGCAGCCCCGGGTCCGGCTGCGCGGCGGCCGAGGTTGCGAGCTGCGACGACGCGGACCCGTGCACCGACGATCATTGCCAGGCGAGTGTGGGATGCGTCTCGGTGCCCAACGGGCAGGCCGGCTGCTGCTCCTCGGCTGCCGACTGCAACGACGACAACCCCTGCACCAGTGAACACTGTGATGCCGGCGGGGTGTGCGTATTCGCACACACGGAGGCCGTGTGCAGCGACGGGGACGCCTGCACCACGGGCGACTCGTGCGAGGCGGGGGTTTGCGTGGGGGCGGAGGCCAGCGGTTGCCAGCGGCTCTGCGCGGGATCACTCGATGACCTCGGCGAGGCGACGTGCACGATCGGGCTCGCCGCCGTGGACCCATCGGCGCCAGCGACTCGGCTCGCGATGAGCCTCGGGACCACGGCCTCCTGGCTCGGCCCACTAGTGGAGCGACGCTGCTGGGGCGCCACCTGCGCCTCGGTCCCCCGCAGCACCGGCGGGGCGTGGGGCAGCACCGGGCACGCCCTCGCGCTCGAGCCGGCCACGTTCGGCGAACTCTGGAAAGCCGGCCGGGTCGAGTGGTTCCCGCTGCAGGGCGAAGCCCCGCTCGGCACGGGGCGGTACGCCGGTGACGTCCTGTCCGGCAACGCGCACCTCGCCACCCTGGAGGTGCACGGCACGCCGAACGCGCCGTTCGAGGTCGTACTTCACGACGCCAGCGCCGCGGCCGGCGCCGAGGCCCTTTCCGTGAGCGCGGTTCCAGTCTCCACCCTGGGCGCCCAGACCGGCGTGATCCTCGCGACCGCCCCACCCAACTGCGGCGAGGCCCTGTGCTTCGATGGGCGCCCTTGCATCTCGGCGGCGTGCGAGGGTGGCAGCTGCGTCGCTTCCTTCGACGCCGGTGACTGCGACGACGGAGACGCCTGCAGCCTGGTGGAGCAATGCGACGGCCTCGGGCACTGCGTCGCTTCGCTGTTGGCTCCGGCGGGTACCACGTGCCTCAGCCCTGATCTCTGTGCCGGCGACGGCGCTTGTGACGCCCTTGGGACCTGTGTCATCCCCTCCACCTCGCCGCCACCCTGCTCCGGCGACTTCGGCCCCTGCGCGCAGGCAACCTGTGACCCCGGCACCGGGTCGTGCTCGGTCGTGCTGGACTCCGGTGCGCCGTGTGACGACGGCGACGCCTGTACCGTTGCGGACCAGTGCGACAGCGTGGGCAGCTGCGCGGGGCTCTCCCTCACCTGCGACGACGGCGTCGCGTGTACCGTGGACGCCTGCGACGCGGGCGGTCTTTGCACCCACGCGCCGGACGCCTCAACGTGCGAAGACGGGAACGACTGCACCAGTGATTCGTGTGACGCCGCCAGCGGTTGCAAACACGTCGTGGTGGTCGGTCCGTGCGACGACGGCGACCCGTGTACGGACCTCGACGCGTGCGGCGCGAGCGGATGCCAGGGACAGCCCGGCTTCGGGTGCGGCTGCGACTCGTTGGCCGACTGCGCTGTCTTCGAGGATGGCAACCGCTGCAATGGGACGCTGCACTGCAAAGACAGCCTCTGTCGCCTGGACCCTGCGAGCGTGGTGACCTGTCCCTATGCCGGGGTGGACTGCACCACGGATTGGGTGTGTGCCCCGGAGACCGGCGAGTGCTCCGGACAGGCGAAGAACTGCGACGACGGCGACCCCTGCACCAGCGACGTGTGCCACGACACCCTCGGGTGCGTCAGCGCGCTCATCGTCGGGTGCGCCGACAACTGGATCTGTGAGGTCAGCGGCCCCAAGGGCGCGGCGGTCACGTGTGCCATCCGACTGGAGGGCCTGCCCCTCGGCTCGATCGACCTCCACCTCACCTGGGACGCCGCGCTGCGGCTCACGCGCCTCACGGACAACCTGTGCTTTGGGCCCACGTGCTTCGACTACGACCTCGTGAGCTGCTCACCCGAAGGCGGGGGGTGCATCACCGAGGCCCTGGCGACCGGTCACTCGCTCTCGCTGGCACCGGCGCAGCAGAAGGATTGGACGACGTGGCTGACGGCTTTCGTCTACCACGTCGGGGCGCCGGGCACCCCGCTGACTTCGGGTGGGCCAGCGCTGATAAAAGCGGAGTTCGTCCTCGATGCGCCCGTGGCAAATACGCGGATCGCGATCTCGGACATGGCAGGCAAGTCCCCCGTGGGTGAGCCACGGGTCTTGTCGGTAGACACTACGGCCGAGGGACGCGTCATCGCGGTGGAGTGACGCTGTTGGGGCTCTCTCGCGCCGCCGCCCGAGTCACTCGCCGGTGATGCCGCGACGCTTGAGCTTCTCGACCAGGGTCGTTCGGTTCAGCCCAAGGAGCTTCGCCGCTTGGGTCCGGTTCCCGGCGGCCCGAGCCAGAGCCTGATCGATGAGTCGCACCTCCGTCTCCTCCAGGAAGCGCACGAGGTCGATCCCCTGCTCTGGGAGCTCGACGCCCTGCCCCACCGCCCTCAGGTCCACACGAACCGGCTCGCGCTGACCCAGTCGCTGCTCGAGGTCTCGCTCGGCGATGTAGCCCTCGCCGGTCATGACCATGACACCCTGGACGACGTTCTCCAGCTCCCTCACGTTGCCGGGCCAGGGCTGCCGCATGAGCGACCGCAGCGCGCCCTCGCTGAAGCCCTGCACCTCGGTGAGCAGGCGCTCGTTGTAGAGCGCCACGAAGTGGTCCACGAGGGGCGGGATGTCCATCGGACGCTCCCGGAGGGGTGGGAGGTGGACGCGGATCACGTTGAGGCGGAAGTACAGGTCCTCTCGGAAGCTCCCGTTGCGGATGGCGTCCTCGAGGGCGACGTTGGTGGCGGCGACGAGGCGAAAGTCGACCTCCTTCGGCCCGGTGGAGCCCAGAGGCTCGATTCGCCGCTCCTGGAGGACGCGCAGCAGCTTGACCTGAAGCAGGGTTGGGAGCTCGCCCACCTCGTCGAGGAAGATCGTGCCGCGATGCGCGAGCTCGAAGCGGCCCACGCGCACGCGGTCGGCTCCGGTGAACGCGCCCTTTGTGTGTCCGAAGAGCTCGCTCTCGAGGAGGTTCTCCGGGATCGCCCCGCAGTTCACGGGCACGAGCGGACCTCGTCGCCGCTGGGACCAGCCGTGAAGCGCCTGGACGACGACCTCCTTGCCGGTACCGGACTCCCCCGTGATGAGGACATTGCAGTCCGTCCGGGCGACCCGACGGACCACAGAGAGCACAGCGCCGAGCGGCGAGCCGGGCGCGTGAATCGGCATCGTGACGTCGTTCGTCGTTTCGTCCTTCACAGGTCGGTCGGTAACACGGTCGATGCCGGGCGTCACGTTCTTGACACCATCCTGCGGGTCCCAGCCCGGGGCCACCGCCCGCAGGCTCGGGAGGACCTCCGGGTGCGTGGTCGTGACGCGAGGGCGCTCGACCTCTAGACTCCCGCCCCATGCGACTTCGCCCCCTGGTTTGCGCTCTCGTCTGCGCCGCTGCTGAGGCCACGGCCAGCGCACCGCCGCTCGGCTCTCTCCTCGCCTCGGCCCCGCCCCCGGCGATCGCCGAAGCACTCGAACGCCTGAGCGCCGCGCCAGCGGACAGTGAACGTCTCCGCGCGCTCTTGAACGCCAGCCCCGCGGTGGGAGGGGTCAGCGGACTACTCGAGCACACCGCCAGGGCCATGGAAGCCGCGCCGAGGTCCGCTGGGGCGCAACTGGCGCACGCGTTGATCCTACGCGAGGCCGGCCGGTGCGCCGAGGCCGCCCCCATCTTCACCGCTGTCGGCACGGCCACGGGGCTACGCCTCCGTGCGCGCTGCGAGCTCGACTCCGGAGAGCTCGAGGCCGCGTTCAAGAGCCTCGAAGCGGGCGCGGCGCTCGCCAAGCCCGCCGAGCGCGCAGAGATCCTCGATGCGCTCCTCGAGGTGGCCCTCTCGGCGGAGCGCGCCGAGGTGGTGGACCGCGCGGTGGCCGGCCTCCTGGAGGGCACGCCGCGGGATGTGGAGCGGACCGTCGCGCTCGCCGAGCGTCTCGAGGGCCGCGGCCGTGTGGACGCAGCGCTGAAGCTCTGGGAGCAGCTGGCGGCCGGGCAGGACCCGCGGGTCACCGTGCTCGCCACCCTTCGAGTCGGGCGTATCGCGGTCCGCTCGGGCAATCCGGGCCGAGGGATCGCGGTCCTCGAGGGTGCGCTCGGCCGGTTGCCGGACGAGCACCCGGCTGAGCCCGAGCTGCGGGAAGCGCTGATCGACGCGTACCGGCAAGCCGGCCGGGAGCCGGAATACATCTCGAAGCTCGAGGGGCGCCGCCGCTCGTACCCCGAGACCCTCGTCCTCGCCCGGCTCTACGAAGAGTCCGGACAGGACGCCAAGGCCCTGGTGCTCTGGCGCGAGGCTTGGTCGCTTCGACCGCGGAATCGCGACGCCCGAGACGCCGTGATGCGCATCGTGAGCCGGATCGGGACCCCGGAGGACGTCGAGGCCGAGCTGCGCCGCCTCGTCAAGTCCGGAGGGCCCGACGCCGAGCTCGAGCTCGCCGCGCACCTTCACGCCTCTGGCAAGGGCCCTGCGGCCACGAAGCTGCTCGGACAGCTGGCAGCGCGAGCCTCCGGTGACGCGGAGGTCCTGATCGCCGTCGGCGAGCTGCTGCAGCGCATCGACGGGCCGGCGGACCTGGTGGAGAAGGTCTACGAGGCGCTAATCCGTCTCGAACCCGGCGAGGAGGCCCACCTCGTCGCGTACGGCGAGGTCTGGTTCGCGCGGGGTGATACGGCCCGGGCCATCACCGTCTGGGAGAGGATCCCCTCGGCGATGAAGAGCGCACCGCGCGCCGCGCTGGTCCTGGCACGGCTGTACGCGGACCACGACCTCATGGTGGAGGCCGACAAGCACTACCGACGGGCGGTCGAGCTCACCCCCACGAAGGCCTCCACCGCCCGCAGCTACGCCCTCTTCCTCGAGCGCGCCCGGAGAGGCGCGGAGGCCGTACCGCTGTGGGAGAAGGTCCACGAGCTCATCCCGCCCGCCGAGGCAGAGGCCCGCCGGGACGCCCGGCGACGGATTATCGAGCTCCTGGAGGCGGACGGCGCCCTGGACGCCCGCCTCGATGCGTGGGCCAAGAGCGGTCCAACCGCGAGCCGGCTGTTCGTCGCCGAGGCGCATTTGGCAAGGCGCCGCCTGGACGCAGCGGGCGCTGCGCTGGCTGGCGCCGAGGACGTGGAGTCGCTGCTGCTGCTCGACGAGATCCACGAGCGCTCCAATCGAGCAGAGGAGAGCCTGCGGGTGCTCGAGCGGCTGGTTCAGCTGGACCCGTCGCACGCCGCGCCGCGCCTCCGACGGATGTCCGAGCTTTCCCTCGGGCTCGGCCGCTCCGAGGACGCCGAGCGCTTCGCCGAGCGCAGGGTCGATCTGGCTCCCGGCGACGCGCAGGCCCTGGAGTGGCTCGGTGATGTCCAGCTCGCGCGCGGCCGCCCGGAGATGGCCTTGGCCTCGTGGCGGCGGTCCCTCGAAGCGGACCCCGCACCGGTGCCGCTCCGCCAAAAGCTCGTTCGACTCCTCGATACCCTCGGCCGCACTCGCGAGATCGAGGTGGCGCTCACGGAGATCGTGGAGCGCGCGTCCGACCCGACTGACGTGCTCTCCGCGGGCCGACAGCTCGCCGCCGTGGCGGGCCCCACGGGAATCTCTCGCCTCCAGGCCCTGCTCAGCCGGCTGAAGGCGCAGCATCCGCGTAAACCCGTCTACCGCGAGCTCCTGCTCGACCTCTTCGCGTCTCGAGCCACCGCGCTGGATCGCGCGCGACGCGCCGCGCCGGAGAGCGACGCCCGCGCCCGCCTCGCGCTCCTCGGGGAACAGGCGCTCCAGGCGGTGGTCGAGTCGATGTCGGGGCCCAGCGCGTCAGTGCGCCACCGCGTGCTTCGCCTCATTGCGCTCACGCGCCCCTCCCCCGTGGCCCCGCTCCTGGGTCGTCTCCTGAGTGAGAAGGATCGCAGCGTCGCGGCCCAGGCGATCGTGGCGCTCACACACGTGGCGATGGGGCACGGTCCCCGCCCCACGGGGCTCTCGGCGTCCCTCCCCGCGCTTACTGGCCTCGCCACCGCCCGGGATCATGGCCTCGCGAACCTCGCGATCTGGGCGCTCGGCGCGGAGGCCGGCGCCCCTGCCTCATCCACGCTTACCCGCTTCGTCATCGGCCCTGAGGCCAGACCGGATCGGGGGTTCGTAACCGCCCTCGCCTTGGGCATCCGCGGGAGGGCCGATGGGCTAGACGCCGCACTCGAGCTTCTGCGCTCGGGAGACGTCACCGTTCGACCCGCCGCGGCATGGGCCCTCGGCGCGATCGGAGAACGCCGTGCTGTGCGGGCGTTGGTGGACCGCCTCACGGGCGAGACCGGCGCGGCGCGCGCGGCGATCGCCTGGGCGCTGGGCGCGATCGGCGAAGCGTCCGCGCTCGGTCCGGTTCTCGAGGCCGGCTGGGCCGATCCCGGAGATCATCCGGCGCTCGCAGACGCCGCGCTGGCGCTCCTGTCTCCCGCGCCCGAGCCGGGCTCGCGGCGCCTTCGTCTGATCGACGCGTATCTGGACGTCGCGGATCCCGCTGAGTCACGGCTGGCGGCGGAGCGCGCGTTTCCGGCGTTGCTGGTGCCGCTCCAGTCGGGGCCTGCTGCCCCCAATGCGCTCGGCCGTCACCAGGAGGCCGTGAGGGAGGCGCTACAGCGTGCGCTGGCAGCGTCGGGGCCGGTGGCACAGCGCACGGTCCTCATGGGGCTCCTCGGCGGCGCCGCCGTGAGCGCCCAAGCGGCGCCCACACCAACAGAGCGAGCCTCCTTGAGACTCGGACCTCTGCTCCCGGATCTCGAGGTGCCCGATGCGTGGCTCCCGGCGGTCGACACAGCCGTGGCGCGCTTGGCGCTAGGTGGAGAGCCGCGAGTGCGCCTGCTGGCCCTCAGGGTTCTCGGCAGGACACGCGGTGAGGCCGGCAGCCGTGCACTGGAGGAGGCCCTCGCGCGTCGGGAGCCCGAGGCCGCCACGGCTGCGGCCGAGTCCATCGCGGAGCGCGGAACTCCCCAGGCCGCGGCGCAGCTGAGCTCGCTCCTTCCCTCGCTCGACTCCTGGCTTCATCGCGCCCGCGTCGCCCGCGCCTTGGGTCGACTGGGCGCCGAGGCTGCGCTCATGACGCTTGTCCGCGATCCATCGAGCGGAGTCCGCGTGGCCGCCCTGGAGAGCCTGGCGGTGAGAGGTGAAGGTGCGGTAGCGGTGGTATCGGCCGCGTTGGGGGACCCGGATCCGCTCACAGTGGCTGCGGGCTTGCGCCTCGCGCTGCGCAGTGGCGTGGACGTCCGCGCTCAGCTCCCGGGGCTCCTAAAGCACAAGAGCCCGAGCGTTCGCCGCGCGGCGCTCATCGCCGGTCGAGGAGCCGGTTCAGCGCGCTGATCTCGTGCCCTTCCTTGGAGGTGCCGCCCATACCGCCGGTGATCTGGAACTTCAGCGCCTCCTCCACTGTCATCTCGATGAACTCCACCTTGTCCTTCGGGAAGAAGACGAGGAATCCACCCAGCATGTAGCTGAACGGCAGGTATACGGCCGACTTCAGGCCGTCTTCGCTGTCGGTGGTGCGGATGCCGATCATGTGTATGCCTGGCGAGATCTCCACCCGCACGGCGGCACCCTGGACGCGGTCCTCACGGGGCCCTAAGAAGCCCATCAGATCGCGCACGGAGCCATAGACCGTCTTGACCAGCGGGACGCGCCCGATCAGCCGCTCCGCCACATCCAGGAAGCGCCTGAAGAGCAGGAGGTGTGAAAGGAGGCCCACCCCGTACACCACGATGACCGCGAGCAGGAGCCCGAGCCCTGGTATCTCGCTGGCGAAGTCCCCAAGCCACCCGCGGACCCCGCCGTCGAACCACGAGACAGTGGCCACGAGGATGTAGAGGGTAACGATCGCCGGGATCGCGAGGACGAGGCCCTGAAACAGGATGGAGAGGTGACGCTTCATGGTGTGGGGCGGGCATCCAGACTCAGGGCGGGGCGCGCCCGGTTGGAGCGGGGCCCGCGGTCGAGCGCCCGCGACGGAGCTGCGAACGCGAGATAGCCGCTGGCCGTGGCCCGGCGGGTGAACTCGTCCACGGATCGCTTCCTGCGTATGTAATCCACGGCCAGGACGGGGGCACGTCCACGGAGCCGCTGGAGGGTCTCCTCGACCCATCGGGTGTGGGCGGTGGTCGCGCGGCGCTCCCCATGGAAATAGGTGTCCTCGATGGCCCATCCGTCCACGACCGTCGAGAGGCGCTCCAAGAGGACGATGCCGTTCTGCGGGACCACGAGCGCGCCTGCGCGAAGCTCGCGAGCCCGGCGCGCAACACGACCCACCAGCGCCGCCATTTGGACCTCGATCTGCGGGCAGTCCGCAGAGCACGCCTTGGCGTACGCTCGGGCCACCCCGGGATGCTCCGTCACATCCACCCGGTCCAGGTAGAGCCCGTCGAAGCCCTGGCGGATCAAGCGCTCGACCCGGGCGTCCACGATCTGATTCCACTCGGGGTCCCAGAAGCGCACCGGGTAGTTGCCCCGCCACTCGGGGTTCTCGGCCAGGATCCAGCTGGGGCGTCGTCTGCGCCACTCCGGCTTGAAGTCCGCCCGGTAGTCCTCGGCCTCGCCGATCGACAGGTACGCTAGCACCACGCGCCGGCCTCCGTCGGGCAGGAGCTTCAACGTTTCGAGGGTCTCGGGCGCCCAGGGTCGGCGGGACTCGTCCTCGCCGTCGATGACGAGCACCTCGGCGCTACTCGCGACGAGCTCGGGCACTTGGACGCGCTGTAGCTGGTAGTGCCACGTGCGGGCAGACGAGAACGCGGTGCCCGCGTCCGCGCCGACCACCGTGTGGACCGCGTGTGCAGCGATCAAGACCGCCCAGCCGCTCATCACGCCCTCCGTGTGACGATGATGTGGGTCCCAGCGCTGGGTCGGCGCCCCTTGGGCGGGATCGGGGTGACCACCAGCGCTCCCCAGCCGGAGACCGTGTCGCGGACTCCGGGGGCGAAGGAGGCCGAGGGTACCCCTCGCTCCTCGGCGCGCTGCCCGAAGATCCAGCGGCTGCCGGCGAAGGCCTTCTCGTAGAACTTGGCCACGTCCTCGAAGGCCGCGGTGGTCCGGTACTGCCGGAAGCCATCGAGCTCGACGTCTACGGCGGCGTCCGGGAACACCGGCTCACCGAACGGGCCCGCGGTCTCCGCCATCAGAGTGTAGGCGGCCCCAAGGTGACCCGAGCTTCGGGCCCGGTGAGCTCCAGGATGTGGAGCCCGTGCTCCGGGTAGGAATGGCGGACCACCGCGGTTTCCGTCCCGAAGACCTGCCGGTGCGGATCCACGCGGAGCTGGGCCCAGCGGGTCTCGTTGGAGCTGCTGCCCAGCTTGAACACGACGGCGTCGGACGACACGACGCGCTCGAAGGGGTCGGTGCGATATCGCACCAAGTCGTGGAACGTATCGCGTGCGGTGAGGCTGCGGAGCCACGGGTAGCTGTCGCGCAGGTGTTGGAACATCTCTCGCTGCTTCACGCGCAGGGTTTTCCAGCCCATCCCCCCGTTTCGTTCGGGGTCGTAGACGTCGTCCGGGTGAGCGAAGTGGGTCCACAGGCCGGCCAGCATGATCCCATCGTGGAAAGGCACGTTGTTGTGCGCGCCCACGTAGAACTCGCTGGAGACCCGCGGCATGCCCATCAGCGCGGGGACATCGGGATCCCGGTCCCACTCGCCGCCCTCGACGTCGCCGTCGTCCAGATAGCTCGTGGCGAGCACCCGGGTCTCGGGGAAGACCGCCGCCACGGCTTCCTTGCCCGCGCGGTGGATGTGGTTGTTCGGGGCGATGTACGTGAACGGCATGTTTCCTGGGCCGAAGAGCTTGGCCCACTCCGTTCGCGCGAGGCGGAGTCCGTCCATCATCGCCTCGCGACTTGGCCAGCCCGCCGAGGTGTAGCCCTTCTCCGTCACGAGCGACTGATGGTTGTATCCGTGGAGCCCGATCTCGTGGCCCTGCGCCATGGCATCCCGCGTGATCTGCTCCGGCACCCCTTTCGAGACCTCCGAGAAGAACGGGTCGGCCGTGAACCCCGTGGACGTCGCGTCGTCGTAGCTGAAGATCAAGACGAACGTGTACTTGATGCCGAAGTCCTTCGCGTACTGCTGCATGTCGGGCCACCAGGTGTCGCGATAGAAGTCGGTGTCCGAGAGCCCGTATTCGCCTTTGATCGGCTCCTTCACCACGTTCCACATGGGCTGCGGGCAGTCGTCGACGAAGTAGACCCCTGCGTTCACGAGCGGAGCGGCAGCCGCCGGCTGGCTCATCAGGACGAGCTGAAGCAGCTGGCCCCGGTAGACCTTGTCGGCCAGGGCCTGATCGTTGCGCACCAGCACGCGCCCGCGACCGTGCTTCACGGACCACAGGACGGGAGGACCGCCCACTGCGCGAGCGAGCGGGCGCGCGGCTTTGTCGAGCTCCACGGGGTGAACGCTGGCGATGGGCTCGGATGCCTCGCCGGGGCCGGGATCATCCGACACCGTCATGCCGTCTACGCCGGGGAACAGCCCGGTTTCGTACTTCACCGAGACGACCTCCCGAAGCGTGGGCTCCCAGGTCTTGACGCCGAGCATCGCCTTCCACTCGCTCCGGAAGTTCGGCAACGCGACCACGAGGCCGCCCCCATCCTCTCGTACCCACGCTTCGACCATCCGCGCCGCTGCCGGCGGGAGTTCAGACGCTTTGTCCGTGGCGAAGACGACCGTTCCATACGGTTGGAGGTCTTCGCGCACGAGGCGCCGAACGTCTGCGATGGACACGAAGTCCACCTGGAGGCGGGCGTATCGGGCCAACCAGGAGAGGTTGTTCTCCATGCTGCGACCGAACGAGTAGTCCGGCTCGGTCACCGCCAATATCCGGTCGGAGCGTTGGGGCGCAGGCGCGAGGAGGCCCGCGTGCAGGATCTTCGGCAGATCGATGAGGAACTCGCCCTTGGCGTTAGTGAGGTACTGCTCCAATACCATGCCGCCGGTCGGTGAGCTGAAGACCAGCGCCGACTCCGAGCCGCCAACGCCCACACGTCGGACGAGGAGGTGGGGAACAACCGCGGGATCGGTAACCCGCACCCACTGGTAATGGGCCGACGCTGCCAGGTCCACCCCATTCACGACCACTGGATTCGACGACACCACCTCGAGCTCCGCCGCCTGATCCGTCCAGTTCCCGCCGAACGCCACGCCGAGGCGGCGAAACACGCGGTTCAGTTCGCCGTAGTCGGTCCAGACTTTCGTCTCGAGGTTCTGGTAGGCCCCGAAGTTACCTAGGATCAGGAAGCGCTTGCCAGCCACCAGCTGCTGCTCCGCCCAGCCGATGTAGGCGGCCGGGTTCACCATGCCGATGTCCTTGAAGGCAGTGACCACGCCGCGAGCGTCGCGCATGATCTCGGCTCCGGGCAGGCCCTGTGCGATGTCGTGCAGCACCAGCGACAGACCGACCTTCTCCAGCGCCACCGCGACATTGGGGAGGATCGCCCTCTGACCCTCGCCTCCCGTGTCTCCCGAGTCGTACAACCCGACGATGCGGCTGGAGGGCTGCAGATATTGCGGCCGGTCAAGGAGGCGGGCAGATGCGCTAACCGCGAGCCCGAGGGCCGCGGTGCACAGACAGACGAGCTTCAATCGGTACACGGCGCCAGAGGATAGCGGCGTGACTCTCGCTTGGCCAGCCCACTAGCGAATGGCATGCTCCGCCGCTTGGACGAGGACCTCCAGCTCACCGGCACCGTCACCCGGGTGCTCTACACGAATGAGCAAAACCACTGGACCGTGTTGACGCTGAAGCCGGAGAGCGACGAAGAGTTGCACCAGGGCCTCGTCACCGTGGTCGGGACCATGGCGGGCGTGCGGGAGAACGAGCGGCTGACCGTCATGGGTCACTTCGAGCTGGACCCGCGGCGGGGCCGTCGCTTCCGGATGGTCCGATACCAGATCGCGCTCCCCGTCACACGGGCCGGCATCGAGCGATACCTCGCTTCTGGGCTCATCCCCGGGATCGGTCCGAAGACCGCCGAGCTATTGGTCAAGCGCTTCGGCGAACAGACCCTCGAGGTCATCCGGCGAGCGCCCGAGAGGCTCCGAGCCGTAAAGGGCGTGGGGCAGAAGAAGGTGGCCGAGATCGTCAAGGCGTTCCGCGAGCACGCCGGGCAGGCCGAGCTCCTCGCGTATCTCCAGGGTCTGGGCGCCAGCCTCAACCTGGCCCGCCGCCTCTACGAGCTCTGGGGAGACGCGGCGGTGAGCAAGCTCCGGGCGAACCCGTGGGTCCTCGCCGACGAGCTCAGCGGCGTGGGTTTCGCCCGCGCTGACGCGATCGCCGAAGAGCTCGGCCTCGGTGGCGCCCACCCCGAACGGGTCTCTGCGGGGCTCGCTCACGTCCTCGACGACGCGCGCCGCGAGGGTCAAACGGCCCTGCCGCGCCCTGAGCTCGTCCATCGCGGCGAGCGGCTCCTGAAGGTCGACGCGAGCGTCGCCGAGGCCGGGCTCGAGGCACTGATCAGCGCCGGCAAGGTGGTCGCGGAGGTGGTGGGCGACGGTCCGCTCTGTTACCTCGCCGAGCTCCACCGGGCCGAGTCCCGGGTCGCGAAGCGCTTGCTCCGCCTCCTCGGAGGAGGGACTGCGACATCAACAGACGAGCTCACGGGCCTTGCGATCGCCGAGTCCGAGGCCACGCTGGGCCACGCACTGGCCCCCGAGCAACACGACGCGGTCGCCCTGGCCCTGAGCCGCCCCGTGGCGGTCATCACCGGCGGCCCGGGCACCGGCAAGACCACCATCGTGCGCGCCGTCGTCGCGGCGTTTCGAGTCATGGGCCGCGCGGTGGCCCTCGCAGCCCCCACCGGGCGCGCGGCGAAGCGCCTCAACGCGGCCACCCGACAGGCCGGAGTGAACGAGGCGCGCACCATCCATCGGCTGCTCGAGTGGCAGCCGGCGAAGGGCGGCTTCGGGCGAGACGAGGACAAGCCCATCGACGCCGACGTCGTCATCGTGGACGAAGTCTCCATGGTCGACTTGCCTCTGATGGACTCGCTGCTCCGCGCGCTCCGGCCCACTGCGCGCCTCGTCCTAGTCGGTGACGCCGATCAGCTCCCGTCGGTGGGGCCCGGAGCCGTGTTGCGTGACCTGATCGCGTCGGGTTCCGTCCCGGTAGCGGCGCTCCGTACGATCTTCCGGCAGGGCGCCGGGTCGCTCATCGCGGAGAACGCCCATCGGATCCTGCGCGGTGCGCTGCCGGTCGACGGGCCCGCGGGAGAACTCGCTGACTTCTATTGGATCCGCAAAGACGACCCCGAGGAGATCCTCGCGGTCCTCGCTCGCCTCCTGACCCATCGGATCCCGTCTGCCTTCGGACTCGACCCCAGACGTGAGGTGCAGGTGCTCACGCCGCAACACCGCGGGCCGGTGGGTTCCGAGGCGCTGAACGAGCGGATTCGGGCCCTGCTCAACCCCGAGTCCGCTCAGGCGGAGGGGCGCTTCGCCGTGGGTGACAAGGTCATGCAGGTGAAGAACAACTACGAGAAGGAGGCCTACAACGGAGACGTCGGCTTCGTAGTCGACGAGCAAGGAGGCGTAGTCACGGTAGCCTTCGAGGACTCGGGGCGTTCGCTCACCTACTCCCGCGACGAGCAGGCGGAGCTCCAGCCTGCGTGGGCGATCTCGATCCACAAGTCACAGGGGAGCGAGTATCCTGGCGTGGTCCTTCTCCTGCACACCGGACACCACGTGATGCTGCGCCGCAACCTCGTCTATACCGCTCTCACCCGAGGGCGACGCCTCGTGGTGCTACTCGGACCCACGCGAGCCGTCGAACGCGCCGTCTCCGAAGCCACCGCGGCGCCCCGCCACAGCGGCCTCGCCCAGCGACTGAGGGCCGGGAACGCTCCACCGCGGGACGCCACGTGAGCGCGAAGATCGGCCAGGTGGTGTATCTGCACCACGGACAAGACCTGCGGCCCGCACGGGTGATCGGCGGCTCGGCTGTGGTCCTCGAGGTCGAGCAGAGCGGTGGACATCGCTCGACGCATGGCCTTGCCAGGTTCGCCCATCTCTCGGAGCACACCGTGGCGTCCGGCGAGGCCCTCGTTGCGTGGGAAGCCCTGGTCCATGAGCTCATGGCCGGGATCGACGTACCCACCCTGTGGGAGGCGGTCGCCGGAGCCAATCACAGCCTCGGGGAGCTGGCCGCGATCGCTGGACCTGCGCCCGGCCCGGCCGCCGACGACGCCACCTTCTGGGCCCTCACTCGGAACCAGGCGTACTTCCGGCGAGTCGAGGGCGGGCAGTACGTCCCGCGGCCGCGGGAAGAGGTCTACGCCGCGCGCGCGGCCGAGCAGGAGAAGCGGGAACGCGCAGAGCTGGCGGACGCGGTCACTGCCTGGCTCCGGGGCGAGCCCGCGAGCCCCGAGCAGGTGACGCGCTTCGTCAAGGCGCTGGAGCCCCTCGTCATCTACGACGACGACCGCGCGGAGTGCGAGGTGGGGCGCGCGGCGTTGCGGCGTCTGGGCCCCAAGAGCCCAGAAGGCGACGGCCCGGCGCTCTTCAGGCGCCTCGTTGATCTCGGGGTCTTCACGCCCGACGAGAATCTCCCGCTGAGGCGCTCGGGCTTGCCCACGGTCTTCACTCCCGAGGTCCTGGCCAACGCCGAGAGCCTTGCCGCAGACACCGACACGCTCGCACGCCGCGACCTCCGCGAGCTGCTCACCGTGGCGATCGACGACCCGCACACCACCGAGATCGACGACGCCTTCGCGTGGACGGAGTCCCCTCGACGCCTCTACGTCTGCATCGCGGACCCCTCGGCGCTGATCCCCGAGGGCTCTCCGGTAGACCTCGAGGCGCGCCGTCGGGCGGCCACGCTCTACCTGCCCGAGGGTAAGGTCCCGATGCTGCCGGAGCGCCTGTGCGACGACCGCGCGAGCCTCGTCGCGGGTCAAGACCGGCCCGCGATGGCGTTCGTGTTCGAGATCGGTCCTACGTGGCGCATCGAGGGCTTCTCGATCGAGGACGTGCTGATCCGCGTCGACTGCGCGCTGACCTATCGAGACGTCGACGCGATCCTCCGCGGAGCCAAGGAACACGTGGCCGGCGCACTGCTCGTCTCGCTCGCTGCGGCCAGCGAGAGGCAGCGTCAGGATCGCATCGAGAACGGCGCGATGCCGATCGACCGGCGGGACATCAGCATTCATTGTACGGACGACGGCAAGGTCGAGGTGCTCGCTTACCGCACGGACGACGCCTCGCGGAGGCTCGTGGCGGAGTGGATGATCCAGGCATCGAGCCACGCCGGGCAGCTCTGCTCGGAGCGGCGCGCGCCTGCCGTGTACCGGCGGCAGAGCCCTCCCGATGAGCGCCCACACATCCCCACTGGACGGGCCCTCCAGGGGCACGAGATCCACAGCATCTTGAAGACGCTGCACAAGGCCGAGCTCAGCACCACGCCGGACTCGCACGCAGGGCTCGGCCTGGCCGCCTACACCCAGGTCACCTCGCCGCTACGCAGATACCAGGATCTGCTCATGCACCGGCAGCTTCGCCATGTCCTGCGGCGAGGCGTGGCGCGTTACTCGGCGGACGAGCTCATCGGCCACTTCTCCACCCTCGAGGCGCAGGCCGCCTCGCATCGCGAGGTCGAGAGGGAGAGCCGGCGCTACTGGCAGTTGCGACACCTCGAGGGCCGGGTGGGTCAGCGGGTGAAGTGCGAGGTGCTTCGTTCGGCCGGGAAGCGGCTCGTGGTGGAGCTCGTCGACTTCGGGGTGCAGGCCCTTTATCAGCCCACAGGGAAGACGCCGGCGCTCGGGGACATGGTGGTGTTGCTCCTCAAGTCGGCAGACGCGCGCCGAGACCGAATAACTTTGGTCTGAGGGCCACCTACGGTCAGCGTCGCAACGCGCGCTCGACTGCGTTGATGAGCTCCGGCACCAGGAAGGGCTTTCGCAGGAAGGTCGTGTTCACTGGGGGGCCTGCCGTACCAAGAGCCTCGCGCGAGTTGCCGCTGGTGAGGATCACCGGCGTGGTGATGCCCAGCCGGGTGGCCTCGGCCAACACCTCGAGACCGGAGACATCCGGCAGGCCCACGTCCAAAAGCGCGACGTCCGCCACACCGCCTCTCAGGGCCACGAGCGCCGCGCGCCCACTGCCCACGCAAACCACGGTGAAGCCCCGGGACTCGAGCACGTCCACGCAGAGATCGCGCACCACGTCGTTGTCCTCGACAACGAGGACCCGAGCCCCCGTGGGTGCCGGCGGTGCCTGCTCCCCGGGGACGCATCGCGCCGCCGCGGCGCGCAGCGTGAGGACTACCGTGAGCCCACCGTTGGCTCCGGCAACGCAGTTGACCGTCCCGCCATGTGCGGCAATCAGCGCACGGCTGACCGGCATGCCGAGGCCGAGGCCCGGGCCGCCAGTGCGCGTGGACTCCAGAGGGTCGAACAAGGTGGCGAGCTGCGCCTCCGAGAGCCCGACTCCGTCGTCCGCGAGCGTGAGCCGGTGGTGGGGGGTCTCTCCCGGCTCTGCCGCGCGCGCTGTCTCGACCACCAGGCTGATGCGGCCGCGGCGACCATCCGGCCACAACATGATGCCGTCACGCGCGTTGACGCACAGGTTGAGCAGCACCTGCCGCAGCGCCGCCGGGTGAACCACTCCGTACAGCGGCTCCGGCGGGAGAACCAGCGCAAGGGCCACCCGCTCGGACAGTAGCCCTCGGACCATGCCGACGGTATCGCGAACCACCGCCGTGACGTCGCACCACGCCTCGACCTCGCCGTCGCTCGGGTGTGCGAGCTCCAGCAGGCCGTCCACCAGCGACGCGAGGCGCTGCGAGGCCTCGTCGACTCGCCTGGCTGCGAGGTGATTGGGATCCGCCGCTGGGAGGCGCTGCGCGAGGAGCGCAGCGTTTCCGCGCACGCCAACCAGGAGGTTGTTGAGGTCGTGGCCGATCCGGCTCACCAACCCACCAAACATCTCCCTCTGGCCCAGCGCCACCACCTGCCGCTCGAGCTCCACCTCGCGCCGCGCATCGGCAACCAGGATCAGGCTCCCGATCCGCTCGCCACGACCGTCGCGAATGGCGCGCCCCGTGGCGTTGACGATGCCCATCTTCCCGAACACGGACACGAAGGGGGCGCGGCGCACATCGAAGGCCTCGCCAGAGTCGATGAGCGCCGTGAGCTCGGTGATCCACGGGCGCATGTTCGGCAGATCGACGATGCGCATCCCCACCGCGACGGAGGGGCGATTCGTGGGCACGCCCAGTATCTCCCGGATCGCGGGGTTCTCGTAGCCGATGCGCCCCTTCGAATCGAGTCGCAGCACCCCGAGCGGCAGCGCCTCGAGGAGCGTCGCCGCCAGGTCCACCGAGACGAGGACGGACTCTGCCGTGTCTGGACTGCCCGGCTGCGGCGCCACCCTGGGGGTGGCCACGTACGCATGCGCATCGACAAGGGGGTCCAGGCTCGAACGCCAGCTGACCACCCGGGGTTCCCTGGCCAGATCGACCTCCGGGTGCCACCGATACCGCGTGCCGAGGCAGGCCCAGAGCTCCGCGAGCCCGAGCGCCCCCGCGCTGAGCTCGGGGCCCAGCTTCGTGCGCAACGCACCGACCACCTCAGCCCCGAGTGTGGGCGAGTGGGCGAGGAGCGTGACCGTCCTCGCCACCAGCAAGACGTGCGCTTGGCTCAGACCCGCGCCCGCACTCCCAGCGGCGATAGCGGCGTGCGCTGACGAGTCGGATGAACCCGAGCTGCCATGACCCGGCGGAGCGAGCGCCTCCACGGCGTGCGTCTGCTCCCACTGACGAATCAACGCTCCGGGGTCTTCCCAACCCCCGAACTCCAGCCAGCCTGCGAGCGCCTCGGGAGGCGCTCCCCCACTCAGGAGCTGGGCCCCGTGCAGATACAGCGGGTAGCGCCGCCGGGTGGACAGGCTGAGGTAGAGCAGCACGCCGTCCAGCAGGCTCCGCGGCAGCGCCGACGCGACGTAATGTCGGTCGAGTGCGTGGACTACGACGGCTCGGTCCGGCTCGGGCAGCGCGTCCAGCATCGCCGGTCCGCCGCCAAACGCCTGCCGAACACGAGCCTCGGCGCTGGTCACGCCGCGCGCTCGCTGTACGTGAACGTGAGCGCGTCGTCCGCGGCGCCGATGGTGACAGCACCGCCGTTCTCCAGCTGGCCGAACAACACCTCGTCGGACAGCGGCTGCTTGATGCTGTTGCGGATCACTCGAGCGAGCGGGCGCGCACCCATCGCGGGATCGAAGCCCTTCTCGGCGAGCCATGCCCGTGCCTCGGGTGTGACCGTGAGCGTCACGCGCTTCTTCGCGAGCTGCCCGTCGAGCTCCGCGACGAACTTGTCGACGATGAGGAGCATGATGCCCATGTCCAGGGGCTGGAAGCCGATCTTGGCGTCCACCCGGTTCCGGAACTCGGGGCTGAACGCTCGGTTGTAGGCCTCCGTGTCGTCCCCCTGCCCCGCCGCCCGGCCGAAGCCGATGCCTCCCCGCGCGACGTCCCGAGCGCCCACGTTCGACGTCATGATCAGGATGGCGTTGCGGAAGTTGGCCGTGCGGC
>SXOO01000226.1 GCA_005776725.1 Pseudomonadota bacterium | reverse complement strand
GTCGATGATGTTCACATGGTGGTTGTTCCACTGGCAGTACGTGGCGGCGGACTGGATCGTGATGCCGCGCTCGCGCTCCAGCTCCATCGAGTCCATCTTGGCGCCGACGCCGTCCTTGCCCTTCACCTCGTGAATCGCGTGGATCCGCTTGGTGTAGTAGAGGATGCGCTCGGTTAGCGTGGTCTTGCCGCTGTCGATGTGCGCCGAGATTCCGATGTTTCGGATTTTGGACAGGTCAGTAAGCATTGAGTGCCTCGTGAGGGAGCGGCCCGACCCCTCGGTCGGCGCCAAAGCGGCGCGCTAGATACTCGGCCCCTCCCCCCGTGTCAAACCTGTTCTTTTCGCGCGACGGAGCCGTGGCCCGAGCGGTATGGTGCGCCGGCCCGCGTCGGGGCGAGCTGGAAAGGGAGGACCGCGATGAGCACCAAGCAAGACGGCGAGGAGCTGGACGAACGCTTCTGGGAGGCGAAGGACCTGCTCGAGGACGGCGATCCCGAGTCCGCGCTCGAGCTCGTCGAGGAGCTCCTCGAGGACGAACCGGAAGACCCGGACTACCTCGACCTCAAGGGGCAGGCGCTCCTCGATCTCGGCGATGTGGACGAGGCCCTGGTCACGTTCCGGCAGATACTCGCGCTGGACTCGAGCGACGTCGACGCGCGCGCCGCGATCGCCGAGACGCTCTTGGAGACGGGCGACCTCGATGGAGCCAAGAAGGAAATCACGCGGCTCCAGAAAGACGCGCCGGATTTCCCGGGCGGCTTCGCCCTGCTGGGCTACCACCACGACATCGAGGGCCGCGCCGCGGAGGCCGACGCCGCCTACGGCAAGGCCGCCGAGCTCGACCCCGAGTACGAGCCCCCGACTCGGCTGGACGACGGGGCGTTCCACGAGGTGGTCGAGGCGGCCCGCTCGCGGGTGCCGCCCGAGTTCGACAAGTACTTCGAGAACGTCGCCATCGTGGTGCAGGACTTCCCGTCGCTCGAGATGCTCAGGGATCCCGAGCACACGCTCCGTATGAGCCACCTCGGGTACTTCGACGGCGTGCCCATGGACGGCGGCATCGCCACGGGAGGTCCGCTGCGCGTCTTCGTGTTCAAGCGCGGTCACGAGCGCGCCTTCGAGGGCGAGGAGCTCATCGAAGAGGTCAACCGCACGCTGCTTCACGAGCTCGGCCACGCGCTCGGGCTGGACGAAGACGACATGGAGCGGCTCGGGCTCGACTGACGCTGCTCTGCCGGGTTGAGGTAACCTGCCGCGATGGATCTCCTGAGCCTCTGCTGCCTCGCGTGCCTCACCGAGCCCACCGCGGCCGGCGCGTGGCGCATCGAGGCTGGCGCCGCGTTCGCTGCCCGGGCCCGTACGGACGCCGTCGCCTCCGGGCCCGGGGAGGGCCTGCGCGTCGAGAGCGTCCGCCTCGGGGCGAGGGCCCCGCTCGGGCCCGCGTCGGCCCGCGTGGGCCTCGAAGCCGACCTCAGCCAACCTGACGCGATCGACTGGGCGCGCACCGAGGCGCACGTGTCCGTGCCGCTCGGCGCCGGCTTTCGCGCGACGGTGGGCCGCTTCCGCCTTGGCCCCACCGCGGGGCTGGAGAGCTCGCTGCGGGAGCGCTGCGTACGCGATGCGCCGCTGTCCGCCGAGCGCTTCCTGGGGGCCGAAGGGCTGGTTGACCAGGGGCTCAAGCTCAGCTGGCGGGCGCCGCTCGCCGACCTGCCACTCGAGCTCGCCGTGTGGGCCTCGTCTGGCCAGGGCGTGCAGAGCTTCGATCCACCCGCACCGGACACGGCTGGCGAGGCGTTCGCGTCGGCCATCTATGGCGTGGGCCTTCGCCTCGAGCCCCTCGTATCGTTCGGCCTCCCCATCACGGTCGGCGCCAGCTACTCGTCGGGCGCCAACGCCACCGGCCCCGACAATCGCACGGACCTCTTCTCGCTCGACCTCTTGGGCCGCCACCCCCTGGACGGTGGACTCCAACTGACGTGGACCCTCGAGTGGCTCCACCGCCGGCACAGCGTCCCGTTTGCGCTGGTGGCCGAGGGGGGCCTGTCGTTTCAGCTCGCGCTGGGCGGGTCTGGTTGGCACGCCGCAACCCGGTACGACTTGTTCGGCGCGCCGCTCGCTCCCCTCCGGCCGGCGCTGGCCGAGCCTGGCGCCTCGGTGGAAGATCCCGGGCTCGACGTCGCCTCCCCACCCACGGAAGCCACAGAGCGTCTCCACCGCGTTACGTTCGAGGGCGGCCTCGAGGTGATCCCAGGGATAGCCGTCCGTGCGAGTTATGCCGTGCGCACCGACGCAACGGAGGCGGTGCACGAAGGCGCCCTGATCCTGGACTTCGCCCTCAGCCACGCGGCCGGCCGAGCGCCTCGCGATGAGCAGATGGCCGACGAGCCGCGCAAGAGCCCGCTGGCGAGCCTCCTCGAAGCCGAGCGCGCGCTGGCCGATGGCGCGGCGCTCCGGTCCATCTTCGCGGCGGTGGAGGCCGCACGCCTCGCCCTGCACCGCCCCACCGGGGGCCTGGTCGCCGGAGCGCCAGAGCGCCTGCGCGACGCGGCGCTGGTCTTGGAGCGCGCCATCGCCCTGTCCCGAAGCCCCGAGCTGGTCGACCTCGATCTCGCTCGCGCTGCCGTGGAAGCGGCTCGTCGCCTGGTGGTTCGGGCCTCGCCCGCGCGACCGCCGCCGCGCCGCGAGGGCGCGGCAGAGCCTTCCCGCCTGGCGCCACGTCCGCAGACGCCGGCGGAGCGCCCTGCCCCTCCGCCGGCTCCGGTGGGTCCGGCCCCTGCCCCGCCTCCCCCGGCGGGGGATACCCCGAATCCACCGGCAGAGCAGGCTGCCCCGCCTCCCCCGGCGGGGGACACCCCGAAGCCGCCGGCAGAGCAGCCCGCGCCGCCTCCCCCGGCGGGGGACGCCCCGAAGCCGCCGGCAGAGCAGCCCGCGCCACCTTCCCCAACGAAGGAGGCCCCGAAGCCGCCCGACGCTGAGGCCACGCCGACGCCTCCCGGAGCCTGACCGCTCAGGGCGGAGGCAGGCGGCTCAACGCCTCGTCGAGCCAGGGGATGGGACCCTCGCGGTCGCCGTCGAAGCAGTCGAGGTGGTGGTAGTCGCGCACCAGCCGGTCCGTCACGCCCTCGAGCTGTTGGCTGTCGAGGGCGACGGCGCCGTCACCCCGCCCCAAGCTGACGGTCCCGACCGCATCCGTGAGCTCGAGGAGCAAGGTATAGCCCACCTCGCCCCAGGGGGAGGCTCCCTCGAGCGCGCGGAACAGCACCCCGCGCAGCGCGCCCAAGAGGTCGTCCGGAACGATCGACTTTTTCCCGGCGAACACGGCGTACCGCACACCCGGCGCACGCCGGGTGCCCTCGAAAGCCCGCATCAGCGACGATCCCGGCAGGAGGTCGAAGCTGGCGGCCCCCAGCCCGTCGAAGGGGAAGAGCCCCATCGCGCCGTCGCTGAACAGGTCCCTCACGGTCTCGGGGATCTCCAGGAGGACGTGATAACGCGCCATGGGTGAGCCGTGGAACGGCGGGCTACACGCCAGGAACCGGTCCACGGTCCCACGACTGTAGGGCTCGAGCTCGAGCGCGGCCCGTGTGATCACGCCGCCCATTGAGGTCGTGAGCACCGACACCCCGCGGCCGGTGCGTCGGTGGAGCCCCCTCAATCGAGCCGCCAGATCCCGCGCCGTCGCTCGAACGGAGCCGTCGTTCGGGTATCGGTATGAGTAGACCGCGTACCCGCGCCGCCCGAGCTCATCCGGCGTGCGTCCGAAGGCGCTTGGGCGGCTGTCGAGCCCGTGAACAAGGACCAACGGGGGCCCCCCGGCGCCAGCGACCTTCGAGAGGCCGTACGGGGTCTCCACGCCCCCCACTGAGCGAGCCCACCGCTCGAGGCCGACGACTGAACGCGCGACGCGATCGCGGTCGAGGACTACGGTCAGATCGGTGGGCCTCAGCTCGAACGAGACGCCGTACTGGGCGAGGAGCGCGGAGATCGCGGCCACGGTCGCGAGCCCCGCCGGTCCTGTGGGGATGGGGAGCCGCGACTCGATCGCGGTATCGGGGACGGACACCCCGGATCCCAGCTCCGCGAGGACAACCTCCACGAGATCGCTGAGCCGTACGGCCCCCTCGGGGTCGCGAGCGATCGGATACCGCACCACGGCCTCGGAGGCGGCAGCAGAGCAGGCGAGCAACAGCACCGTGAGTAGGACCCGGAGCATCTCGGCGCATGCTAACGCGCGGCCCCCGGTCCGCAATCCCGGGCGCGTGGTCAGGCGGCGTGCGCGGCCTCGACGCAGGAGCCTATGGAGGGACCTCGGCCGGCAGCCACCTGGGAGTCCACGCGCCGCCTCAGGGCCGCATCCATGGCATCGGTGCAGAGGGCCAAGGCGACGACCGCGCCGTCTGGCAGCGCCTCGTCTGCCAACACCACGCACGGTAGCAAGCAGAGCTCACCACCGAGCGCCACGAGCACGTCGGCGCGCTGCCCGGGCGCGAGCTCGCGGTCGTGTGGGAACCTGACACGGATCGAAAGGCCGGCGCTCGAGAGCTCTTCCAGTGTCGCGGGAAACGGCGGCTGGGTATCGGAGCACACCTTGACCATCTGGGAGCACGGTGCGGACACGGCGGCAACCCGGGCTTGGAGCTCATCCAGTAGGCGCGTCAACTGTTGGTCGTCGAACGCGAAGTCATAGCGGAGGCGGCTCCGGCTGACTGCCCGCGCCGCGACCCAGGCATGAACATGGAGCGGCGCGCCGGCGCCGGCGACATCGAGCTCGACGTGAGCACCGAGGAGCAAGCGGGGGCCGCTGATGCCGTCGAACTCGACGGCCACCGACGAGGGCCCGATGCCGCTGGGCGACCCGAACGTGACACCTGCGCGCGCCATGCACACGCCAATGCGCACACTCGAGCGCTCCACCGCGCTATTGCGGAAGAGCGTGTCCATGAGAGTGATCTCCATCCAGGGCCCGTTGGGGGCGCCGTGATGTGGTGTATCGAGCCGACCCATCGCCTTCTGAAGGCCAAAGACTCCCGTACCTTGACCATGGTCATCCACAGGACCGTCGGGGGCACCGCGGCGACTTTGCGACCAGCACCGGGTTGACAGAGCGCACCGCGTAGCGACGATGCCGCGGCATGGAGGCCCGCATGACCGACGAACAGATCCCCATCATCGATCTCGACGACCTCGCGAGCCACGACCCGCGACGGCGCGAGCGAGGCTGCGACGGCCTCCGACGTGGCTTCGGGGAGCTTGGCCTCGTCTACGTCAAGGGCCACGGAATCCCGGGGGACGAGCTCGACCGCTTCTATGCAGCGTTCACGGAGCTCACCTCGCGCCCGGAGGCCGAGAAGCAACGCCTCGCGCGACCCGAGGTCTGGTACCAGCGCGGCTGGACGCCGCCGAACACCGAGAAGGCCGTGGTCGCGGACGGTCAGCCGGACTTCAAGGAGTGTTATTTCGCTGCGCCAGAGCCGCTGGATCCGGTCTGCCGCGTACAGTACCCACAGATCTACGCGGACAACGTCTGGCCCGAGGGCGGAGAGAACTTCCGCGACGGGCTCCTCGGCCTCGGCCACGAGCTGCACGAGGTGGGGCTACGCCTCCTTCGGGGGTGCGCGGCGGCGCTAGGCCTCGCGCCGTACCGCTTCGAGGAGCTGGTCTTCGGTGCGCCCCACGTCACGCGCGCGCTGCGGTACCTGCCGCTCGGCCCGCACCAGGTCGGGACGGGGATCTTGTGGGGCGAGGAGCACACCGACTTCAACCTCCTCACCCTGCTCCCCGGCGGCCGGTTCTTCGACCCCACCGGCGCCGCCTGCCGAAAGCCCGACGACGAGTCCGGGCTCTACCTGCGAACCCGCGGGACCAGCGAGAACCCGCAGGGCCGCATGGTGCCGGGGCGCGCCCCGGACGGGTGCGTCGTCGCGCAGGTGGGGCAGCAGCTCGAGATCCTGACCGGGGGCACGTTCCTGGCCACCCCGCACGTCATCAAGGCGCCGAAGACGCCGGGCTACTCGCGCATGGCGGTGGCCCACTTCATTCACGCGCACTCCATGAGCGTCTTGTTCCCGCTCGAGCCGTTCCGCTCGGATGCGGTGGTCGAGGCCTATAGCCCCCCCGTGCTGGCGGGCACCTACGGCACGAAGACGCTCGTCGACCTCGGGCTAGCGCCCGCGTCAGCGCTCGACGCGCTCGGATATCGCCACTACGACCGCCTGGCGCTCCAGCGCCGGTAATCCCCCCGAGAGCGCGGTGACTTCGTGAGGGGAGGTCGCCCCTGCCGACGTTATCGCGCGCCCCAACAAGCTCCGACTGGGAGTCCGGTCCCGGATTTGTTATCTCTTCGCGCCGCAGCCTGGGTGAGGTCGTCCGTCTCCGCGACGTCCACCCATTCCGGCGCCCTGGTCCCCGACCTCACGAGCTTCATCGTCTATGAGCACACTCGCCCCACTCGGCTTCTTTGCGCGCCTCGGCTTCGCCTTCTCCCTGTTCTTCAAGGTGGTGTTCGACGGCCTGTTCGCTGCCAGAGCCGCCGCGATGGCCGACCAGCGCCTCCCCGAAACGGCGGGGGATGCGGCAGGGGCCCCCGGGCCGGCCACGAAGGAGAGCAGCGCCGCCGCAGCTCCCCCACGACCGCAGGCCGTCCCGGAGGCACCGGTGCGTGCGGCCGAGCCCCAGCCCGCCGCCGAGACCTCGGCGCTCCAGCTCTTGTCCGCGTTCCAGCGTGAGGGACGGTTCCTCGACTTCGTCAAAGAGGACGTCGCCACCGTCGCAGATGGCGATCTCGCGGGCGTGGCCCGCCTCGTCCACGCCGGCTGCCGGCGCGTAGTCGATGGCTGGTTCACCCTGGAGCCCGTGTGGCCCGGTGAAGAGGGGGCCAAGGCCACCGTCCCGGCGGGATATGACGGGCGTCGAGTGCGCCTCACGGGGAACGTGACGGGCGAGCCTCCGTTCACCGGCACACTCACCCACCACGGTTGGCGCGCGAGCGCGCCCCGCCTGCCCACCCTGTCCGCGGGCTCGGATCCCGCGATCCTCGCCCCCGCAGAGGTCGAGCTATGAGCCAGTACGTCGTGGGGATCGACCTCGGCACCTCCAACTCGGCGCTCGCTTATGCGCCGCTGGATGAGGCGCGCCTGCCCATCGGGCTGCTCGAGCTCCCGCAGCTGGTCGATGTGGGCGTGGTGGAGCGCCGTCGGCTCCTGCCGTCGTTTCTCTACATCCCGGCGGAGGCAGAGACGCAAGCTGGTGGCCTGGGGGTGCCTTGGGACGCCTCGGGCAAGCTGGTCGTCGGGGCGTTCGCCCGCGACCACGGCGCGCAGGTCCCCGATCGGCTCGTGAGCTCGGCCAAGAGCTGGCTGTGCCACGCGGCGGTCGACCGGCGCGGCCCTATCCTCCCCTGGGGCAAGGGAGACGACGGCGTCCGCAAGGTCTCGCCGCTCGAGGCCACCGCGCGGTATCTCCTACACCTCCGCCGCGCCTTCGAAGCCGCCCACCCGGAGGCGCCGCTGGGCCAGCAGCGCGTGATCCTCACGGTCCCCGCGTCCTTCGATCCGGGCGCCCGCGAGCTCACCGTGGAGGCCGCGCGCGCCGCAGGGCTCCCCAACGTGGTGCTGCTCGAGGAGCCTCAGGCCGCGGTCTATGCGTGGCTCGAGAAGCGCGGCGAGTCGTGGCGCAAGGAGCTCTCGGTCGGCGATCGCGTGCTCGTGGTGGATATCGGTGGGGGAACCACCGACTTCTCGCTCATCGACACCGTCGACGAGGAGGGGAGCCTCGGGCTCCGCCGGGTGGCCGTGGGCGACCACATCCTCCTCGGCGGCGACAACATGGACTACGCGTTGGCGTTCGCGCTCAAGAAGGAGCTCGAGGAGGGCGGAGCGGCCCTCGACGCCTGGCAGATGCGGGTGCTGGTGCAGGCGTGCCGCGCGGCCAAGGAGGCGCTGCTCCTGGACGAGGACGCCGGCGGACCGACCAGCCAGGCCATTCTGGTGCCCAATCGGGGCGCCAAGCTCTTCAAGAAGAACCTGAAGGCCGAGCTCACGCGCGAGCGCGTCCTCGAGGTGGTGCTCCAGGGCTTCTTCCCCAGCTGCGGGCCGGACGCCACGCCGGAGCAGCGGCGCGTGGGGCTCACGCAGCTCGGCCTGCCCTACGCCACCGACCCGGCGATCACCCGTCACCTGGCGCAGTTCCTCACGCGCCACGCGCGTGAGGGCGAAGCGTTCGCGTTGCCCACGGCCATCCTGTTCAACGGGGGTGTGCTCGGCTCGCCAGCGATCCAGCAGCGGATCACCCAGGTGATCTCTACCTGGCTCGCGGAGGCCGACGCCCCTGAGGCGCGGGTGCTGTCCGGGGCCGAGCTCGACGTGGCCGTCGCGCGGGGAGCCGCCGCGTATGGCCAGGCGCGTGAGGGCGGCGGCCTCCGGATTCGCGGCGGAACGGCGAGGACCTACTACGTCGGTGTGGAGCAACCCATGCCTGCGGTTCCGGGCTACGAGCCACCGGTCACCGCGGTGTGCGTGGCGCCCTTCGGGATGGAAGAGGGCACCGCCCTCGACCTGCCGGCGCAGCGCTTCGGGCTGGTCGTGGGCCAGCCGGCCCGGTTCCGGTTCTTCTCCAGCAGCGTGCGGAAGACCGATCCCATCGGCAGCGAGCTGGATCCGCTCCCGCCAGATCTGGAGGAGCTCGCTCCGATCGAGACCACGCTGGACGGCACAGCAGGCGCCGTGGTCGAGGTCGGTCTCAGCGCGGCGGTCACGCCGGTGGGCACGCTCGAGCTCTCGTGCGTGGACGCGGCGGCCGAGAGGCGTTGGAAGCTCGAGTTCGACGTTCGGGACCGGGCGGCGTGAGCGGCGCGTCGGAAACCCCGGCGGCGACCTACGTCGTCGGCATCGATCTCGGCACCACCAACTCGGCGGTAGCCTTCGCCCGTATCGCCGACGCCCGCCGCCAGGGACCGCGCGCGGTTCGCTCTTTTGCGGTCGCCCAGCTCACCGGCCAATCGGTGGTGGAGGCGCGCCCGCTAATCCCCTCGGCGCTCTACCTGCCGCCGCCCGGCGAGGTGATCGGAGCCCTGCCGTTCGCCACCCAGGACGTGGTCGGGGTGTTCGCACGCGAGATGGGGGCGCGGGTCGCGGGCCGGCTCGTCGTTTCGGCGAAGTCGTGGCTGTGCCACGGGGGGGTCGACCGGCGCAGCGCGATCCTGCCTCCGGCGGCGCCGGCGGACGTGCCGCGTCTGTCGCCCGTCGAGGCCTCCGCCAGGATCCTCGCTCACCTACGCGCCGCGTGGGACGCCGAGCACACCGACGCGCCGCTCGCCGGTCAAGACGTGGTCCTTGCGGTGCCGGCTTCGTTCGACGCCGTCGCCCGCTCCCTCACGGTGGAGGCGGCGCGCGCCGCCGGTCTCGACCGGTTCACCCTCGTCGAGGAGCCCCAGGCCGCGTTCTACGACTACCACGCGGCGCACGAGGCCGCAGGTGGCGAGTCGCCGGACCGCCTGGTCCTGGTCGTGGACGTAGGCGGGGGCACCAGCGACTTCACCCTCATCAAGGTGTCCCGCGACGGTGAGACCCCCGTGCTCGTCCGCCTGGCCGTGGGCGACCACATCCTGCTCGGCGGCGACAACATGGACATGGCGCTGGCGCGGCGGTGCGAGGAGCGCCTCGGCCAGAAGCTCGAGCCCTCGCGTTGGGCCCTCCTCGTGGAGGCGTGCCGAAGCGCCAAGGAGACGCTCCTCAGTGGCGCGGAGGCCCCGAACGCGGTGCGGATCGTCGTCCCGAGCCGCGGCTCGAAGCTGTTCGGCGGGTCGCTGTCCACCGAGCTCACGCGCGCCGAGGTCGAAGCGGTCCTCGTGGATGGCTTCTTCCCCGTGGTCAGCGTCGACGCGCGCCCCCAACGCGCCGTCCGGTCGGGCCTGGCCCAGCTCGGTCTGCCCTACGAGCACGATCCCGGCCTCTCCCGCCACATCGCGGCCTTCCTGGCCCGACACGACGGCGCCCGACCCGACGCCGTGCTCCTCAACGGCGGCGTTTTTAACAGTCCCCGCCTGCGTGAGCGGCTCTTCGAGGTCCTCACGGGCCTCGGCCTCAGCCCCGAGCTCCTGCCCCACGGGTCGCTGGATCTCTCGGTGGCGCGAGGGGCGGCCGCGTACGGCCTGGTCCGCATGGGCCTTGGAACGCGGATCGGCGGCGGGTCACCGCGCGCCTATTACGTGGAGGTCGCGGCCCCGCTGGGCGAGCAGGGACGACGCGCGATCTGCCTGATCCCGAAGGGGCACGACAGCGTCGATCCCATCGTGCTCGCGAGCCGGACGTTTCAGCTCCGGGTAGGTCGCCCGGTGGAGTTCAAGATCTTCACCTCGAGCGGGGCGCGAACGGACGCCTCGGGCGACCTCATCTCATGGTCCGCCGGGAAGTCGGCCGTCCCCGGATCGGGGGGCGCGGCCGCGCTGGACGTCGACTTCGAGGTGCTGCCCGTCGTACAGACCCTCCTGCCCTCGGATGGGCGTGCGGAGATCCCGGTCCTCCTCTCGGCCACGCTCGACGACACGGGGGTGCTCGACCTCGCGTGCCTGGCGGTCGACCGCGACAAGCGCTGGCGCCTGGAGTTCGATCTTCGCGGGACGAACCCCGTCCCGGCGTTTGTCGACGATGGCGACGCCGCCCCGCGAGCCGGGAGGATGGGCCTCAGTCCGGCGCAAGAGCAGCGCGCGGCGGAGGCGATCGAGCGGATCTTCGGCAAGGCCACCACCGGCGACGTGAAGGCGAAGGACGTTCGGCAGCTGCGCGAGTCCCTGCGTGTGGCCCTGTGCCTCCCCCGCGAGGAGTGGACGCTGCCGATGCTGCGCGCGTTGTGGGAGCTGCTGGCCCCCCACGTGAAGCGGCGGCGGCGCACGGCGGACCACGAGGCCGTGTTCCTGAACCTGGCCGGGTACTTCCTGCGCCCCGGCTTCGGGTACCCGATGGACGAGTGGCGGATCAAGGAGCTCTGGCAGCTGTTCGCCCAGGACGTGCAGTACCACCAAGATGACGCCGTCTGGCACGCATGGTGGGTCCTGTGGCGGCGGATCGTCGGGGGCCTGGACGCCGCTCAGCAGAAGCAGCTCCTCGGAGCGGTGCGCGTGTGGTTGCGCCCCACGGAGGCCGAGAATCGCGCCAACGCCAAGGCCAAGCGACAGCTCAAGGGCCAGGAGGAGATGCTGCGGCTCGTGGGCTCCCTGGAGCGCCTCGACCCCATGACCAAGGCCGACTGGGGCGAGTGGCTGTTGGCGGAGATCGAGGCGGGACGGGCCAGCTCCACGGCGGTTTGGACCTTCGCGCGTCTCGGGGCGCGCGCGCCCTTCTCGAGCACTGCGACCAACGTCGTGGACTCGGAGCGAGTCGAGCTCTGGCTCGAGCGGCTCATGGCGCTCAACTGGTCGAAGCTCGAGAACGCCGCGTTCGCCGCGGCTCACCTCGCCCGCCGCACGGACGACCGCCTCCGAGACGTGTCCGACGAGTGCCGAGAGAAGGTCCTCGCGCGCCTCGAGCGTGAGCGCGCCCAGGATCTCGCCCCGGTGGTGCGCGATGCGCTTCCCCTGGAGGCGCTCGACGAGTCGAAGTTCGTGGGCGACGCACTCCCGCCCGGCCTCGTGCTCGGGTGAGGTGGCGCGGTGGCTGAGCCCACGTCGAACTGGGGCCGGAACCACCGGTTCTCCCCATCTCGGTGGGTCCACCCAGCTCACGAGGACGAGGTCGCCGAGATCGTACGCCGCGTGAACGCCGAGGGAGGTCGCCTGAAGCCCTTGGGCGGCGGGCACTCGTGGAGCGACGCGGCGGTCACGACAGGGGTTCAGGTCCGCCTCGATCGGATGAACCGGCTGCTCGAGGTCGGGCCTGGGGAGGCGCTCGCGGAGGCCGGGATGCGGCTCCGCGACTTCAACGACGCCCTCGCCGACGCGGGCTACGCGCTCTCGGTGGTGGGCTCGATCGACCAGCAGCACCTGGGCGGCATCATCGCCACGGGCACCCACGGGTCGAGCCTCATCCACGGCAACCTGTCTTCCGCGGTCACCCGACTCGCGCTGGTCACTGGCGCCGGAGACCCCGAGGACCTCGGTCCCGAGCACCCGCACCTGCCGGCCGCGCGTGTCGGACTGGGCGCCCTCGGGATCGTCACTCGCGTCGGGATGCGGGTCGAGCCCGCGTTTCGCATCGCGGAGACCACGGAGCGCGTCACCTTCGCCCGTGGCGTCGAGTCGCTCGCCACGTTCGGACGCGAGGCGGAGTGGGCCAAGGTCTGGTGGCTGCCTCACACGGACGCGGTGCTCCTCTTCCGCGGGGAACGGACCACAGCGGCGTCCACCTTCTCGCCGCGGATGCGGGCCTTCGAGGAGGCAGTGCTCCACGCACACGTCTTCGGCGGCGTAGTGCGTCTGGGCGACAAGGTGCGGTCGGCGGTCCCGACCCTCAACCGGCTCGTAGCGGCGATCCACTTCCGCCCGAGGAAGGTCGTGGGGCGCTCGGACCACGTGCTCACCATGGGAATGCCCCCCATGCACCGGGAGAGCGAGTGGGCGGTGCCGGTCGAGCGCGGTGCCGAGTTCGTCCAGCGCTTACGCGACGAAATCGAGCGCTTGCGATTGCGAGTGAACTTTGTGGTGGAGGCGCGCTACGTCCGTGGCGACTCCGCCTGGATGAGCCCAGCATACGGGCGGGACAGCCTCCAGGTGGGGATCTACATCGGCGACTCGGCCGACCTCCCGGCCTACTACGCGCTTGGCGCCCGGTTGGCCGAGGAGCTGGATGGGCGCCCCCATTGGGGCAAGGAAGCGGAAGTCGACGCCGCGACCGTGGCGCGTGTCTTTCCGCGGGCGGCCGACTTCCGCGCGTTGTCGGAGGCGCTGGATCCACGGGGCGTGTTGCGGAACCCGTTCCTCGATCGCGTGCTAGGCCCTAGGACAACGACGTAGGGCGCGAGAGGCACTCGGCCCCGCTCCCGAGCGGGGACGCGGCTCAGCGGCGCCGACCCGACTTCGAGGTGACGTCCCAGCGACCCACGGCGTAGGGCCCGGACCGCTGTATGGCTCGGAGCGCGCTGAGGAAGGTGTCCGCGTCACCGGTGCACGGCAAGCTGTGCGGGGTCTGCGTCGCGAGCACCCGCCAGCGCTCGAGCCCCACGGGCTCGACGATGATGTTGTTCGGGTCGATCTTGTGGTTCTTGTTGGGGCTGAGCTCCAGGTTCTGGAACGGGATGAACACCGACCCCTCGGGGCCTATCCAGAACAGCGTGACGAAGGCGCGCTCGTTCGTGCGGAAGAAGTAGTAGATGTCGTCCAATACATAATAAATCCGCGCATTTCCCCACGCCTCTATATAGAAGTCGTCGGACGGCGACTTCAGCGCGAGGAGCGCGTTCCGAAAGCGGGGCGCGCTCTGCACGCCGCACTTCAGCGGGTTGAGCAGGTTGATGGTGGAGCTGCCCCCTCCCCCGCCGTCCTCGATCGGGCGCCGACCGACCCGGTCATCACCAGACCCGCGGCGCCGAGACTCGCCCTCTTCGTCGCCGCGCCCCTCGGCCTCGCCGCCGGGACCGTCACTGAGCAGGCGCAAGCCCGTCTCTCTTTGTTCGTGAGACGTGGCAGTGGCCGAGACGAGCACGAGCAGCGAGGCGAGGAAGCGCGGCATCACAGGGAACAACGCCGCAGCTCGTGTGGCGATTCCAATCATCAGGGAGCGTAGTCCTCGATTCGGGTCTTGGCGCCAACCACGTCCGAGGTCGCGTAGGGGATCTTCGGGGCCTGATTCTCCAGCCAGAGGGGGGCCTGATCGGAGTAGTGCTTGTGGTGGGGAGCCTCGGACTGCCCACCCGGCAGCGCGCCGTAGCGCGAGACGGGCTCGGTGAGCTCCATGACGTGCCGAATCGCCGGTCCGTGGGTGTAGGTGAAGTTGCGGTCGTTCATCCCGGGCGAGCTGGCGTCCACACCGAAGTTGTCACCGGGCCGAGGGTATCCGTCCGGGTACGCCGCGGGGCTCGGTACGTTGAACTGCGCCACCAGGTTGTGCTTGAACGTGAGCGTGTGCAGCTTGCCCCAGCGCCACGCGTTGACGTCCGCCGTTCCGAAGCCTCCATTCTGCTTCGGCCCGATCTTCTCCGGGTCGCTGAGGAACGCCACGGCCTGAGCAAACGCCAGCGTCATCACCTCGGCGCGGGTCTCGACGGCGTCCGTGGTGGCCACGAGATCCCAGAGGCGCGAGTCCTGCGTGGCTGTATCGAAGGTGACCATGTTCTCGGGCGCCTCGACCATCGCCAGGATGAGGCGCACGCGCAGGCGGTCGCCGATGCTCGAGAGCCCCTCTTTCTCGTTCAGGACGGTCTGGATTAGGTAAGTCACCCAGACGTTGAACACGGCCGCGGACGCCGCCGACTCAGCCTCCGGTGAGCCGTCGGCGGCGGTGGCCCCGCTCGTGGCCTCGAGGTCCCAACCCGCCAGCAGGTCGCGCAGCGGAGCGAACTCGGCCTTCCAATGCGCGGCTGCGCGCTCGTCCTTGCCCGACGCTGCGCGATCGAGCGCTTCGACCAGCGCGTCGCGGAGCCGAACGCCGAGGGCCGATTGTTTGTCGGCCTGAGCGGCGATCATGTCTTCCGGCACGATGTTCCCCTGAGCGACCAGCTCCATGACGCGCTCAGTGGAGCGCGCCGTGCGGAACCCAGCGTCCCAGAACCCGTTGACGTAGATGCCGTCGTTCATGACATCGCCGTCGAACGAGTAGCCGCGCGGGTCCGAGTTGGCCGTGACCAACACGCCCGACTCGGGATTGTACGAAACCGGGAGCTCGCTCCGCGGCACATCGCCGGTCCACTCGGCCTCGCCACCGCCCGGCAGGGGCAGGTACGGCGGGTAGAGCTTCGCGTTGTCGCGCGTGGGCAGCCGATGCGTGGGGTACCAGCCGATGTTTCCGGCCGTGTCGGCGTACATGAAGTTCTGCGAGCCGACGCCGAAGTGGTCCATGGCGGCCTTCCAGTCGGTCCAGTTGTCCGTCTGGAACGCCCGCTGGAACGCCACGATCTCGTGCGACACCTCGAAGCCCGTCCAGCGCAGGCTGAGGCCGCTGCGCACCCCGTTTTCGTCCTTGGTGAGGGTCCATGGCACGAGCGGCCCGTGGTGCGGCACCTCCTCGAACTCCACGGTGACGGTGCAGAAGACGCCGTCTGCTGACTTCTCGGCCTTGGTCTGGACGCCCTTGACCCAGCTCCCCGCGTAAGCGTCGCACTCGGGGTCGGCTTTCGGGAACGTGAACTTCTCCGCGCGAATCTCGAGCGGCACGGTGGCGCCCTTGAACACGACCCCCTTCCCGTCCGGCGTGAAGGTCTCGACGTACTGGTCGGTGGCGTCTCCATAGAAGACGGTGGCGGCCATGGAGAGGGTGCCGTTGGTCCCGAGGACGATCCCGGGGACCCCCGCGAAGATCACGCCGCTGAGATCGATGTTGCCGCCAGCCTCCTTGGTGTTGAGGTGGACCTGAAAGAACGTGGACGGGTTCCGCAGCGCGAGGTGCGGATCGTTCGACAGGATCGGCTTGCCCGACTTCGTGTGTTTCCCCGAGACGACCCAGTTGTTCGACCCCCACTCCACGTCGCGGAAGAAGTGGTGCGGCATGGTGGCGAGGTCTCGCTTCGCCTCGATGACGCGCTGGGCCTGCGCCTTGGAGACGCGGGCCCCGACCTTGCCGAGCTCCTCCGAGAGGCGTCGCTT
This sequence comes from Pseudomonadota bacterium, assembly GCA_005776725.1. Taxonomy (GTDB): domain Bacteria; phylum Myxococcota_A; class UBA9042; genus SXOO01. The sequence continues at coordinate 62,061 of SXOO01000226.1, read as the reverse complement.
GACTGGGCCGTTGCCGGGCTTGCCCGCATCGAGGGTAACCGTGGCCACCTTGGCCGGCGGGACGAGGTGGATGACGTCGTCCTCTACGCCGGCCAGCGGCGTGTCCTTCCAGGCCGCCTCCAGCGTGGACGCGATCGCGGCGAGCTCATCCTCGTCGAGCACCGAGCCGAAGCCGAGGTCGTAGGTGAGGAAGCGGACCGCGGTCATGGAGTCTACTGGGGTCCACGGCTCCTTGACGCCGAGCGCGCTGGTCTCGGTGGCGAGCTCCTTCGAGTCGACCTTCTTGTCTTTGACCTCCTGGATGAAGGTGTTGACGCCGTCGCAGAATCGCTGGAGTGAGGCGTACTCCTCCGGGTGGTTGACCTGCATGTCTGCCGCGATCTTCTCTGCGGTGGCGCGAAGCTTCAGGAGGCGCAGGAAGACGTCGCCCGTGAGGCTATTGGACCCGAGGAGCTCGGCGAGCCGTCCGGAGCCGGCCATCCGGAGGCTGTGCATCTGGAAGAGCCGATGCTTCGCCATCACGTAGCCCTGCACATGGAAGAGGTCGCCGATGTTGGCCGCGTAGATGTGCGGGATGCCGTGGCTGTCGTAGACCACGCGCGCGGGGGCAGAGAGGCCGCTGAGCGCGACAGCCTTCTCCGGCGCGGAGTCGAGCGTGGGGAACCACGCGGGCTTCTCGTAGATGACCGGGGGCGTCCCGTCGGAGGCGTCGGAGCCGTCGGAGCCGTCGGTGGTGTCGGTGGTGTCCGAGCCGTCGGAGCCGTCCGTGCCGTCGGTGCTGTCCGAGCCGTCGCTGCCGTCGCTGTCGCTCGTATCGGAGCCGTCGCTCCCATCGCTGGCATCGGAGCCGTCGCTCTGGGCGTCGGGCTGCCCTGCCACATCAGTGACGCCACCGATGTCCGCGGCGGCGCTGTCCTCAGCTTCCTTGCAACCGAGGGCCAGGGAGAGGGCGGCGCCGAGGGCGCGAGTAAGCGTACGCTTCAGCATTGAATACTCCGAATCGAGAGAGGCCGAGAGGCCGTCAACCGCTGGTGCCGCGCATCGGCTCCGGGTTCTTGCCCAGGGGCTCCGACTGCAGCGAGAGCTGCCCACACCCGCACACGAACGCCTCGACCCGAAGCACACGCGTCGGAGAGACCAAGACCTCGGTACGGCTCCCGGTCTCCGGCACGTCCTCGGCCGGGAGCAGGGCAAAGGCCCCCCTCGAGGTCATGGCGACGCCGCATCGTGGACATTGGAGCGCTGTGGGCATGCAGGGCGGCACGGTACCACAGGGCTGCGCTCCGGTCATGTAGAGACACGGTCCCGCGCCGGTGTTATGGTGGACAGCTCTGCACACGGCTCTCGGGAGGTCGCGGGTGTTGTTCGGCAAGACGGTTGAAAAGCGACACGAGTGCTGGAAGTGCAAGGAGGAGCTGGTCTTCGACACCAAGATCGGCCGGCGCGACATGTGCCCGAACTGCACGGCGTACCTCCACGCCTGCTACAACTGCACGCACCACGACAAGAACGTCCACAACGAGTGCCGCGAGAACCAGGGCGAGTTCATTCGCGACCGGGCGGAGGGCAACTTCTGCTTGTACTTCGAGTTCCGCCCCCTCGCCGGAGGCGCGTCCCCCACCGACGCAGCTCGGCAGAAGCTGGATGCGCTCTTCGGCGGCGGCAGCGGCGGCGCCCAGAAGGCTCCTGTCCTCGATGTGGGCACGCCCAAGACCGAGACCGACGCCAAGGCCAGGCTCGACGCCCTCTTCAAGAAATGAGCGCGCTCGTCTGCCTTTGTACCTGCCCGTCAGAGGACGTGGCGCTCTCTTTGGCGCGTGGCGTGGTCGAGGCCGAGCTCGCGGCCTGCGTCAACGTGGTCCCGGGCGTGCGTTCGATCTACCGCTGGGAGGGACGGGTCAACGAGGACGCCGAGCTACTCCTCGTACTGAAGACCACCGCCGAGGCCTATCCGGCGCTCCAGGCGCACCTCTTGGCCGCCCACCCTTACACGTGCCCCGAGGTCCTCGCGCTGCCGGTAGCGGCGGGAAGCGAGGCCTACCTCGCGTGGCTGCACGGCTCGGTGAGCGCCGGCTCGTCGCAGCTCGGGCGTGGCGACGCCGCCCCTCCCTGAGCTCGAGGCGTCCTCCGGGAGCGCCTTCGTCACCACCTCGGCGCGAGCCGGTGACGGCGAGATCTCCCGGGCACACGCCGTAGCCACGCTCCTTGGCTGGCCCTACGTCCCCCGCACGATGAACCTCGCGCCGCTGCTCGCGCGGCGCGCCGACCCCCTAGCCTACGTCATATCTAGGGCGCGAGAGGCGCTCTGCGCCCCCGGCGCGGAGCTCACCACCGGACCCGGGATGTTTCACCACGTGCTCGACCTCGGCGCGCGCCACCCGCTGGCGATCGCGGTGGGCAACGCCGCGTCGGTGGTGGACGGGACGCTCGGCCTGGCTAAAGACGCCCTGCACATCGCGCAGCTCACCGGCGCCGCCGTCACAGGTCTGGAGGGGAGCCTCCCCCTCGCGACGCTGGCCGAAGCCGGCCTTCAGCGCCTCGCGCGAGAAGGAGCGCCGTGGTCACCGGCCGCAGCGCGCGTCACGGTTGTGGCAGCCGATGCGCGGGAGTGGCTCGCCACGCGCCTCCGGTGTGTCGACGTGGTCTACCTCGACCCGATGTTCGAGACCCCCGGCCAGGCGGCACCGGGCTTCGAGCTCCTGCGCCGGCTCGCGCTGCCCACCCCGCTCGAACACCTGCTGGAGGTGGCGCGGCGGGCCGCGAAGCTCCGCGTGGTGGTGCGCTTGCCGCGGGCCGTGGCCTTGCCGCCGGGCGCCACGCGCGTTCGCGGCCAGGCCGTGGACTACGCCGTGATCCCCGCGGGCTGAAGGCCCCGTCAGAAGACCGGCGGCTCCAGCCCCTGGCGCGTGGTGTAGATAGCCGTCATCACGGGATCCAGCGAGACGATGTCGCCGCCCACGGCCCAGAAGGCGCCCCCCCCGTCCACCCAAACGGCGTGGAAGCCCTGCGCGGTCTCGGGATCGGGCTCGACCCAGCTGCCATCGGTGCCGAGGGCCGCGACGTAGCCCGAGATGCCCCCCGCGACCAAGCCGGTGCCGGGCGCGACGAACAGCCCTTGAGTGATCGTTGGCGGAAACTCGCCCACGGGCACCTGGGACCACTTCCCGCCGTCCCAGTGGATGAGCCGCATCTCATTGAGCCCGCCGATGGCCCAGATGTCGTCAGCAGAGCGACCTGAGACCGTGAAGAGCGCGCCCGCAGTGTCCCCCGTCGGCTCGACTCGCCACGCGGCGCCGTCGTAGTGAAGCGCGAGACCGCTGGAGCCCACGACCACCACGTTGTCCTTGTCGGCGCCCCACACCTTGAACAGGAACTTCTGGGCCGACTCGGGTCGCGCGTCGAGCTCGGGCACCGACTGCCGGGCCCAGGAGGTGCCGTCGTAACGCAGGATCACGTTGCCCTCGGGCGTGACCCCACCCCCCGGCGCGCCCTCCGGACCGCCGACGGCCCAGACGTTGTCCACACCCGTGCCCCAGACCCCGAAGAGGGTGGTGCCGGGTACATCCGTGGCGAGCGGCGTCCACGTGCTGCCGTCGTACCGCGCGGTCACGCCGCCCTCGCCCACGACGAACACAGACCCTCCTGGGACGCCGGTCACCCACCAGAGGCGCCGAGAGAGCCCCGTGTCGTGCCGCTTGAACGTGTTGCCCTTCACCTCGAACACGAGCGGCTCGCTCCGTGTCCCGCCGACCATCCAAACGGACTCGGAGTCGCCGCCGCTGCGGTCGCTCCAGAGCGAGAGGAGCGCCCCCTCAGCGGCGCCATCCACCACCATGGTGCCCCCCTTCACCTCCACGGCTTGCACCGGGATCGGAGCGACGTCCTCCTGACCCTTGGTGCAGGCGGCGGCCATGACGGAGAGGACGGGGATGACCAAGAACAGCAGGTTTTTCATGGCGCTCTCACAGGGGCGGAGTCGTCGGCGCAGGTCAGCTCGAAGCCGGCGCCGCTCGGCGGCGTGCAGTGCACCGCGTGGCACGCGAGGCACCGCGGCAGGTGGGGACCATCTTCGAGCACCCGCTCCTCGGCGTCCAGCCGTTGCCAGCGCCAGTCGAAGGTCCCCGGGGAGTACCCAACGGCCTGGCGCGCAAGGACGGTGTAGCCGAGGAGCTGCGTGCAGTCCTCGTCGTCGTACTGGACCTTCACGAGCGTGGCCCCGGGGAGATAGGGCTGGTCCGCCGACAGGGTGTCGTAAGGGACCTTCGCCAGGTCGTTGGCAAAGACCCGGATGTGGTTCAGCTCGTGTTCGTGGCTGTGTCGACAGTCCCGCGCCTCGTGCCAGCTGGACATGAAGTCCGCCGGATACAGCGCCGCGCGCGGGGCCTCCTCCTCTGCGCAGGCGATGAGCCCCAGAAGGGCCATCGCCGCGCCGAGCGGGACGCGTTGAACCGCCTTCATGGGTCGGTGCACGCCATGTCGCGGCCCTCAGTGCACGAGGTGTGACACGACGTGCAGAGCTTCTTGCGGTCAGCCAATGGCGCTCCCGACGGCGCCGTCTCTTGCCACTCCCAAGCCGAGGCCGAGTTCTCCGCGGCCCCGACCTTCTTCATGGCGGAGACGCTCTCGAGTTCGGTGCACCTCTCGTCCACGTAGATCCCCTTCACGAGCGTGGTGCCCACAGCAAACGGGTAGCTACCCGCCGTGTAGGCCGCCGCCGCCTCCGGGTTCGCATACACCCGAATGAACGAGCCAAAGCCGTGGTCGTTGGTGGGGCGACAGTCGCGGACCTCCGTGTACGTCGCGGCGAAGTCCACCGGATACAGCGGAGGCGTCGTGGGATCGCCCTCTTCGGCGCAGCCGAGCGCGAGCAGGAGCGAGACTGAGAGCAAGGGGAGACAGGCGCGCATGAGGCCGAGTCTACACGAACGAGCACCCGCGATTCCGCTGGCTCAGTCGCGGCTCAGTAGACCCGCTCCACTCGGCTGCCCAGGTAGTAATGCGCCAGGATGTCGGCCGCGCTCCGACCCTTCACCGCCATGCCCATGGCGCCGTACTGGCTCATGCCGACGCCGTGACCGTGGCCGCCCCCGACGAACCGCCAGGCGCTCGGCAGGGGCTGGATCACGAACATCGCGCTCTTGAGCGAGCCGAAGAGCCGCCGGATGGTGAGCTCGCCCTCCACGTCGGCCGTACCCGCCTGGCCGGTGACACGCAGCTTCTTGGCGCGACCGCTGACGCCGCGTTCGAGCACCTCGAGCTGGGTCACCGAGCCCACCTTGAGCTTCGTGGCCACCAGGGAGTCCAGCTTCGCCCGCGGGATGTTCTCGACCCACCGGAACACCGGGTTGGGCCGCGGTGACTCGGTCGGAAAGTAGCCCTTCGGGGTCTCGTTCAGGAACGAGAGCAGCGCCTCGTCCGTGGGGACCGTCCCCTGCGGCCACGGAGGCTGCGCCGAGGCGCCAGCGTCGAGGCGCCCCCGCAGCGTGGGGTTCGGGAGGCCCGCCCAGACGTTCTCGTTGTGCTCGGTGTGACCGCCGCTGTCTGCGTGATAGACGCTGTCGACGATGCGGCCGTCGCCCGTGAACAACATCTGGCCGCGCGTCCGCTCCACCGCAGCGTTCGTGGACGCCTGCTCCTTCGTGAGTCCGCCGTACGCCTGGCACTCCTGCGAGGCACAGGTGAGGTAGGGGTCCGCGATGTTGCGGATGCCTAGCTGAGCGAACAGCTCGCCCCGCGCAGAGATCGCCTGGGCGTCGAGCGCTGCAGCGGGTGCGGTGGGGAAGATCTCTGCCGGCACGATGCCCTTCAACATGTCCTCGAAGCCCACCCGGTTGATCACCGCGAGCTGCCCCGTCTTGCCCACCGCCAGGATGATCGCGCCGCGATACCTGCGAGTCTCGAACTTGTGGGTGGGAAAGCCCTTGTCGACCTCCACGTTCTTCACCTCGATCGGGCCGCCGTCCACGGCCTCGACCGTGAGGAGGTCGCGCTGCTCGATGCGGACGCCCGCCTCCTCGTCGACGGCCACCACCACGCCTTGCGCCCGCGTCACCGGATCTGCGAAGGCCCATGCGGGCCGCTCCAGCGTGGCGTCTGCGCTGATCGCGTTGGCCCGCGCCTGCGCCGCCTCCTTCGTGTCGAGGAATCCGGCCTCGACGACGAGGGCGCGGCGGTTGTCGAGCATTCGCCCGCCGAAGCTGACCACACCGCCGAGCTCCACCACTTCGGTGCGGAGCCCCGCCTTCTCCCACCGCAGCCTGGCCTCGCGCACCGCCTCGAGCGCGCTCCCGGAGTGCCCCTCGAGCACTACGCGATAACGCGTGCGACCCGGCACGCCGTGCTCCACCTGGGCGGTGAGCTCGACGCCCGCCGGGAGCACCACCGCGGCGGCGCCGCCACCGGAGACCGTGACGCGCAGCGGGCCCTTCACCGCAGACAGTGTGGTCGCCGCTTGCTCGTCCATGAGCCCAACCGTGATGAGGGGTTCACCGCTGTCGCTCCAGGCGACCTGCGTCGAGTAGAGGAGCTGGGATTCGTCGTGAGGAGGAAGCAGCATTGCCAGGGCGACAAGGGCGGTCATGCCGCGTTCTATAGGCCCGCGCCTCGCTCGCGGCCAGTTTCCGCGCCGGGCCGGCCCTCAGGGCCCGGGCCCGTCAGCGCTTTGGGCAGTTCTCGCGCCACCAGCCACGCCAGAGGGCGTAGTCGACGGAGAACGTCTGCCCGGTCAGGTGAGTCAGAGCCCGCGAGGCGTCTTCGGCGAGCAGCCGATCTTCGCCGCGCAGCAGCTCGATGAGCGGCGGCACCAGGCGAAGGTCGGACAACATGCGCGACGAGAAGACCGCCGCTCGCCGCAGGCTGATGCGCGGAGACGCCAGAGCGCCGAGGACGGCGGGCGCAGCGCGGTTGTCGCCCACGAGCCCGAGGCTCTGAACCGCAGCCACGGCGACCGTCTCCGATCGGTCCGAGGAGGCGCGAGAGAGGGCCCGCACCAGCCCGACGACCTCACGACCTTCGAGAGTGCGCCCGAGACCCTCGGCGGCGGCGACGCGGATCGGGATCTCTGGGGCCGCCAGCGCCTCGATCAGCGCCCGCTGGACCTCGGGCCCCGGCCGGGAGCCCAACGCTCCCAGCGCCAGGGCGCGGTGGGACGGGGTCCCCTTGCGAGCGACGCGCAAGAGAAACCGGGTGGACGAAGGGCAGCCGATCCGCGCAAAGGCCGTGACAGCCAGGACCTGGCCGGTCGGCGGCAGGCTATCGAACGCGGCCGCGAGCGGCTCGACGGCCTCCTCCCCCCAGTTGGTCAGCCGCGCGAGCGCCGACTGACACAGCGCGTCTTCCACGGAGTGACACGTCGAGAGGTCTTCCACCGCTCGAGCCACGGCGTCCGACGCGAGGGCAGACCGGGAGAAGCCGAGGAGGCAGAGCCCGAGGAGCAGCACGCGGCGGGACGCACCCACCTGCTCGAGGACGTGGCTGGCTACGCGGCGAGTCACGCGGCCCTCGCGGCGGCGACGAACGCCTGGATCAGCGCTGGGCTCTTCGTGGCTCGAGAGGCCCCCGACACCTCCACGCCCGACGCGACGTCTACCCCGGCAGGCCTCACGTCATGCACCACGTCACCCACGTTCTCAGAGTTGAGGCCGCCCGCGACGAACGCGCTGGCGCCGAGGCGGTGACCCACGTCGACGAGCTCGCGGACGCACGAGAGATCGGCGCGCTCCCCCGTCCCGCCCGGGCCCGGCGCGTCGATGAGGAACCAGCCGTGTTCGAGGTAAGGCTGCAGCCGCCCGAGCGACTCGGGCCGGGCCGGGAACGCCTTGAGATACGGTCTGCCATACGACCGACACCTCTCGGGCGACTCGTCGCCGTGGAACTGAAGCCAGTCGACCTCGAGTGCCTGGAGGTACGACTCGACGTGCCCATCCGGTGGATCCGCCACGACGAGGACCACGGCCACTCCCGTGGGGAGGGTGGCGCGGAGGGTGGCGGCCGCCTCCGGCGTGACGTAGCGCCGGCTCCACGGGACGGCGTTCAGACCGATCGCGTCCACGCCCGCGAGCGCGGTTTCGGGGAGCGGCTCGGTGAGACCACAAACCTTGAGCTGCAGCGCCGCCGCGCGCCCGAGGGCTGTGAACGGCCTTCGCACGCCCGGGATGTCGGCGTTCACGTCCAACTCAGCCGACCTCGGCCAGCATCGCTGCCAGCGCGCGGCCCGGGTCGCCGGTGGCCATGAACTGCTCGCCCACGAGGATCGCGTGGTAGCCCGCGTCGCGCATCCGGCGTGCGTCCGCCGCGGTGCGTATCCCGCTCTCCGCCACGCGCACCGCCCCGCTGGGGAAGCGCGCCGCAAGGCGCTCGGCGAGCCCGAGGTCGACCTCGAAGGTGTGGAGATTGCGCGTGTTGACACCGATGAGCCGCGCTCCGACGTTGGCCGCAACCGTGAGCTCGTGTGCGTCGTGGACCTCGACCAGGGGCGTCATGCCGAGCGACTCCGCAAGCGCGTGAAGTCGCGCGAGCTCCGCCGGTGACAGCGCCGCCACGATGAGGAGCACGAGGTCCGCGCCCCACTCACGCGCGAGCAGAACCTGCAGCGGAGAGACGATGAAGTCCTTACAGAGCACCGGGACGTCCACGGCGGCCTTCACTTGCCGCAGGTCGTCCGGGCTCCCCCCGAACCCCTCACCGTCGGTGAGCACACTGATCGCGGCGGCTCCGGCCGCCGAGTAGGCCGCGCCGACTGCGGCCGCGTCGCTCTGCGCTGCAAGCGCGCCCCGCGACGGTGAACGCCGCTTGTGCTCCGCGATGACGCTCAAGCGTCCAGGGGTGCGAAGCCGGGGCAGCACCTCCGTCCGGCACCGCGTCACGCGCTCGGTCAGCGCCCCGAGGTCCACATCTAGGGCGCGGACCTCGCGCCGCTTCCGCTCGAGGATGTCTTCGAGATAAGTCGTCATGGGGTCCTCCGGCGGCGGGCCGCCTCGAGGACGGCCAAGGCGGCGCCGCTGTCCAGCGCACGGCGAGCGAGCTCCAGGCCGGCCACGGGGCTCTCGGCCGCTTCGGCCGCGAAGAGCGCCCAGGCCGCGTTGAGCAAGACAGCGTCCCGACGGGGGCCTACCTGCCCCTCGAGGAGGGCCACGAGGAGGCGCGCGTTGTCCTGGGCGTCACCACCCGCCAGCGCGGAGAGCGGCGAGCTCCCGAGCCCGATGGCCTCGGGGTGGGTATCGAAGACCTCCACTGCCGGGCCCGAGACCACCGCCACGCGGGTGGGGCCCGCGAGGCTGAGCTCGTCGAGCGCACCATCGCCATGGACCACGATGGCGCGGCGCGAGCCGAGGCGCCCGAGGACACGAGCGGTCGGCTCGACGCGCTCCAGGGAGTACACACCCACCAGCTGGTGCGTGGCCCGGGCCGGGTTGACCAGCGGACCGAGCAGATTCATCACGGTGCGAACGCCCAGCTCACGCCGAACGGCGCCCACCGAACGCATAGCGGGGTGCCAGGCCGGCGCGAAGAGAAACGCGAACCGGTCCTCGGAAAGCGCCGCGCGGGCGAGGACCGCGTCGCCGATTAGGGGAACCCCGAGCGCCTCGAGGACGTCCGCGCTGCCCGAGCGGCTGGACACTGCCCGATTGCCGTGTTTGGCCACGGCAACGCCGGCGCCAGCACAAACGAACGCGACCGTGGTGGAGATGTTGAAGGTGCCCGCGCCGTCCCCGCCGGTGCCGCACGTGTCGAGGACGACCGGCAGCTCATGGTGGAGCGGCTGCGCGTGCGCCCGGAGCGAGCGCGCGGCGCCCTCGATCTCGTCGTCGGTCTCGCCACGGAGCCGGAGCGCCGTGAGGAAACCCGCAACCTGCGCGGCCGGGGCGCCGGCCATGACCGCATCGAACGCCGCGCGCGCTTCGTCTACGGAGAGCAGCCCCCCGTCGAGGATCCGCTCGAGCCACGGCCTCAGCATCCCGCGAGCTCGAGGAAGTTGCGGAGGAGCTGGTGGCCGTGCTCGCTGAGGATCGACTCGGGATGGAACTGGACCCCGAAGGTGGGGTGGGTGGTGTGTCGGAGACCCATGATCGTACCGTCGTCGCCCGCGCGCGCCGTGACCGCGAGCGACGCCGGGAGCGAGCCCGGCTCGGCGCACAGGGAGTGGTACCGCGTGGCGGTGAAGGGGCTGGGCAGCCCGGAGAACACGTCGCTGCCGTCGTGAACGATCGGCGACGTCTTGCCGTGCATGATCCTGGAGGCGCGCACCACCCGGCCGCCGAAGGCGTGCGCGATGCTCTGGTGTCCGAGACACACCCCGAGGATCGGGATCACCCCGGAGAGCCTCTGAATCACCGGGACGGAGATCCCCGCCTCAGCAGGCGAGCAGGGGCCCGGGCTCACCACGATGGCACGGGGCCCGAGGGCCACCACGTCGTCGACCGTGAGCGCGTCGTTTCGTTCGACGCGAACGGTCCGTCCGAGCTCGCCGAAGTACTGGACGAGGTTGAACGTGAAGGAGTCGTAGTTGTCGACCATGAGGATCATGGCTCAGGCGCCTCCCAGCTGCCGCGCGAGGCGGATCGCAGCGAGCACGCCACGTGCCTTCTCCCGAGTCTCCTCGAACTCCCGCTCCGGCTCCGAGTCGTAGACCACACCGGCCCCGGTCTGCACCAGGAGCGACGCGGGGAGGCCAACGATCGAGCGGATCGCGATCGCGAGATCCAGCGTGCCGTCATACCCGAGATAACCCACCGCCCCGCCGTAGACGCCGCGGCCCGTGGGCTCGAGTTCCTCGATGATCTCCAGGGCGCGCACCTTCGGCGCACCCGACAGCGTGCCCGCTGGGAAGGTCGCTCGGATCACCGCGTCGGCGCGGGTGTCCTTGGGGACCGTGCCCTCGACCTGACTGACGAGGTGCATCACGTGGCTGTAACGCTCCACAATGAAACGGTCGGTCACGCGGACGGTGCCGGGGACAGCGAGCCGCCCGACGTCGTTGCGCCCGAGGTCGACCAGCATCACGTGCTCGGCCAGCTCCTTGGGATCGGCCCGAAGCTCGGCCTCGATCGCGGCGTCCTCCTCTGGCGTGGGCCCGCGGCGACGGGTACCCGCGATCGGGCGGACGGTGACCGTGTCGGCCTCGCGGCGCACGAGCACCTCGGGGCTGGCCCCGACGACCTCGAAGGCGCTGGTCACGCCGGGCCCGGCCGGGAATCGGAAGCAGAACATGTAGGGCGAAGGGTTCATGAGCCGCAAGGCCCGGTAGAGCTCCAGGGCCTCGACCCCGAAGGGGCGCGGGAGCTCGAGGCGCCGCGAGAGCACCACCTGGATTACGTCACCCGCGGCGATGTACTCCTTGGCGCGGAGGACCGCCCGACAGAACTCCGCGCGATCCAGCGACTCGACCGGTTCGGTCGGGAGCGGTTCGAGGACGATGGCGGCCACGGACTCGGGCTCGACGCCTCGAAGGCGTGCCCGGACCGCGGACAGCGCAGCCTGGGCCTGCTCCCAAGCGGCGGCCAGCTCGGCCTCGGAGTGGGCGCCCCGCTCCACCGGGATGGGACAGATGAGGTTGGCCCGCTGCCGGAGCCCGTCCAGCGCGACCACGACGCCAGGCTCCACGAGGACCGCGTCGGGGAGCGGGAGGTCGCGAATGGCGAGGCGTGGGAGCCGCTCCACGAAGCGGACGACGTCGTACCCCAGCACCCCGACCAGGCCCCCCCAGAAGCGCGGGAGCCCTTCCGTGGCGACGGGTACGAACGCAGCCGCTTCATCGCCGAGGGCAGCGAGCGGATCGGCGCTCTCGATGACCGAGGTCTGTGAGCGGGTGGCGATCGTGAGGCGATTACCGGTGACGACGAGCCGGCGCCGCGTCGCAAGGCCGATGAAGGACCAGCGTGCCCACCGCTCCCCACCCTCGACCGACTCGAGCAGGAAAGGGGGATCCGACGGGTCGCGGTCGAGGCGACGATAGGCGGTGAGCGGCGTGAGGAGGTCGGCGATCATCTCGCAGACCACGGGGACAACCACCCCGCGCGCTTCGGGAGCGAGCGTAGCCATCGCCCGAGTGACGACGCGGATGAATGACTCGCAGTCCTTTGGGGGCAGCTCACTCACGGCGGGCCATCCTGCCGCATCTCGGCGACGACCTCCAGTGACGCGGCCCCCGACTAGCAGGGAACGCCGCACGGGGCTTAAACGGCAGTAGCGCCGAGGCTGCGGTCTCCCGCAGCCCGACGCGTACCGTGAGCATGCACATTTTCATCGAAGATGAGTGCGGACTCTCCCTCCGGAGGTTCACGCGCCGTCATCGACCGGGCAAGCCCGTCGCCTCCCATGCGGGTTCACACGACCCTCGGAGCTTTTCAGCGCCATCGTAGCGAAGGTATTGGGTTCTTCGCTCCCCTCCCGGCGTTTCGACGCCCGCAGGGTTTTCCGATGTTCGCCAACCGCACTCACCGTTGAAGGTGGCGGATTCTCCCTTGGCCTTTGCGCCCGCTGCGGAGACCCCCGGTGCCCCGAGGGGTCCGGTAGCCGATTCCGAGCGGCCTCGGGCGCACGCGACGGTGAACCGTCGTGTCGTCCGAGGCGCCTCCCATGGGGTTTCTCCCCGCTCAGCGTCTCTCAACGAGTGACTTAGCCGCCTTGCGGCGCACTGTGGGCACCCTCACGGGCTCCATCAGCGTCTCGGGTTCCCAACCCCGAGTGCTGCGACCCCTCCCGACCTTCTTTCGGGTCCTCAGGGGCATTAGTAACTCGCCTTGCGGCCATGTTTCGTGCCGCTCCGCTCTCCGGGTTCTTCCCTTCAGAGCTTTTCTCCCCAAGACACCCGTCGTACCGCTCGCGCGGCCGATGCCCCCCTCGGCGTCGTGACCGTTTCCAGTCACCGCCCTCGAGGGTTTGCGGAGTGCCCCGGAGCCGTACCAGGGCTCGACCATGTTGCAGATCGGGTCCGGCCATGTGCTCTCTTGGGCGTTCTCACCGCGAGGGTTGCCCCTCGTTGCGCCACGTTCGGGAGCCGGCTCGCGCCGAATCCCACCGTGGTTGCCGCGACCAGCTGCGGCTAGGCTCCGTGAGGAACCGTTGCCACCACTGGCCGTGCATGCTCGAAGTCGTCGCTTCGCCTGCGAAGCGCCCTCCTCGGAGTCTTGCGACTCTGGCCAGGGTCCCGCCACCTCTCAGTGGACGAGACTGCCTCCCGTGCGGTTACCTGTCCCTCGAAGTCCGACCCACACCTTGCGGCGCAGGCCCCTCCACCACGTAGCGACCCATCGGGTTGCCGCTCCCCCTTCGACGTTCAAGCGTCCTTGGGGTTTTCCGTGGCGGAGCCGCCCTCTCCACGTGCGCCTTGCGGTGCATGTGAACGAGGCGTGCTCCCTCGAACTTTGGCTCCACTTCGGAGACCTGAACCAGAGCCTGCCTTCGGCTTGCGTGCGGCGTGAGCCACAGCAACCAACCGGCATCCTCCCTCGAGGTTTCCGTCCCGTTCAGCGCCCCCAGTAGAAAGAATCGGCATCCCATCCCAAACCGGGCGCCCTCCCCTCTCGGCCTTTCTCAGACCCTCAGGGGCTTCATCCTCTCTCTACCCGTGCCGCGTCACCTCGTCTCCGAGGCCGTCAGCTCGCGCTCATCGGGTTCAACCTTCAGAGCTTTGCTCCTCCCGAACAACCTGTGAGGCTCGTCACCCCACATCCCCTGCTCGCTCTTTGTCGCCACAAGACACGCTCCGGCGAACCGGCGGTCTCTTGCAGCGGTGACCCACCAGGATGTGAGCCGTTCGGGAATCCTTGTCGCGTCGGCCCCTTGCGGGACGTTTGCGACCGATGCTCTCTTGGCTTTTCAATGACCTCCGTGGTTCTCCCGTTGTCCGTCTTCGAGCCGAAGCTCGTCCGCTCACAGCCTTGGGCAGTGTGACCCGCCTGACTCCCAGCGTCTCTCAACGGACCCCGTGGCGTCTCCCGCTGACGCAGGCACCGACCACCGTGGTCTTTCTGGCCTTCCCGGGTGACTTTCGCCTTCCAGGGTGTGGGCCGCTTTCTTCGCCGCGTTGACCGCGACGCTTCGTGCTGATTCTTCTTAGCAGGCACCGTGCCAACACGTAACGCGTTGATTCTGCTTGAGTTCGACCGATATACAGATCGTCCACTGGTTGAACGGGGCTGTGGGCGTCCTGTCTGAAACGGTGGCCGGTGCCGGCCCAGGTGGCGAGTCGCCGCTCAACCTGTTCAGGGAGCGGTCAACTCGTCCACGCTGTGAACACTTACTTGAGCCCGCCCTCGAGCTGGAAGAATCCCTTCGTTTTCTTCAGCGAGATGGCGTCGAGCGCAATCGCGGTGCCCGCCGGAATCCCGGGAGCGAGGCCCGAGAGATCGATCTCCGGGATCTCGATGCCCTGGAGCGCGTCTCCGAGCAGCTGGGTGACCAGGGTGTTCATGAGGCCCTTCAGGAGGTCCTCGATGCCCTGCGGATCGTTCGCGAAGGTGCCCCCGGCCTCGACGACGGTGAGGTCGAACGAGGAGATGCCGTTGACGTTGATCGTGAGCTTGCCTTCGGTGACCACGAGGGCCACGTCGAGCTCGAGGCTGAGGTAGCCGGTGAAGTCGATGAGGATGTCGCCGAGCGGAATGCTCGCGTCGATCCACGCATCACCGAGCTGGAGGCGGAGCGTGCCCTTCGAGTTGCAGTCCGACATGATCGGGGGCAGGAGCGGGTCGAGCGCGATGACGGCGCCGTCGAGGGGAAGGCCGGCCGCGATCGAGCCGAGGGTGTCCCCGTCCAGGGCGAGGTTGAGCCCGCCCGCGTACCAGAAGCCGTATAGGATCTCGTTGATGAAATCCATGCCGAGGGCGACCTCCATGGGGCCGGCCTGGGGCAACGTGTAGACCTCGGGGGTCTCGTCGAGGCAGCTGGCACGCAGGATGGAGCCGAGCGGGTTCCGGTCGACTTTCTTCTCGGCTACCGCCCTGCCCGAGAGGCCGATGCGCCCGCCCTCGTCGACGAACTGAATCTCGTGGATCGCGACGCCCAGGTTGACCGACGCAGGCGGCTGGCCCGGGACGAGCTCGGGCAACGCAATGTCCTGGTCGATGGTGAGCTGCCCCAGCACGCTCTCGAGGAGCTCTCCACCCGCGAGCGCGATCAGGGGATCGAGGATGTCGACCGCGGCGATCTGGAGGACGCCGTTGAGCAGTGGGTCGAGGATGCTCGAGAAGATCGAATCCAGGCCGGAGACGAGCTGCGTGAGGTCGATTGAGCCGAGGTTGATGTTCACTGGGAGCTGGAGGCCCGCCACGCTCACCGCCACGCTGCCGAGCTCGATCGTCACGTTGGCCAGCGGTGACAGGTGGGCGGCGCCCGGCGGCACGTCCAGCCCGACCTGCTGGCCCGCGATGTGGAGCTGGCCGTTCTGGGCGCTGATGTCGAAGCTGGAGTCGATCGTGACCTCAGAGAGCGTCAAGGTGGCCGTGCTCACCGCGTTCGGGGGCGGCTGGAGGGACACCGAGAAGGGCACCTTCACGAAGCCGACGTCGATCTCCCCTGTCACGCCGATGTCGAACTGGAGGTGAACGGACAGCCCGATCTCCAGCGCCTGGCTCTCCGTGTCGGGGACGAGCTTCGCGAGGACGTCGATGCCGCCATCCCGTGAGTCGAGGTTTAGCTGCGCCGTGCCGAACTTGATCGTGGAGATATCGGCCCAGAACTTGAACGACCCGTTCAGCTTTGCGACGCCAAGGTCCACGTCGATGACGTTGGGGAAGTTCTGCTCGAAGAGGACGGGCTTCCCGAGGAGCTCCGCGAAGTCCGCGTAGGTGAGGAGCTGCTCGAGGATGGTGGCGATGTCGTCGATTTTTGGGGTGCAGACCCCCTGCGCGTCGCACTTCACCTCTGCGTGGTCGTAGTCGTCCAGGATCTCCTGGCTCATCCAGACGCGCAGCGCGTTCGGGAGGGTGGCTGCCGCCGGGTCTGACGCATCGGCGACGACCCACTCGGTGGAGTAGTACCAAGCCACGGAGGCCTTGCCGGTGTTACCGTGCTTGTCGGACGCGTGGGCCACGACGAGGTTCAGGCCCTGGCCCGAGGGCACCACGGTCTTGAAGTTGCCGAGCTCGTCGGGCTCGAGCGGCACGCCGTTGACGTCGAGGCTCTTTACACCGCCCCACTCGTCCGTGACCTTGCCGGTGACCGTGATGTCCTTGTTCCCGTCGAACGTCTGCCCGCGCTCGGGGCTGGTGATCACGATCAGCGGGCCAGACCCGTCTACTAGGACCTCTACAGTGTCCGAGAGCGCCGAATCGCCGGTGAGCGTGACCGTGAACGGGTACTTGCCATCGGCGAGCAGGCGATAGACCGCCTCGCTGACGGGCTCGACGTTGGTCGCGGGCGCGGTGATATCAGCGTCGTGGTCAGCGATGATGTTGCCGTAGCCATCCTTCACCTCCCAGACGATCGTGATCTCGTCCGCGGGCTTGTAGACGGGCTTCGCGGGGTCGACCCACACCTCGAGCGTCTTGGGTACCGCCGGCGTGACGGTGAGCGTGCCAGACACGAGCTCCACCGCTGCTGACGCGTCGGCGATGCGGCAGGTGACCTCGTGAGCGCCGGACGAGCGCCCCTCCACGAGGTGCCCGTTGACCCCAACGCCCTCGTCGCTCTCGACGAAAGTCTCCACGTTCATGGTCTTCCCGTTCTGGTCGGTGACCGTGCAGATCACCTCGGTGCTCTCGCCAGCCACGATCGGGTTCTTCGTGAACGTGGTCACGACCTTCGCCGGGCGCGACGAGCCGACGCCGACGACCAGAGTCTCGGGCGTCTTGTCCACGAAGGTGGACTCTGCGATGCGACAAGCGACGGCGTAGTCGCCGTCCTCTCGACCCACGACTGAGCTGCCGACGACGTCGATGCCTGCAGCAGGCGTGACTTCGACCACGAACTCGAGCCCCTGAAGTGGCGACAGCTCGAGGAACGCGCTGCAGCTGACGTCGACCGACTCTCCCACCTGGGATGCGGTCTTCGACAGGGAGGTGGTGACCTCGAGGAGGTCAGCCTGGTCAGGGCCCAGCACCACGAGCTGGGAGGGGGCGGGATCCTTGACCGCACCATCCTCGGTCTGGCAAGCGACCGAGAACGTCCCGGACTTGTCGGGGGTGATAACCCCGTTGACGATGGGCGCGTCAGGGGTTGCCACCGCCTTCGTACGCACCTGGACCGCCTTGCCGGCCGAGTCGATCGCCGTACAGCTGACCTTGGACGTTTGTCCGAGAAGAATGACCGCTGGCGCGATCTTGGTGTCGATGGCCGCGGCTCCAGGGCCGCCGCCGTCGTCGTCGCCACAGCCCGGCAGCGATGCTGCCGCAGGGATGAAGGCGCCAACGAGGGCGAGAGCGAGACGCCGGGCGGACGACTGGCGCTTGGCACGGGGGGCGGGGTTCACACAGTTCGAGTCAGAGGACTCGGAGAGATTTCGGGGCGTAGTCGTCAGTAGGGCTCGCATGGTTCCTCGCAGGGGTCGCTTAGCCGCGCGAGTATATGGACGCGTCCCAGTCGATAAAAGACTTTTCTGGACGAGAGCTTAGCCGAGGCACGCCGCAGCCGCGGGGACGCGCGCCGGTCAGTGGCTCGGTGGATACCCGCGCGCCCCCTGGCCTAGAGCGAGATCACGTCAACTGAACGCAGGCGCCCTTTGACCGGGTGCGCGCCAAGCGGCTGCCCACCCTCGAGGCCCGCCGCCGCCGCCACCGCCGCCGTGACGAGGATCGAGGTGCCGAGCTCCTTGTTCAGCTGCTCGAGGCGAGCGGCGACGTTCACCGTATCGCCAACCACGGCGTACTTGAGGCGCAGCTCGCTCCCCATGGTCCCGGCGACCACCGGGCCCGTGTGAATGCCAATCCTGGCGGCAAGCTCGTGCTCTCCGAGCCACCGGGCCGAAGCCCCGCTCGCTCGCCACCGAACGTTCAGTTCCAAGAGAGCGCGGCGCATCGCGAGCGCACAATCGACCGCGCGGCGCGCGTGATTCGGCACGTTGTTCGGTGCCCCAAATACAGCGAGGATCGCGTCCCCAAGGAACTCGATCACGCACCCCTCGTGGGCCGCAATCACCTCGGTCATCGCCCCGACATAGTCGTTGAGCATGGCGACCACCTGGGGCGGCTCGAGGCGCTCGGCGACCGTTGAGTACCCCGCGAGGTCGGAGAAGAGCACAGTGACCACCCGCTCCTCTCCGGTCGATAGAGTGGCGCTGCGGTCCTTGAGGAGCCGAAGCGCGACGTCGTTGGAGACGAAGCGCCCGAACGTGGTGCGCAGGAACTCTCGCTCTTCGAGGCCCTGAGCCATTGCGTCGAAGTGTCGGCCGAGGACACCAAACTCGTCCTCCCGCACGAGCCCTACGCGCGCCGCCAGACGACCGTCCGCGATCTGGGTGGTGGCGTCGATGACCCGCCAGAGCGGGCCGCGGAGCATCCGTCCGGCGACTCCAGCCACCCCTGCGAGGAGCAGCGCAGCAGCCAGCGACGCGAGGAGGCTGACCCAGAGCACGTCGCGCCGGATGGAGTCTACCGCCGAGGCGTCCACGTCGAACCCGACCACGGCCACCGCCGTGCCGGATGCGTCGAGAACGGGCGCGTAGCCGCTGAGCGTGACGCCGAAAGCGTCGTGCACCGGCGCCTCCTCGGCGACCGCGCCGAAGATTGCCTGTTGGAGGAGCGGGACCCCCGTCGCGTCGTACTCCTTCCCGAACGGCTCGGACGCCTTGCCCCGGGTGTAGTCCCCGACGAACGAGAAGCGCGAGCCGCCGTGTGCCTTGAAGCACCACGCCGAGGTGATGTCAGCGGTGGGAGACGCGACGGCGGCCAGCCGTCGATTCAGGTCGGCTCCGTAGCCGCTGTCGTCGATCCGGGTCGTGTCCACTCCGGACGCGAACGCTGTGGCCAGCGCGACGAGCCGATCACGAAGGTCGTCGATCTCGTCGCTGGCGAGCCGGGCGTAGGCAAACCCACCGAGCGAGCCGAGGACGACGAGCACTGCCGAGGCGTAGAGGAGCGTGAGCCGGACGTGGAACCGGCGAAAGACCCCTAGGCGCTCGGATGACACGCAGTCAGCTCTCCCAGCCCAGCCAGCGCAGCGCGGAGGGCGCCTGCTCGTGGAAGGCGACCGTGTCGAGCCGCGCAAAGGTGATCACGAAGGTGGCGAGCTTGCGCTCCCAGGGCTTCGCGCCCACCACAGCGACCTGCCCGACGCGGGACTTGTTCGTGAGGAGCCACTTGCCCAAGAGGAACTGCGCGCGGATCGGAGAGTCCTTCGCGTCGGAGAGGTCCATGAGCGCGTTGGCCTTCCCGGTGTTCTGTGCGCGGATCGCGAGGTCGAGGAAACGCACCAGCGCATTGGCGCCGTCCATGGTGCCGGAGCCGGACACACGAACCTGCGCGCGAAGCTCGCCGGTGGCCAGCTCCGTGAGCAGGAAGTCGATTCGGCTCTTGCCGTCGTCGTGGCGGTCGGCCAGCAGCGTCTTCATCTCAGGTGACTTCGCATGCGTAGGGGTCACGGTGCAAGGCCCAGATCGGGCGGATTGCCCCGTTCCAGATAGCGCCGTGCGGCGTCGACTGCGTCGGGCCCGACCCACACGGTGACGGCAAGCGCGGCCTCTTCGGGGACCACGGTCGCAGGGGTAGCGGGGACACGATAAGGGCAGAGCGCTGCGTACCGGCTGAGCCACTCGTCGCGCGCGGCCCGGGCCCGTCCAGCGAGGCCGCCGGTGGGGAAGCGGACCGTCACGGGCACCGGAGCGCCGGAGGGCGTTATCGTGACATGGCGGCCGCTCAGGCGATGGGTGGCGATAACGACCACGCCACCCGCGGCCGACTCGAGGCGGGTCTCGAAGGGTCCGAGGGCCACGACGCGCCCGCTCACCTCCGGTGTGGACACGGAGTCGCCTGTACGGAGGCGGCCCGAGAGCGCGAGCGTCATCCCGCCGATGAGGCCGGGCACTCGGCGCAACACGGACAGGATCGCGGCGGCCACGGTGAGAGACGCCGCCGCCGCCGTGAGCAGCGGAGCCGTGTCGATGACCGCGCGAAGCACCAGCATCGAGGCCCACAGGACCACGAACGCACGGACTGCGAACCGCGCTGTCCCGAGGCGGTTCTTCGGGTCCAATCCGAGCCGGGTGAGGCGCCCGCCGATTACGTCGACGAGGACGATGAGCAAGAGACCGAGCGCCACCGCAAGCGCGATACGGGTGGCCGTGCCCACCGTGAGCAAGCCCACGAGCGCGCGAACCTCCTGAGAGGCCAGCTCGGAGAACGCGACGGCGACGCTCAAACCGGGCCCCCGAGTGACTGCTCGATGAAGCCCTCGAGACGCGGGACGAGGCGATACCGCTGGCCCCCTCCCGACGCGCGCCCATCACGCAACGACTCCACGCCGTGGCTCGCGACGCCTTCGACCAGGCCCCCGGCGACCAGCTCCGCCATGACCGCCATCGCGCGATCGACCGCCGTACCGAGCCCCTGAGAGACGAGCTCGAGGTCGAGCGGCCCGAAGGTGCAGAGCAAGCGCAGGGCGGCCCGACTCTCGGCGCGAAGCTGCCGCAGGAACGGCAGCGTGGGGGGCGGGGGAAGCGCCACGTCGACGGTGCGTTCGTCCCGGACATCGAGTGCGGCCACGTGCGCCGCGAGCGCCGCCCGCAGTATGCCGTGGGAGCGCCGCGCGAGGGCTCGGAAGTACCGATCCGACCCGATATGGACGAACGGCAACCAGCCCACCAGGGGCTCGATGGCGGAGTAATCGAAGCGCCACCCCGTCAGGCGCTCTCGCGCTCGGATCACGCGCTCGAGCTCGTCCGCGTCCAGCGCAGGCAGGGTAACGACCCTGCGGAACGTGCTCGAGAACGGCGTCAGCTCATCGAGGGCGTCGCGGGCGAGAGTGGACGTGGAGACGAGCCAGCGCACGTCCGGACCTGCGAGGGTGAAGGTGGACAAGAACGCCGCGAGGGCGGCCACGCCTTCAGGGCTCGGGGAGAGCCAGTGCTCGAGGTTGTCCACGATCAGCACGGTCCGGGAGACGCGCAGCGCGTCGGCGACACCCTGCGCGTCCTCCGGGGTGCCGAGCTCCGCAGCGAGCGCTGCGACCGGCCCGCGGTGTCGGTGCGCCAAGGCCTCGTCGAGGCGGATGACGCGGGCCCCGACGAACCGGAGCTGGGCGAGGTTCAATAGGGTGCTTCGTCCGGACCCGTGGTGACCGACGACCAGCACGCTGTGGGGCTCGGTCCAGTCTGGGCTGGTCACGTCGGCAACCACGCGCTGCAGCGCCTCCTGGTGGGCTGTCGCTTCCCGGCGGTCCGACAACGCCTCGAGCGTAAGCGCGCGAGCGAACGGGGGCGGGAGCGCCGCCTCGACCGGCGGGAAGCGGAGCGCGAGGTAGGCGCGGAGCGCGCTCGAGTCGAGCGTGAGGCGCCCAGACTCGAGCTGACGGTCCAAGAGGCCCGGGCGCGAGAGCAGCTGCCGCCAGCGACCCGCGACGCGCCCGCCCATCTCCCGACCGGCGGCGTTGCCCCAGTCGCCGACGCTGCGCAGCATGCCGATCGCCCAACCGATGGCGCGCGGCCACCGCGTAGCCGACTCCACGCCCTCGGGCCGCAGCTCGTCCTGAAGTTGGCTCAATGCGACGTCCAGGGCCGACTGGACCGAACGGCGCGCGGACTCGACGGCGGCGAGCGGGCCCAGAAGCGCCTCCTCCACGTCGGCGGCGAGCCGCTCAATCGCCCGGGAGAGCGCCTCGTGGCGGGTCTGCTCGTCGTCGAAGCGGCGGCCACGCGCGAGCTCGAGCGTGTAGCTGAGCGCTGCGACCGCCTGCTTCAGCCGGACCGGGATGAGCCCTGTGGAGCGCATGACGGGCTGGAGGGCGTCGGCGCGCGTGCGGGTGACATCGTCGAGCAGGAGCGCCTCGGCGCGCGCGCGCAGCTCGATCGATACGCGGGCGACGCTGCCCGAGACGGCGTCACCGGGGAGCGGCAGCTCGCCAGCCAAGAGGACGAGCCGCTCCGGGCACTGGCCCACGAGCGCGACGAGTCGCTCGCGGAGCACCACGGATTGGCCGGCGCGGCGGAAGCGAGACCGGGCCCCGCGGAACGTGGCCAACGCGTCCACCGACGCCACGTTCTGCGCTCGCGCCGCGAGCCGCTCGAGCGCTGCGTCTTCGCCATGCCCATTCGACTCGGTGACCGGGCCAACCGTCGGGTGGGTGCCCGAGACCAGCCCTCTTCCGCCGGAAGGCCGAGGCACGGCGCGACCCTCCCGCGTGACATTGAGGGGGTCGTCCCCCACCGTGCCCGAGAGGCGCCATTCGTCCACCGCGGCGCGAAGCTCATCGACGCGAGCCCTAACCAGCGCGGCGCCGCGCTCCAGCTCGCGCCGGAGTTCCGCCAACGGCTCGTGAACCTGGGAGGCGGCCACCTCGGTCACGCCCTCGCGGATCGCCTGAAGCTGCTCGGCCGCGCGGGCGCCGTCGAGGCTGGCCAGGATGAGCGGCTGCCACTCGGGGCCGTCCGACTCGAGCCGCGCGAGCCAGACAGCCACCTCGGGCTCCACGACGGAGTACGGCGGCACTCGAAGCGACGAGCGCGCGCCAGCGGCCAAAACGGCTGCGTCGGTCAGGGCGTCGGCCAGCGCCCGTTCCAGCTCACCCCTGAGACGCTCGGCCGTCTCACGCGCCAACGCGGCGAGCTGACCCTCGAGCGCGTCCAGCCCCAGCTTGCCGTCGAGCGCGGCCTTGACCCCTTGGAGGATGCGTACGCGTAGGCGGAGGCGCGTGGCCTGCACCACGACGAGGGCGCGGGCGAACCTCGGCTCGACGGCGCTGCGGACGAGCGAGCGGAGCGGCACCACGACCTCGCGACGCCCCGCGGCGCGGCGTAGGAGGCGACGGACCCGCGCCAACACGCTCTTCATCGAGGTGGGCCCCCGGAGTGGGAGCGGCTGCCGAACGACCGCGAGGGGGGCACCCTGAGCGATCCTCGCCACGTCGCGATACAGGAGCGCGACCCGATCGTGGAGGTCGTCGCCAAGGAGCCGCCGCGCCTCCTCCCATGCCTCGGGCTCGCGGCTCCGCGGAGAGGCCAGCGCGTGGCCGACGCTGGCTTCGGCGGCGGAGCGGCTACTCTCGTCGGCGCAGAAGCGAGTCACCAGGGTCTCGAGCGCGCCACCGATATCTACCAGATCGGGATCGGGGTCGGGCGGAGCGGCGACCGGGACGAGGGCCGCGGCCTCGCGCCGTGCGGGTGCGGGCCCAGACGACAATGCGGACTCGCCGGAGCGACGGATAGCGAACGAGAGCAGCACCGGCCCTACGAGGAGGTGGAGCGCGACCACGGCCATCCCAATGGACAGGATGGCCTCGCGGAGCGCCGGAACCTCACGCGCAGCCAAGACCGTGAGCCCGATGTTGACTGCGGACTGCGGCAGGAAGCCAAGCCAGCCGTGCTCTCGGATCCCCGGTCCCTCTCGCGATGCCGCGGCGCGGTGGGCCAGGAAGAACGCCAGGGCGCGGGCGCCGCTGATGAGCGCCGCCACGGGCAACACCGCTAGGGTGGCGCTGAGATCGACGTTGGCGCCGGCCGTGGTGAAGAACACGACGAAGATCGGGAGGGCGACCTTCCGGAGGGGCTGGAGGAGGTCCGTCTCGTAGGGCGAGAAGTTCCGAACCACGGCGCCGGCAGTGATGAAGACGAGCAGGAGCTCGAGCTGCAGGTTGCGCACGAGCTCCGACACGCCGAGGAGCACGGCTACCGTGAAGACGAGGAGCTCCCGCCCGACGAGCCGGACATACGCGATCAACGCAGCGCCAATTATCGCGCCGGCCAAGAGCGACAGGCCGAGCTCTCCGAGGATGTGCATGAAGAGGCCGCCGTCGGCCGGCGCGCCCGTGATGCTGGCGTTGGCGAAGGGCACTAGGATCGCGAGCCCGATGACCGTCACGACGTCCTTCGCCACGGGCATCCCGAGCACCAGGTCGGTGTACCTGCCCTTGGAGCGGTGTTCGCTCACCACGGCCAACGCCACCGCCATGGACGTGGCCAGGGACAGGACCGCGAAGATCAGCGCGAGCACCACGCCGCCCTCAAACGTGGCGACGCCCTCGATGGGGAGGCGCACCTGCCACAGTACGAGCCCGCCGCCCACGAGGACGAGGAGCAGCGGGACGCCGTAGACGATGGAGAGGAAGAGCGTCCGCGCCACGCGCGCGACCGAGCGGGCGTCGAGTTCGAGGCCCGCCGTCATGGCGATCAGCGAGAGGGCGAGCGTGTTGAAGAACGAGATGTCGCCAATGAGGCGTGGCCCGAAGAGCTCGGCGAAGAGCGGGGACAGCGCGAGCCCGGTGGCGATGTAGCCGGTCACCGAGGGCAGCCCGAGGACCTTCGCGCCCTCGCCGATCGAGAACGCCACCAGGAGGACGAAGCCTATCGCTGCCACAGAGAACGGGTGCGGCCCGAAGTCTTGTACGCCGGAGACGACCAGGTAGAGCGCCAGCATGAGGACCGTGGCGCACAGCAGGACGACGGCTCGGCGGATCACGCGGGGCCCGCCCTTGGTCCGGGCTGGGGGCGCGGCGGCTCGGCGCCGAGGAGGCCCGCGCTGGGCTCAGGTTGCGGGACCAGGTGGAGCTCGCCCGCGTCGGCGAGCACCGCGCGTAGTTGCGCGCCCGCGAGCAGATCCGTGACCAGCAGCGACAGGATCACCGCGTTTACGACGAGGGCGCCGGACGACGGGGCTGCCTCGAGAGCGGAGCCCTCCGCGCCTCCGAGGAGCACGAACTCCAGCGCGATCGCGACGGAGAGGACGCCCACGCCCGCGAGCCCCCGCCCCATGCCGCTTCGATGCCCGAACCGTGCCCCGATACGCACGGCGAGGAGGCGCACCAGCGGGAACGCGACCACAAGGAACCAGCCAGAGCCCGTGAGCGGCGCGAGGGATAGGCCTACGGCCAGCAGCAAGAGGACCTCCAGCGGCGCCTCGAGGCGGTCGACCATGCGATGGAGCGGGTCGCCCACGGGGGTAGACCGCCCGACGAGGATACCGGCGATGATCGTTACGAAGAGCGGACTGAGGCCCAGCGCGAAGGCGATGCCGCTGCCGAAGACGAGGACAGCGACGATGGCCAGGAACTGCTTGTCCTCGCCCTCGTTCTTCTGCACGAACCAGTGGTGAAGGAATCCGGTGGCGCCGCCGACGAGAAGGCTCACGCCGAACCAGGCAACGCCTCCCGGCTGAAAACCCGGCAGGGGCGCGTCGCCGCGCGCCAGCGCCAGCGCGGCGCCGAAGAAGATCACGGCAGTGACGTTCATCGCGGCCGCCGTGGCGAACAGCTGGTCGGTGACAGGGCCGCGGGCCCCGAGGCGCCCAGAGCGGTACCGGATGGCCGTCTCGTTTGCGGTCATCGCGATCGCGCCGAGCTCGACTGCGAACCAGTGGCTAGTGCTGGACCCAAGTTCCAGGAGCTCCTGCGCGAGCAGGGTCACCCCGGTGACGGTGGCTCCGGTGAAGACCGCCGTGAGCACACCCGGTCCGGCGCTCCGCCACGTCCGCGACGGACCGTGGAGGAGCAGGCCCATGCGGAAACCGACGACCCCGAGAATTACGGAGAAGAACGGCGCGAGGGTGGCGAGGGCGCTGCGATCCACCACGGCCGAGACGTGGGGGCCCAGGATGACTCCGAGGAGCAGGTATTCGACGCCGCTGCGCCCTGGCTGCGTGAGCCCGTAGCGTTCGGCGACCCTCGCGAACGCGAAGGACAGCGCCAACGCGAGGACGATGACGAGGCTGATGGACACCGGTCAGCGCGGCGCCCGACGGGTTGGGCCGAGCACCTCGCTGATCACATGATGTTGGGCTCAGGGCGCGGCTTGGGGGGCGGCATGACGCTCCCCGCCGCGGGGGTGGCCGCTGCTGCCGGCATCCCGCCCTGACCCGACTGTTCGAGCTCGCGCCGCGCGCGCTCGCTGGTGGTCATCTGGCAGTTGCCATCGAAGACGACGCCCTGGTCCACGACCAGCGCCGGCGCCGTGATGTTGCCCTTCAGGCGGGCTGGCGCGTGCATCTCGACCGTGTTCTTCGCGCGGACGTTCCCGATGAGGTCGCCGTAGATGATCACGGTGGCCACGTCGACCTCCGCCTTGACGCGAGCGCCCTCACCGATGATGAGCGTGTCGTTCGAGAAGATCTCTCCGGTGAACTTGCCGTCGATGCGGACGGTGCCTTCGAACGTGAGCTTGCCTTCGAACTCGCTGCCGCGACCGAGCAGCGCGTTGACCTCATGGGACGAGTTGGCCATTGGGACTTCGACTCCGACTTGCCGTGGAACGTGATCGACCAAGTGGACCTCGTGGCCTCCGGACCGGCAGTCCGGGTAGTGCCAAGAGGACGCGAACATTGAAGTACATCCGCGAGTTCGGCTTGGAAATCCACAGCCTCACTCGCGTGGCGCGACCATAGCAGGGGGTCCACCGAGTTGGCAACCTTCAGGGCCCGCTGAACTCCCCCAGGGCGCTCGCCCGCGGCCTTCGTGTCAACACATTGGACCCGGGAAATGCGCGCGGCTATTCTCCTCTCGATGGACGTCCCGGCTCTCATGGACGACGTCGTGCGCCGCTACCTCGGCGCGATCCAAGGCGCGCAGACGCGCGTGCGACGTCGTGAACGCGCGAATTGCCTCAGCCTCTTGTCGCTCCTCGGCGACGAGAGCTCGCTAATCCCGAGCGAGCGCCTGATTGAGCAATGGCTCGGCGACGCGTCACACGACACCCGGCGCCACCGCCTGACCACGCTCCGCCGGTTGTTGGCGATCACGCCAGGGGACGACGCTGCGGCGTTGGCCAACTGGGTCGATGAAAACCGTCGCCGCCTCACGAAGTCGATCGACAAGGTCGTTCCGCTGTTCCCGAGTGGCGCGCGTCAGAGGAGTGAAGCCCGACGTGAAGCCACGGAGGCGCTGGACCTTCTGGCGCGGGGAGATGCGGAGCGCGCGCGTTTCCTCGCGGACCACGCGCTCGAGCTGGACCCAGCGTGCATGCCCGCGCACGCCGTCGTGGGGACGATCGAGCTCGATGCGCAGCGCCCGTTCGCGGCGCTCCAGCAGTTCCGGCAGGCCCTCGTCCTCGCAGGCGATCCCAGCGAGCGCGACGGCATCGAGGGGATCCCCGACGTCCTCGCTGGGCTCGGGAGGGCGCTCCTCGTCCTCGGCTGCCTCGACGAAGCCCGCGAGGTCTTCATGCGCCTGTCGCGGGCGGGCAGCGAGTGGCGCAGACACTCGGCCACGCCACTCGGACGCATCGCGTTCGTCCTCGACGAGCCCGAATCGGCCGTGGAGCTCCTCGCCGATGGGCGCCCCATCGATCAGTTCAGCGTGATGCTCGCCCGTCTTCGC
Organism: Pseudomonadota bacterium; assembly: GCA_005776725.1. Classification (GTDB taxonomy): domain Bacteria; phylum Myxococcota_A; class UBA9042; genus SXOO01. The sequence continues at coordinate 34,671 of SXOO01000226.1, read as the reverse complement.
CTCGCGGAGCCCCTGAAGGCGGCGATCGCGTTCTATCGCGGCCTCTTGGACAACCCGTTCGTGCCGGCCACGCTGCTGCGGCTCGGCGACAAGCGCTTCGAGAACGCGTTCCCCGCCGAGATGCGCGACGAGAAGCTGCGGGCCGCCAAGGCTTACGCCATCGAGTTCGCGGAGTTCTGGGCGCGTGCCCCCGGGACTCTGCGCCTCCTCCGGCGGCATTGGGACCTGCCGACCACGCGAGCGTTCATGATGCGCACCCTGGCGCTCGAGGGCATCACGCCCGCCTCAGCCCGTGTGGCGGTGTGGGTCCACGCGGCAGCAAAGGCCGCGGTCCAAGAGCTCGGCGCCACAACGAAGGGGGACTCGGCGCCGCACTAGGGGCGCCGGGCGGGTCACGCGAATGTCGAGGGGTGGTGGCCCGCCGCCGCGTCGGCAGGCGAGCGCGGGGCGCTAGACGCGCCTCAGAACGCGGAGCAGAGATTCACTACGATGTGCTCGCCGCCGAAGGTCGTGTTGGCGAAGCCGATGCACTGCTCGCCGCTCTTGCCTGGCGTGATCTCGTCCTGCTCGAACTCGAGATCCTGGAAGTTGGTGTCGAGGAGCGAACATCCCCCCATGATGTCCGCCGACGCGAGGTACTGCGCCTCGGAATCGAACTGACCCGCGAGGGTTTCGGCCTCATAGAGCGCGCAGTACCAGGTCTCGAGATCGTCGATCGTCACCGGAGCGGCGAGCCCGACGGTCGAGATCGGTCGGCACGAGCCCACCTTCTTGCTGATGAAGCAGTTCGCCATGGCCTTCATGAGGGCGATGTAGTCGGCTTGGCCCTTCACCACGACCACGTCGACGCAGGCCCCGCCCGAGCAGGTCTGAATGTCCGAACAGGTAGACGACACGGTGAAACCAACGGCTTCGTCCGCGCAGACCAGCACGTCTTGCCCGTCGCACTCGGTGAGGCCCTTCTTGCAGAGCTTGCAGACCGGGCCGGTCTCCGTGGTGGTGCACCCGGACTTGCAGAACTCCTTGACCTCGAAGGCCGTGCCGCCAGCGTTGCACACCTCGACCCCGAGCGGCCCGCAATGCAACTCACCCGCCTCGCAGCTTGGGACGAAGCACTTGCCGTCGGCGCACGAGTTGGAGCATGGCGCCTCGACCGGCTCCCACCCACTCTGCTTCGAGTTGCACACCTCGACCAGCTTGGGGTTCTCGGTCGAGCAGCGAGTGTCGCCCGGCTTGCACTGCGCCTCCTGGCAGGTGGTGGCGCCCTCGACACAGCCGTGGGGACAGTCCTCTTTGGCGACAGCCGACAGGCCGTCAGCCGCGCACACCATGAGCTTCGAGAGCTCTGGGTCGCAGACCGTCTGGTCGGGGGTGCATACCTTGACGGGCTCCTTGCACGCGCCCACGTCGCAGCCGTTCTCGCAGGGAGACTTCAGCACCTTGCCAGCGGCGTCGCAGGTGACCAACACCGCCCCCTCACAGGCCGTGGTGTTGGGCGTGCACGACTCGACGCAAGCGCCGTCCTTGCAGCCACCCGCGCACGGTGTTGGGGTGAGCTGCGTCCCCGTGGCGTTGCACTCGACCCGCGACGCACCGTTGCAGAACTTCTCGCCGGGCGTGCAAATCTGGGCGGTCCCATCGGTGCCGTCGGTGCCGTCGGTGCCGTCGGTCGCGTCGGTGCCGTCGGTGCCGTCGGTCGCATCGGTCCCGTCGGTCGTGTCGGTGCCGTCGGTCCCGTCGGTCGCGTCGGTCGCGTCGGCTGAGTCAGATCCAGTGGTGGAGCCGAGGGGCTGGTCCTTCTCGGCGCATGCCGACAGCACCGCCGCGGTGACGAGGGGAAGGATCGTCGAGAACTTCAAGAGCGAGCTCCTTGCCCTTTCGGGCGGTCGCGCGGGGGTCAACGGATCCCGCCATCCATGAGGTCGATAATCATGCCCTCGTGCGCGACGCGGGTGCCAGCCCGTCGCGCCGCCGCCTCCTGCGCGATGCGATCGAGGATCTCGTCGGTGTGCGAGGGGTCGTGATGAGTGAGTACCACCCGTCCCACGCCGGCTTCTTCGCCGAGCCAGCAGGCGTGCTCCCAGGTCGAGTGCCCCCACCCGACATAGTCCGGGTACTCCGCCTCGGTGTAGGTGGAGTCGATCGACAGGACATCGGCGCCCCGGGCGAGCTCGAGGAGCGGCGGGTGGAGCGCGCCCTTGTGCTCATGGTCTGAGGCGTGCACGAACGAGTGACCCTGGAACTCGATGCGGAAGGCGGTCGCCCCCCCAGGGTGGTCGAGCGGCGCGGTCCGCACGTGGACCTCCCCGAGACGCACGCTGTCGCCGGGCTCGAGCTCGTGAAAACGCAGCTGAGCGCCCATCGCGTCGAGGCCGATCGGGAACGTGGGACCCGCCATCTGGTCCGTGAGCACTGCGCGCAGGCCCTTGAATACACGCGGCTCGCTGTAGAACGCCAGCCGGTTGTTCTTGTCGAAGGCGGGGCTGAAGAACGGGAAGCCCACGAGGTGGTCGAGGTGCATGTGGCTCACCAGCACCGTGGCGACCACAGGCTGCCCGGCGGCGCTGAGTGCCCGGCCGAGCGGCCGCATACCGGTACCGCAGTCGATGATGATGAGCTCACCGCCCACCCGGACCTCGATACAGGTGGTGTTACCGCCGTATCGCATGGTCTCTGGTCCGGGCGTCGCGATGCTCCCGCGTACCCCCCAGTAGCGGACGAAGAAAGGTTGGCTCTGGCGCACGCTGCGGACTATACGCAAGGTCCGAGTTCGCTCCAGTCCTTTGTGGCAACGGGTGTCCGGCTGCCGCGAACCGGCAGCGTTGATGTAACCTACGGCGCGTGCTCACTTCACTCCTCGCGTTGGTCCTCGCCTCCCGCCCGCCGATCATCGACGCGCACGCGCACCTCTCGTGGAAGGCGGCGGATCGCATCGAGCACATAAGGCGCGCCGCGGGCGTGGTGGCGTACCTCAACCTCTCGGGCGGGAACTACTCGTCGACGTTGGACGGCGTGCCGGCCGGCGTGCGGCTCGCGACCGCGCTCCCGGGGCACATCCTAAACGCCTACACGCCCGACTTCGACGGACTCGATGAGCCGTGGTGGGGCGTCCGCGAGGCCATGGGACTCGAGCGTTCGGTCCGCGAACACGGCTTCGTCGCACTGAAGATCTCGAAGGCCCTGGGGCTCTACCTGCGTGACCCAGCGGGGGCGCTGATCGACGTGGACGACCCGCGGTTCTTCCCCCTCTGGGAGCGCGCGGGAGAGCTCGGAGTGCCCGTGTTCATCCACGTCGCAGACCCCAAGGCGTTCTGGGAGCCCCCGACCCCGCAGAACGAGCGCTGGGACGAGCTGCAGGCCCACCCCGAGTGGTCCTTCTGGGGAACGGACGCGCCCCCGCGGCTCGAGTTGCTCTACGCCCTGGAGCGGGTCATCGAGGCCCACCCTCAGACCACCTTCGTGTGCGTGCACTTCGGCAACAACGCCGAAGATCCGGGCTACGTCAGCGGGCTTCTGGACAGACACCCGAACACCGCGATCGACCTCGGGGCGCGGATCCCGGAGGTCGGCCGCCATCCCCCAGAGGTCGTTCGGGCGTTGTTCGAGCGCCACGCCTCTCGAATCCTGTTCGCCACCGACATCGGGGTCAGCCCGTACGGGCTGGTATTGGGGTCGTCCGGTGGGGAGACCCCAACCGAGCAGGACGCTCAGGTGTTCTACGAGCGCCACTTCCAGTACCTGGAGACGGCCGACCGCGGAATGACGCACCCCACGCCCATTCAGGGACCCTGGACCATCGACGCGATCGCGCTGTCCGAGGAGGTGCTGGAGCGGGTGTACTACCGAAACGCGGCCGAGCTGCTCCGAGTGACGCTGTCGGCGCGTTAGAGTGGACGCAGGACGGGGATCTTCGGCCGCCTTCTCCACAGTTTCTCCACAACATTCGATCCTAAAACTGGAGGCCTTGCGAGCGGGAGCGTAGGGTCCGTGATCCTGAACTTTGGGGTCGGGTCATGAAGGCGTCCATCGCGTCGGTTGGTCCTTATCGGATCGAGGAAGAGGTCGGTCGCGGCGGCATGGCCACCGTCTACCGGGCCATTCGCACGAGCACGCACGGGACCGATCAGGTCGTTGCGGTCAAGGTCCTCGACGCGGAGCTCGCCAACGACCCGCACCACGTGGACACCTTTCACGCGGAGGCTGAGCTCTCCCAGAGGCTCGGTCACAGGACGCTCGTCCCGGTCCTCGACCACGGCACGGCCGAGGGCGTGCACTTCATGGTCATGGAGTTCATCGAGGGCGAGACGCTCTCGGCGCTCCGCCGAAGGTATGGCCGCCGCGCCAAGGGCTTTCCTCTTGGACACGCGCTCTACGTGCTGGCCGAGGTGTTAGACGGGCTCCAGTACGCCCATGAGCTGCGCGACGCCGAAGGGCGCCCCGAACATCTGGTCCACCGCGACGTCAGCCCTCGGAACATCCTCGTGACGCGCACCGGCGCCGTCCGACTCCTCGACTTCGGGATCGCCCGGTTCGAATCGCGGCCCGGCACGACTCAAGTGGGTCTCGTGAAGGGCACCGTCCCGTACATGGCGCCGGAACAGGCGGTGGCGGCCCCGCTCGACCGACGCGCCGACATCTTCGCTGTGGGCGTGATCCTGCACGAGCTCGTCACGGGAGAGACCGTGGTGGAGGACGGGACCACCGATGCACAGCGGCACGCGCTGGCGGGCTTGAAGCTCACGCCGCAGTGGAAGAAGGTCCCGCTCCCCCTGCGACCGGTCCTCGAGAGAGCGATCGCGCCATCGGCCGAGCAGCGCTGGAACACGGCCGCGGAGTTCGCTGGGGCGCTTCGACAGGCGATCCACGTCCTCGAGCCGGACCATGACCCGTTCTTGCTGGGAGGCCTCGTCGAGGGGCTGAGGCCTCGCCCCAAGCCTGACCCCGCGCCCGAGCCGATGGTGGTCCCTGCGAAGCGCCGCCGAGTCGCCCGGCGGAGCGCACCTGAGTGGCTCCGGGCCGCGGTCGCGGAGCATCTGGCCGCGCTGGACGCCCACGGCAGCGCGGGAGCCCGAGAGGCCATGGCGTTCGGCGTGGCACCCGCGCTGGGAATGCTAGCGCTGCTCCTCACGCTGTCTGGGCTCGCCTACACGTTCATCACGGCGGTCTAGCGGCCGCCGCCGGAGCGGACGCTAGGGCCAGGCGTTCAGGGCCAGGCGTTCAGGGCCAGGCGTTCAGGGCCAGGCGTTCAGGGCCAGGCGTTCAGGCCCGGCGCTCGAACTCGCGCATGAACTCGACGAGCGCGGTCACGCTGCTCTCCGGCAGCGCGTTGTAGAGCGACGCACGGAGGCCGCCGAAGGCCCGGTGGCCGCGCAACCCGATGAACCCCGCGGCCTCCGACTCGGCAGCGAAGCGCTGCTCCAGCTCCGCGCTCGGCAAGCGAAACGTGACGTTCATGACGGACCGGCTGTCGACGTCTGCGTGCGCGCGATAGAACGACGACGCGTCGAGCGTCTCGTATAGGGCCTGGGCCTTGCGACGGTTCACCACCTGCATCGCCGCGAGGCCACCCACGGTGTCCTTGAGCCAGCGGGTCACCAGCGTGACGACATACACCGAGAAGCAGGGCGGCGTGTTGTAGAGCGAACGGGACTGGGCGTGGACGGCGTAGCTCATGAGCGCCAGGCGGTCAGGCAGGGCCCGTGCGAGCAGCTCTTCCGAGAGGATCGCGAGCGTGACCCCGGCGGCGCCCGCGTTCTTCTGGGCGCCGGCGTAGAGCATCGCGTACCGCGACACGTCGAGCGGGCGCGCCAGGAAGTCACTGGAGGCGTCGCAGATGATGGGCAGCCCGAGAGCGGGCGGGTCGTCGTGAATCTCCACGCCCTCGATCGTCTCGTTGCTGGTTGCGTGGAGGTACGCGGCTCCCGGCGTGAGCTCGAGCTCTGACCACTTCGGGAGCCGCCGATAACCGACCGCCGCGCCATCGAAGCGAACCGCGACGCGGCCGCACCGCCGGGCGTCCTCGACCGCCTTCTTGCCCCAGGTGCCACCGGCCAGGTAGTCGGCGACGCCGTCTGCGGGCAGGAAGTTGTAGGGCACCATGCCGAACTGGAGCGACGCGCCGCCTTGGAGGAACAGGACGCGGTATCCCCTGGGGATGGCCAGCAGCTCCCTCAGGTTGGCCTCCGCCTCCTCGATCAGCGCCTCGAACACCGGGGTCCGGTGGCTCATCTCGAGGATCGAGATCCCCGTGTCGGCATAGTCAGGGAGATCGTGCCGGATCTGCGCGATGACGGACGCCGGGAGGATACCGGGGCCCGGCGAGAAGTTGTGTCGATGCGTCATCTCTCAATGCCTCCTGGCTCGAGCGTCAGAGCCTCGAGAGGACCTCTTCGGCAGCGCGGATCCCCGCCTCGAGGGCGCCCTCCATGTAGCCGCAGAAGTCCTCGGCGGTCTCGGTCCCGGCCCAATGCACATTGCCGAACGGCTCGCGGAGCCGGTGCCCAGTGGCCGTGAGCAGCCCCGGTGGGAGCCCCGCAACAGGACACCCGCCCGCCCACGCGTCCTCCGACCAGTCATGATCGATGAACTCGACCGGCTCGGCGGCCTGAGGCCCGAAGAACCGCACCAGCTGCTTCAACGCCGCCGTCCGGAGCTCGTCGCCCTTGGGCGCTGCGCGACCCGGCCGGCCGACGCGGAACCCGAGGAGACAAGGCACGCTGCCGTCCCAGCTCGTGTTGTCGACGACGAACGTGAACGGCCCCTCGCTGGAGCCAGCGGCCACGGCCTCGCCCGAGAAGCCGGCCGCCCGCCAGAACGCAGTGGTGTAGACCGCGAAGGTCTTGGCGGTATAGCCCATCTTTGCGCCCTGGAGCAGGCGGAGCCGCTCCGGGTCGAGCGCCGGCTCGAACGTGATCCGAGCGACCTGAGCGGGCGGCGCCGCGACGATGACCAACCGCGCAGCGAAGAGCCCGGCGGCGCTCTCCACCAAGACCCGGTCCCCTTGGTCGGTGATGCTGGTCACGACGGCTCCCGTGACCACCCGGGTGGCCAAGGCGTCGGCGATGCGCTCGGGGACTGCCCCCGCGCCCTCCACGAAGCGGCGCTCCTGGGCCCCGTCTTCGATCTCGATGACCCGGCGGAGTCCCCCGTTGGAGTTCATGTAGAACAGGAAGTAGAGCGCGGAGATCGCGCCCGGCTCAGCGCCAAACACCGTGCGCACCGACGCGTCGAAGAGCGCCGCGACGGGCGCGGTGAGCCCCAGCTCCCGCTTGACGTCCTCAACCGTCTTCCGGTCCCACTCGGAGGCCTTGCGCGCCTCCCAAGGCGCGTCGAGCGGCACGTGTCGGCGCATGGCGTCTGACTTGGAGAGCGCGCGGTGGAGAACCCAGAGGTGCCATAGCGACAGCTTCGGGATGAGCCCCTTCTGGGTCGAGAGGCGCCCGTCGAGGTCGAGCAGCTTGCGCCCCTGATGAAACGTGGGGAACGTCTCCATCCCGAGCTCCGCCGCAAGCTCGAGGAGGCGGCTGTGGCGGGCCCCGATCCACTGGCCTCCGAGGTCGAACGCGGCGCCCCGTACTCCCGTCCGCTGGAGCCGGCCCCCTACCCGCTCCTGGGCCTCGAGCACGACGCAGTCGACGTCGCGGTCCGTGAGCCGGCGCGCGGCCACCAGCCCGGAGAGCCCCCCGCCGACGACGACCACCTCGACCTCGTCGGCGGCGCTGAGGTCGACGTCGAAGCTCACGCGCCTTCCGGGAGGTCGGCCGGGAGGTGCAGCCCTTCGAACGGCGTGGAGCGCGTGTGGTCCGGCACTGGAGCGAGCTGACGGTAGATGGACGAACCGCCGTCGACCCGCATCGTCTCACCCGTGATGTATGCCGCAGCCGGGCTCAGCAGGAACACGACCGCCGCGCTGACCTCGCTCTCCGTCCCGAGGCGCTTGACCGGGATCTGGCTCTTGAAGTCGCTCAGCATATTGATGACGGGCGGGGGGTAGTTCTTGAGGCCGCTCGACCGAATCGTGCCAGGAGCGACGGCATTGAGCCGCATGCCCAGCGGCGCCCACGCGAGCGCGAGGCTGCGCATGAGGTTGGCTACGCCCGCCCGGGCGGCCGAGGTGTGGGCCATGAGCGGCATGCCGTTCCAGAAGTCCGCGACGATGCAGACCACGTTCCCCCCGTTCCGCCCCATCCACGCGGACTTGGCTGCCTGACAGGCGAGGAAGCTCCCGGTGAGGTTGGTCTCGATGACGGCGTTCCAGCCCTTGAGGCTGATCGCGTCGGGCGGAGCGAGGAACTGCCCGCCGGCGTTGTTGACCACGTGGTCGAGGCGCCCGTGGCGCTCGACCGTGGTCTTCATGAGCGCCTGGACCTCGGCCTCGACGCGCATGTTGGCCACGACGACGTCGGCGACGCCGCCGGCGGCCACGATCTCGGCCTCGACCGCTCGTAGCTTTTCCTCCTTGCGGCCAGAGAGGACCACCGTGGCACCCAGGGCGGCCAGCTCGTGCGCGATGCAGCGCCCGATGCCACTACCGCCGCCGGTGACAACCGCCACCTGACCCTTGAAGAGATCCGCGCGAAAGACGGAGTTGAACCCCACGCTCAGCTCGCCGGGTCCGTGACGAAGAGATCCGTGAGGATCGGCCCGCCGGGCGTCACGGCGTAGTGGTCGAAGCTGGTGACCCCACGGCTTCGCAGGAAAGGCTCATCCAGGAGCTGCTGTCCGGTGAGCTCGCCGCTCGGGGTGGTGATCACCGCGTACGCTGCGTCCGCCATGATCTCCGGCGTACGAGCCTGCTTTCCGAGCGCGCTCCCGCCGATGAGGTTCAGCGCCGCAGTCTGGATGATCGTGCGCGGCCACAGGGAGTTCACGGCCACTCCGGCCGCGCGAAGCTCTTCGGCGAGACCAATCGTGGCCATGGTCATCCCATACTTGGAGATCGTGTACGCCGTGTGGTTCTTGAACCAGTGGGGCGAGAGGTCGATCGGCGGCGACAGGCTGAGGATGTGACCGTTGCTGGAGCGCTTCAGGTGCTTAATGGCGTGGTGCGCGCAGGCATAGGCCGCGCGGACGTTGACCTGGAACATCAGATCGACGCGCTTCATCGGGGTGTGTTCGGCCGAAGTGAGGCTGATCGCACCCGCGTTGTTGATGACGACGTCGAGGCCACCGAAGCGCTCGACGGCGGCCTGGATTGCCGCACCGACGCGCTCTTCGTCGCGAACGTCGAGCTGGATCGCGAGCGCCTTGCCCCCGGCCGCTTCGATCTCCGCCGCGACCGAGTGGATCGTGCCGGGGAGCTTCGGGTTCGGCTCGTCGGTTTTTGCCGCGACCACCACGTTCGCGCCGTCTCGGGCCGCACGGAGGGCGATAGCGCGGCCGATACCCCGGCTGGCGCCGGTGATGAAGAGGGTGCGATTGGCGAGGGTGTTCATGTGGGCCGCGAGTCTGCCCGCCTAGCGTCGGCGAGGCAAGGCGCCGCGACCGGTGGAGAACGCGACGCGAGGCCGAAGCGGAGCGAAGCGGGCCGTGCGGTGGCCCGAGCGGCGCACGAGGGAGCTACTCGGCGGTCTCGAGTTGCATGCCACCCGGGTAGGCGTAGCTGACGTCGCAGTCGAACCCATACGCCACGATCCCGAAGGAGACGTCGCTCTTGATGCGGTGGACGCCGTCCTGGAGCTTGACGCGGGACACTGCGTACCCCGTGCCCGCGATGACCTCTTCGGGGGCGGGGACCGGCTGACCGTCCAGAGTGATCACGGCGCCGACCGGGTGAGACACATTCACCCAGTCGTCGCTGTAGCCCGGCGGGGTGAGGAACACGTAGTCGTTGATGTACTGGTCGAGCGCGACGCCGATCGTGAACGCCGGATCCCCGATCCCGGTCTTCACCTGATCGCCGCAGCTGTCGACGTGGCCGGGGTAGTTCGACCCGCTCATGAAGTGCCCCACCTGCACGGGGTTATTGGACTTGATGAGGTGGGACTGCGAGGCGCGGTACTCAATCCACTGGCCGCGCTTCAGGGCAGCGCTGGTGCAGCCATCGATCGCGGGCTCGCAGTTGATGACCGTGCCATCGCGCGACGCCATGACGCGGAAGACGTCGAAGTACCCCGGGGACTCGGCCGAGACATAGGGGGTGGCCGAGCGCGGCTTGAAGAGGTCCGCCACATAGACACGACCCCAAGTGTTCAAGGGCGCGATCTGGTGGCCCATGTGGTCGCAGAACGGGACGTCGATGGACGGCACGAAGCCGCAGTTGTGCGCCCAGAATACTCCCACGGGCTTGTCCGCAGTGACCAACGTCCCGGTGAGGTCGCCCTCCCCTTCGAGCGGCTCCATGGCGTAGTTGAGCACGTCGCCCTCGTCCAGCACGTGAACACGTGTCTGGCCCGAGGGTACGCGACCGAGCGGCGCGCCCACCTTGTCCGCGCCCGCGCGGACATTGGCCGCCGGCGTGATGGTGACCTCCGTTTTCCCGGACGATGTGGCCACGACCGTGACGTAGCTGGTGAAGCCGTACTTCGGGAAGCCCTCCGAGTCCTTGCCCTGGGCGAGCGTCCAGAAGCTCCTCCAGCCCATGACGATGTACTCGGTGCCCAGCGCGTCGTTCGGGAACAGGAGGGTGGCGTCGTTGGAGCGAACGTCGAGGCCGTTCTCGGGGTTGATGAGCGTGACCGTGATCGGCTGGTCGCTCGTGAGCAGCCAGGAGTCCCTGTTGATCTCGGTGGTGAGCTGGGCTTGTCCGAGCGGCAGGAGGAAGGTCTTGAGGTCGTTCTTCGGGACGATGCGCTCCGCGGGCGAGAAGCCGAGGGGCTCGCCGGTCAAGCGCGAGAGGATCTGAACCGTGGCGTCGTCGGAGCCGGAGACGTTGGAGACCACGACCAAGACGGGCTTGTCGGTCTTCGCGTTGACGGCCTCGGACTCGAAGTTGCCGAGGTCGACCAGGGAGTAGATGCAGCCGACGTTGGACGTGCTCTTCTGGAGCGAGTTGCAGGCGGAGACGCACTCGCCATCCTCGCACGAGAGACCCGGGCCGCACTCCTCGGCGATAGCGTAGCCCGAGCCGTCCGGGCGGCACTCGCCGATGACCCGCAGCCCCGTGCACACGCGGTCTCCGGGCACGCACAGCGCGGCCACGCACTCGTCCGCGCCCAGGCAGAGCTCGTTCGCGTTGCAGCCGATCTCGACGAAGGCGGTGCCCTGATCGTTGCAGACCTTCCGGCTGTAGGGCGTGACGCAGCCCAGGGAGACGCCGGGCGGGCACGAGCCCGGGACGGGCGCGGCTGCGTCGTCGGTTCCCGGAGGCGCTGCGGTGTCGGCCGGAGGGACGACGACCTTCTCGGCGGACTCCTGGCAGCTCGTGACGACGCCGAGAAGCGTCGCGAGTCCGAGCGCGACGAGGTGAACCTGCGTGGACTTCATGCGACGGCGCTCCCTTGGCCGCGAAGAGTAGACTTGCCCCCGGACACTTCGGTGCTCGGCGATAAGGCGGTGATCAGGGCGGCGCTGGTGAGCCGGGGTCGCTCGAGACCGAAGAGCTCCACGGCCTCGCGGACATACGCTGGATCGCGCATGCCTACCAGAACCGAAGTGACATCCTCGAGTCCGGCCACGGAGAGCAGCGCGACCTGAGCACTGGAGAGGCTGGGGCCTACGGCTCCGAAGAGCGGCCGCGCCAACTCGGAGAGCGCGGTAACCCGCCCCGATGCCTCCTGCACGCAGCGAGCATGGAGCGCCGAGGTGAGCCCGGTGAGCGCGGTGACGTATCGCTCGAGCCAGAAGCGAAACGCCGCCTTCATGGGCTGAGCGAGGCGCCCCTCGAAGCGCTGAACCGCCTCGCTGAGCTCTGGCGTGAAGCGGACCTCGACCCACTCGGAGAAGCGCACGGGCTCGCGATACTCTTCTGCGCGCCGGGCGAGCTCGTCAGCGAGCGCGACCGTGGGACAGGTACCTGATCCGGTGCTTCGCATGGCTCGCGCGATGCCACTGTCGAGCTCCAGCTCGAGCTGCCGCGCGGTACGAGTAGCGCGTGACAGCGGCGGGCCCAACGGGGTGGGGAGGTCCGCAAGGCGGAGCATGCCCTTGTCTGTCATGGCGTTGAGCGGTCGGTTCGCCACCACGCCGAGCCCTGCTTTTCGGGCGGAGGCCACGACGCCGTCGAGCATCCCGCGCTCCACGAGGTTCACCGGCAGCTGCACCAACGCAAGGTGATGTCTGTCGCCGGCCACCCGCCGAGCCGCATCGAGGAGGCCCTCGATGCTCAGGATCCCGCCATTGCGACCGAACGCGTTGGAGACGACCCCGTAGTGCTGGAGACGCCCAGCCGCGACCTCGCCCTCTAGCGTCTCGAACGCCCGAGCGAAGACCTGAGCCATGGACGCCGCGCCGGGGCTGGCCTTGGACTCGAGGACGGACTCCGGCGTCTGGATCAAAGCGACGTCGAGCGTGCGCATTCGGAGCCGGTCGCGGCTTGCCCGTAGCTCTCGCGCGATGGAGCGGGGGTCCAGGCTGTACCTGACCCCGCGCCCGAGGTCGAAAGACGTGATGGCCTCAGGTCCCTTGAGACCGGGCGTGACGTATCCCACGCGGGTCATTACGACCGTGGAGCCGCGGACACCCAGCCCCTCGACCACGTCCCCTACGGCGAGCTCCGCGTCACCACCTCCGAACGTGGGTGAGGTGTCGATGAGATTGACGCCCCGCTCCAGCGCGAGCGCCAACGCCGAGCGGTGGTTCTCTGCCTGGGAGACCACCCGGAACGTCCCGAAGCCGAGCCGCGACACGAGGAGACCGGTGCCTCCAAGCTCGCTGTACCAAAACGGGGCGGCCCCTCGGCGAACCTCGCGATCGCGCAACGAGCGGGTGGCTTCGGCTGTGGCGGCGTCAATCACGCGGACAACGTACACGAAGCCGAGCGCGACTCCCATAACGGAACCACCAGACCGTAAAGGCTCGGAGGCAGCCGCGGGTTAGAGGCTCAGCCCCAGCCAGACGAGGTGGGGGTCGAGCAACATCCCGGTGTAGCTGAAGACGACCGCGCCTTCGGCGTCGAGCGCCACCGTGGTGGGCAGGGTGGTCACGCCATAAGACCGCGAGACGCCACCAGTGACGTCGTGAAGCTGAGGGAACTCGGCGTCGGCCTCGGCCGCGGCGGCGACGAGCGCCTCGGGCTCGTCATGGGAGATCCCGAGCACCACGACCTCGGGGTGTCGACGCGCGAATCGGCCAAGGGCCGGCAGCTCCAGGCGGCAGGGGCCACACCACGATGCCCAGAAGTTGAGGACCACGGGCCGGCCGCGGTGCGCCTCCAGGGAGACCCGCTGGCCTGTCCTGAGGTCCACCAGATCCACCGGCGGCGCGCTGGCCAATGATGGGCCGCGGAGCCGGCCCACGAGGTAGATGACGAGGAGTACGGTCGCGACCGATACGAGGACGCTCCCCGCGCTGCGAGCGAGGCCCCGCCAGCGCTCACCGCGCATGGCGCTTCGAGCGCGCATAGACGTCCCAGAAGAACCGCACACCGTCAGGCCCGGCCGAAGCGAGCTGGTACTCGACCACGATCGGGATCGGGCTGATGAGGTGGACGGGAGTCTCTCGCCAGTGCTCCAGGGCACCGGCGTCGAGCACGTCGCCCCAGGTGCCGTCGCGCTTGAGGAGCTGCTCGGCGAGTCCGACCGGGTCCTGGAGGCGCAGGCAGCCGTGGCTGTAGGCCCGCCGCGCGCGCCCGAACAGCCGTTTCCCCGGGGTGTCGTGAAGGTACACGCTGTTCCGGTTCTCGAAGATGAGCTTGACCTTGCCGAGGGGGTTCTTGGGCCCCGGCGGCTGTTCGAGGTAGCGGCTCCTCTCCGTTCGTCCGCGCACCTCATATCCCTTCTCTGCCCAGAAGGCCTCGTAGGCCTCGACGTCCGTCTCCAGCGGGCGTCCTTCCGCGTGCTCGACCTCGATCTCCTTGCGGAAGAGGCGCTCGGGGACCACCCAGCGAGGGTTGAAGATCACTGAGCGGATCTTGCTGACGAGGATGGGCGTAGCGTTCACCAATCCGGCGCCCGTGGGCTTTCCGACGATCACTGCATGCCGGCTCAGCTCCTGGCCGCGGTCGACCACGCGGAGGAGGAACTCGGGCAGGTTCACGCGCACGTGATAGCGGTGGTCGTGACGCTTGCTGGTCCTCACCACGGTGAGCGCGCGCTCGAGGGTCTGCAGCCGAACCGCCACCGGGACGTTGAGCGCGTCGAGCAGCGCGCGGTCCAAGACGCCACGCTCCTTTGGCTCGAGCTGGAAACGCTCGCGTGCGCGCCGCAAGGCATCGAGCACGTCGTCTCCGAACAGCGGGTCAGGGTCTCTCCCAACAGCGCCCACGCCGCGTTGGCAGCTCGGGGTGCAGGCGAGCGCGTCCTCTGCGTGAAGCCGCGCTCGCAGCGCGGGGATCGCCGCGTGCTCCTTCTGAAGTCGCGCGCGGAGCACCGCCTTCGGGACCGGAACGAAGCCCCCCTCCGCCGCGAGCTGTCGGTAGAACGCCAGCGCGCCGACGAGGGCCTGGTACTCGCCGGCCGGCGACGGCAGGGCGTTGAAGGCGTACGCGTCAGCGTCCCACCGGAGGAAAGCGAGCAGCGCACGCCGCGCGTGTTCGTTGCGAGTCTCTCCGTCCTCGGGCTCGAGGAGGCCCAGCGCTCCGAAGGCCTCGAGGAAGCCACGCACGAACACGTCCGAGTCGCCTTGGGCGCCGCTCGCGACTGCAAGATAGGCCGCGTGGACAGCCTCCTCCGCCTGCGGTCGCGGCTCCACCCCATGCTCCGGCAGCGCTGCCAGGAGGTCTAGCAGCACGCCATAGTGCTGGGCCTCGGGCGTGGTGTCGGAGAACGGGAGGACCTCGCCGGGCCCGCACGCGGCGGGCTCGAGCGGGCACGGCTCGCGAAGGGCCAGCGCGACCGCGCGACCCTCGAGGGGCTCGTCGGCTCCGGCGAAGGCGCCAGCGACTACGGTGACGAAGAGAAGCGACATCGGCGCGCAAGATAACCGCTGGGCTCCGGGACTCAATCCCGGCGATGGCGCACCGCACGCGATCTCGCGATCGCTGCTTGGCTTGCGAGGCGCTAGCGACGACGCCGTGCTTGCGCGGGTCCGTACGGACGGCTAGCTTCCCCGGCCCCAAGCTCGAGGAGACCCTGTGGAAACCGAACGCACAACGCCCGAGGGCGACTCGGATCTCGCGCCCCTCCTGCAGGCCCGAGTCATGCCGGACGTTGCGAGCGACGCCGCCCCGGCGGTGCGCGGCCGACTCGACCGTGTCGGCATGGAGCGCATCGAGACCCCGGTCATCTTGCTCCGCGATGGGCAGCGCCTCGTGGTCTCGGCAATGGTGGACGTGTCGGTCAGCCTCGACGACGAGTTCGCCAAGGGCGTCCACATGTCGCGTATGTTCCTCACGGTTCAGCGCCACCTCGACGAGGCGCCGCTGAGCGGGACCATGCTCGAAGCGCTGCTCGGCGAGCTCGTGGCGTCGCATGTGGGGCTGTCGACTCGCGCCTCGATTCGGATCGCTTTCGAGTGGCTGGAGCGCCGCCCTGCGCTGCGGAGCGCCAACGCCGGTTGGCGTCGCTACCCCGTAATCGTGGAGGCCACCTCGGGCGGCGCGGGTCTCGACGTGAAGGTGTCGACCACCGTGGTCTACTCCTCGACCTGTCCGTGCTCGGCGGCGCTGGCGCGGCAGCTCATCCAAGAGCAGTTCGAGCGCGACCTCGACGCGGGCCTGCCGCTCACCCGCGAAGCAGTGACTGAGTGGCTGGGGAGCGAGCGCGGCGTCGTGGCAACACCGCACAGCCAGCGCAGCGAGGCGGAGGTGACCGTGCGCCTCGCGTCGGGGGCCGAGCTGTTCCGGCAACCGGGCCTCGGGCACCCCGGAGCCCTGATCGACAGGCTCGAGCGCGCCGTCCGCACAGCGGTCCAGGCGGCGGTGAAGCGCGAGGACGAGCAGGCCTTCGCGCTGCTGAACGGCCAGAACCTGATGTTCTGCGAGGACGCAGCTCGGAGGCTGGCGGCGGCGCTGGAAGTGCCCGAAGTCGCAGACTTCCGGGTGCGCGCGGCCCACTTCGAGAGCCTCCACCCGCACGACGCAGTGGCCATCGTCACCAAGGGCGTTCCCGGCGGGCTGTTGCCGTAGCGAGCACGCCCGGGAGCCGGCGCGGCAACAGACCGCCGTGTCGGAAGCGCTTGCCACGGCCAACTCGGCCGTTAGGCTGAGCGCTGGCGTGGGCGAAGTGACTTCCGATCTTGTGTATCTCGGGGGACCTCTTTGAAGTGCAGCGGCAGTGTTGTCTGGATGGCCGGCGTGTGTCTCGCGATGGCCGTCGTCGCGTGTGGAGGCTCTGACGACGACGCGTCCAACGGCGACGCGGGCTCGGGCCTCGATATGGACGTCACGGGCGACGCTCCGGGCCCCTCCGGCGACATGGCCGCGTCGGACTCGACGTCCGGGCCCGGCAGCGACCTCGACGAACCCGAGCTGCCCCCTCACTTCGGCGAGGCCTGCCAGGCCAACAGCGACTGCGACGGCGGGTGGTGCATCCAGGGCGAGGACGGCTCGGTGTGCACCATCGACTGCCTGGAGAGCTGCCCCGAGGGGTGGACCTGTAAGGGCGTCGCCAACCGGGCCGGCGCAGACCTGCTCCTCGTGTGCGTCCCGCTTCCCGCCGCCACATGCGCGGTGTGCACGTCGCAGCTCGACTGCGACGGCGTCTCGGTCTGCGCCACCAGCGAGGACGGAGGCGACGGGCCCGCCGGCGCCGGCTCACAGGGGCTGTGTCTCCTGAGCTGCAACGGCGAAAAAGCCGTGTGCCCGAGCGGCACCGAGTGCGTGGAGCGCGCTGGGGTGCCGCTCCTCGAGAACCGACGCGTGTGCGCACCCGTCGCGGGCTCGGCCTGCTGCGGGCGCGCGACGGAAGGCGTCTCGCAGAGCTGCGCCACCACCAACGAGCACGGGAGCTGCGGCGGCTCCATGACCTGCCTCGGCGCGGACGGCTGGGCGGAGTGCTCGGCGGTCACGCCGCAGCAGGACGTCTGCAACGGCATCGACGACGACTGCGATGGCCTCACGGACGCCGGCTT
Organism: Pseudomonadota bacterium; assembly: GCA_005776725.1. GTDB lineage: Bacteria > Myxococcota_A > UBA9042 > SXOO01. The sequence goes on along the minus strand of SXOO01000226.1, from coordinate 17,565 downwards.
CCCGGACAGCAACGGCGACGGAAATGCGGAGTGTGGATCACCGTCCGACCTCGACTCCGACGGGGTGGTCGACGCGCTGGATAACTGCGTGCTCCAGCCCAACCCGGAGCAAGAGGACGCCGATGAGGACGGGGCCGGAGACGTGTGCGACCCCTGCCCAGAGGACCCGGACAACATCGATCCCGACGGGGACGGCGCGTGCGGCAACGCTGACGCTTGCCCGCTGGACGCGGACCCCCTGCAGCTCGACGTGGACCTGGACGGCAAGGGCGACGCCTGCGACCTGTGCCCCGACGTCTCCGACCCGGAGCAGCTGGACGGCGACAACGACGGGGTGGGTGATCTCTGCGACACCTGCCTCGCCGATCCTGCCAACGACAAGGACGCGGACGGTCACTGCGCCGCCGACGACAACTGTCCCTTCCTCCCCAACCCCGCACAGCTCGACACGGACGGCGACGGCAGTGGCGACGCGTGCGACGCCTGTGGGGCGGACGCGATCGACGACGTTGACGGCGACGGTGTCTGTGGCTCGCTCGACGCGTGCCCCGACGTCTCCGACCCCACCCAGCTCGACCTGGACGGCGATGGCAAGGGGGACGCCTGCGACCCCTGCCCGCTCGACCCCGGCAACGACGGCGACGCCGACGGAGTCTGCGGTAACGTAGACGTGTGCCCGGCCGTGTCGGACGCCCAGCAGCTGGACACGGACGGCGACGAGCTCGGCGATGCGTGCGACGCGTGTCCGCTGGACCCGGCCAACGACAAGGACGGCGACGGCGTCTGCGCCGACGTGGACCCGTGCCCGAACGAGCCCGGCCCGGTCTGTACGCCCTGCGCGCTCGACACCGACGAAGACGGCGTGTGCGACCCGGTGGACAACTGCCAGACCATGGGCAACCCCGATCAGAAGAACCTGGACGGTGACGCGCTAGGCGACCTCTGCGACCTTTGCCCGAAGGACGCACAGAACGACGGCGACGGCGACAGCGTCTGCGGCAACGTCGACAACTGCCCGAGCGTGGGCAACACCGACCAGCTGGACGCCGACGCCGACACCAAGGGCGACGTGTGCGAACCGTGCCCACTGGACCCGGGCAACGACAAGGACGGCGACGGCGTCTGCGGTAACCAGGACAACTGCGCCTTCGCGCCCAACCCGGAGCAGCTGGACGGGGACGCCGACGGTAAGGGGGACGCGTGCGACCTGTGCGCGGCCGACCCCGCCAATGACGCCGACAAGGACGGCGCGTGCGCGCCCTTCGACGACTGCCCCACTGTGGCGGACCCGGCGCAGGCCGACAGCGACCACGATGGGCTCGGCGACCTGTGCGATCCCTGCCCGGCCGACGACGACAACGACGCCGACGGTGACAGTCTGTGTGCGGGCGTCGACAACTGCCCCGCGGTGAACAACGCGGATCAGCTCGACACCGACAAAGACGGACAAGGCGACGTCTGCGACGCCTGTCCGGTGGGAGTCGTGGACGACTCGGACAACGACGAGGCGTGCGGCGACGCCGACAACTGCCCAGGGCTCTTCAATCCCTCGCAGGCCGACTCCGACGACGACGGGCTGGGCGACGAGTGCGACCCCTGCCTGCTGGACCCAGCCAACGACGCCGACGGCGACGGGCGCTGCGCCAACGTCGACAACTGCCCCAACCTGCCGAACTCGGACCAGCTGGACATCGACTACGACGGGCTGGGCGACCTGTGCGACGCGTGCCCCAAGGACCCCGCCAACGACCTGGACAAGGACGGTGCTTGCGGCGACGTGGACACCTGCCCCAACGAGGCCAACCCGGAGCAGCTCGACGGAGACGGGGACGGGGCGGGCGACGCCTGCGACCCCTGCCCGCTCGACGCGCCCAACGACCCCGACGGCGACGGCGTGTGCCAGTCACTGGACGTCTGCCCGAAGCAGGCCGATCCCCTCCAGGAGGACGGCGATGGCGACGGGATCGGCGACGCCTGCGACCCCTGTGCGCTGGACTTCGGTCCGGAGACCGACAGCGACGGGGTCTGCACGGCCGTAGACGTGTGCCCGGGGGTGTTCGACCCGAATCAGGCCGATGGCGATCTCGACGGGATGGGGGACGCCTGCGATCCCTGCCCCGGGGACGCACTGGACGACGCCGACGAGGATGGGTTCTGCGCCGACGAGGACAACTGCCCGGACCTCTCCAACGCTCAGCAGGTCGACGCCGACTCCGACGGTCGCGGCGATCTCTGCGACGCGTGTCCGGCCGATCCCGCCAACGACGTCGACTCCGATGGGGTGTGCGGCAACGTCGACAATTGCCCCAGCTCACCCAACCCCGAGCAGTTGGACGCCGATGGCGACGAGGGGGGCGACGCCTGCGACCCATGCCCGTTGGACCCGCAGGACGACGCTGACCACGACTCGATCTGCGGCAACATCGACAATTGCCCGGACCTCGGCAACAAGATCCAGAAGAACCTGGACGGGGACGCGTTCGGCGACTCCTGCGACCCCTGCCCGAAGGATCCGAGCAACGACGGCGACGGCGACGACCTCTGCGCCGACCTCGACAACTGCGCGGGTACCAGCAACCCCGACCAGACCAACCAGGACTTCGATGGCCTGGGCGACGCGTGCGACGCGTGTCCCAACGACCCGCTCAACGACAAGGACGGCGACGGCCTCTGCGGCAACGTGGACATCTGCCCCTTCGTCCCGGACCCGGGCCAGGAGGACCTCGACGGCAACGGCAAGGGCGACGCCTGCGAGAACTGCGGTCCCGACACTGACGGCGATGGCGTGTGCGACCTCTATGACAGCTGCCCGCTAACCAGCAACCCGGGCCAGCACGATCAGGACGACGATGGGCAGGGCGATGCGTGCGACGCGTGCAAACAGGACCCAGCCAACGACAAGGACGGCGATACCGTGTGCGGCAACGTCGACAACTGCCCGTCGGTAGGCAACGCGTCGCAAGCGAACGCGGACGGCGACAACGTGGGCGACGCGTGCGACCCGTGCCCGCTCTCAGCCGTCGGTGATTCGGACGGTGACGGGATCTGCAGCGACGTGGACGTCTGCCCGTCGGTGTTCGATCCGGCGCAGGCGGACAGCGACGCAGACGGACTGGGCAACGCCTGTGACGCGTGCCCTGTGGCCGCCCAGAACGACACGGACCTGGACGGCGTCTGCGACAACCTGGACAACTGCCTCACCGTCCCCAACCCCACGCAGTCGAACAGCGACTTCGACCAACTGGGTGACGTGTGCGACCCGTGCCCCGGCGACGCCATCAACGATGTCGAGGGCGACGGACACTGCGGCAGCACCGATAACTGCCCCACCGAGGCCAACCCCGGCCAGGAGGACGCCGACGGCGACGGCCGTGGCGACGTCTGCGACGCGTGCGTGAGCGACCCCAAGAACGACCAGGACGGCGATGCCTTGTGCGCCGACGCCGACAACTGCCCCACGGTGTACAACCCCACTCAGGCCGACGGCGACGACGACGGCGCGGGCAATCTGTGCGACGCGTGTCCCTTCGACGCGCTGAACGACGAGGACGGCGACGCCATCTGCGGCAACGCGGACAATTGCCCCAGCGTGGCCAACCCCTCGCAGGTGGACGCCGACTTCGACGGGCTCGGCAACCCCTGCGACAGCTGCCCGAAGGACGCAGAGAACGACACCGATGGCGACGGGGTGTGCGGCGACGTGGACAACTGCCCGACCCTAGCCAACCCCAACCAGGCGAATCAGGACGGCGACGCCCGTGGCAACGCCTGCGACTCCTGTGCGTCCGACCCCAACGACGACGAAGATGGCGATGGGGTGTGCGGCGACATCGACAACTGCCCGCTGGTCCCCAACCCGACGCAGGCGGACTCCGACAACAACGGTGTGGGCGACGGTTGCGACAACGTGGCGTGTCCGCCCGGGTGCGGGCTCGGCTGCGCGAACGGCGTGTGCAGCATGGTGTGCACCGGCAAGAACTGCGTGTGCCCACCTGGCTGGGCGTGCGACATCACCTGCACCGGCAAGAAGGGTTGCGAAGGCGTAGTGGACTGCACTCAGGGCCTCCAGTGCTCGGTCGACTGCGCCGCCGACTCGTGCAAGGGCGAGATCCTCTGCGGCGCGGGGCCCTGCGACGTCGACTGCGCCGGGAAGAGCTGCGACAAGGGCGTGGTCTGCGGCGACTCCAGCGACTGCTCCGTCCAGTGCGCCACCGACTCCTGCAAGGGCAACATCGTGTGTGGCACCGGCGACTGCGCCGTGCTCTGCAACGACAAGAGCTGTGACAAAGTGGTGGACTGCTCGGCGGCCGCGAGCTGCGACATCACGTGCCTGGGCGACTCGTGCCGCAACAACGTGTCGTGCGGGCCCGGCCCGTGCGACATTACCTGCGGCGAGAAGTCGTGCGACAAGGGCGTGAGCTGTGTCAACGCCACGGAGTGCACGGTCAACTGCGTGGGGAGCGCGTGCAAGGACGGGGTGCAGTGCGGCGAGGGGCCGTGCGACGTCACCTGCTCCGGCGACTCCTGCGAACACGGCGTGGCCTGCGGCACGGGCACCTGCGACGTCACCTGCAGCGGCACCGCGTGCCGCGATGGCGTCGACTGCGGCCCCGCCTGCGCGTGCGACGTGAGCTGTCTCTCGGGCGCCTGCTCGGTTGGAGGCAGCACGTGCTTGGACGGTTGCACCAAAGCCAACGGCTGCGTCAGCGGACCCGACCCCAGCTGCAACACCTGCCAGTAGCCCTCAGGGCGCCAAGGTCGCGGCGGCGCTTCCGGGCGGCCTCGTGCCGTCCAGCGATCAGCCGGCGAGCTGTCGGGTGTGGAAGCGCGCCACCAGCTCGGCCTGGCTCTTGACGCCCAGCTTCGAGTAGACGGCCTTCAGGTGGTTGCGCACCGTGTGCGCAGAGATGCTCAGCGCGCGCGCCACTTTGTCGACCCGCCCGTGAACCATGAAGGCCTGCACCACCTCGACCTCGCGGCCGGTAAGCGACGCGAATTCGGGCCGCGACTCGAACGAAGCGCGCGCGTCCACAGCGGCGCTCCGGTCGGGCAGCACACCGGCTTGGGCGAGGATACCCGCGATCTGCTCGAGGTACCGGGTGTCCTTTTCTGGACGGTGAGCCGCCAAGGTGAGCGCCAACTCCGCGCTCGCGATGAGCTGCCCCTGGTGGAACGGCTTGATGACGATGCCGATGGCGCCGCCGACCCGAGCGCGCTCGAGGGTCCTCGGGTCCCAGTGGGCCGTGACGAGCACGACGCCTGCGTCGGAGACGATGCGGATGTCCTCCACCAGGGCGATCCCGTCACGCTCGTCGCCGAGGCCCACGTCTACGAACACCAGCGCAGGTTGGTGCGCCCTCACGAGATCGAGCCCAGCCGCTGCGGTCCCGGCTTCGCCGTGCACTGTGAACCCGCCCGTCCTGAGGCCTCGCCCGAGGGCCCTCCTGGCCATGGCGTCATCTTCGACGATCACCGCGGTGCGAGAGATCATGCGGCCCCCGCTTGGGTCATGTCAGCCGCTCTACGGCGCGTGTCGGGCGGCAGACACACCTCAAACCCCCCGCGCTCGGAGCTCGCGTCCACGGTGGCGCCGGCAGGACCGAGCAGCGCGTCCGTGAGGTCGAGCGCGTCCGCCAAGCGTTCGGCATTTCCGAGGAGGCGAAGGAGCGGCCTCGCGTGCGGCGTGAAAATCCTGACCGAGAGCCCCAGCTCGCCGAAGCTCGCGCTCACGCGGACCTCCTCGGATCCCATGCAGCGGTGGAGCAGCACTGTGGCTACGGCGACCCGGACCGCGGCGTCGACCGACACGCACGGCGGCGGCCCGCTCATCCCGGACTTTTCGATGACGCCGAGCTGCGGCAGGACCCGCTGGAGCTCGACGAGGAAGGCGTTCACCGAGACCGAAAGGGCCCCACCAACCACGTTCGAAGGGCGCGCCATCCGATACACGGCCGAGCACGCCGCCAGTAGAACTGCGAAGCGCTCGCTCATCTCCGCGGCGCTCGGCTCGCCCTCGACGTACGGTTCGTCGGTAGCCAAGCTCGCTAGGATTTGAAGGTGGTTCCCGATGTCGTGCCGGGTGCTCCCCATGTCGCCCCTCCTTGATGCGCCGTCTCGTGGCGTCGTCCCAGCTTCCCTCTGCAGCGCCTCGGACCCAGAACCGCTTCCGGCCCCCGAGCGCAGCGGCTAGGTACGCGACGGTTAGATGTCGCTAGATATCGCCCGGCGGCCGGCGCCCTGTAGAAGAACGTCATCACTCGGGACCACTCCACTGCAAATTGACTCACGGAGGCTAGTCAATCAACCCATCGGAGCCATTCACGCGCCCGCCCTCTGCCCCGATGATGAGTTCGACAGTTGCGGCGGGCCTCCAAGCCAAGCCGCTCCCCGGGGCGACGCCCGACCTGCTCGTTCCAGGGGTGACACACGTCAGCTATCGCGGGCTCCCGACGCAGGACCTCCGGGGGGAGGGTCGGCGCCGGGAGCCCGGCCTTCACTTGCCTGCATAGAGAACCTCCCGCACCATGCGCTGCATGCGTCGGCGCCCACCCTGGAGCCTCACCACGGCCCATTCTCTTCGCTTTCGCGCCCGCGAGCTCGGGCGCTCCTTGGGCGTCCCCGCGCTGGCGGTCCGTGCAGCGCTCGCGGCTTGCGTGCTGGTAGTTCAAGCCTGCGCCCCACGCACGCACGGCACGACCGCCACGCCGCCGGACGGCGACGGAGCCATCGGCACCACCACGCTCGTCACAGCCAAGGCGGGCCCCGCCCACATCGGCGACTCCCGTGCGACCTTCTCAGTCGTCGTGCCCTGCAGTGAGACCCGCTACGTCGGTCTCTCACCGCGCACAGCCCTCACGGCGCGGTTCGACGCCATGGGCGACGGCGCGAAGCTCATTCGGGTTCGCGCTCAGCTCCTCGACGGCCGCGGACAGCCGGTGCTGGAACAGCGCTTCGACGTAGGCTCTACCGTAGGTTCTTTCGTCCTCGCGGTGGGCAGCGGGGCTGTAGTACCCGACCATGTGCGCGGCGTGCAGCCGCCGGCCGAGTTCCTCCGGCTCACGGTCGAGAACCCGCACTGCCGGGCCGTGCGCTTCCGCGTCCAGGTCGACTGACGACGCTCGTGTCCACGCGCTACGACGCGGTGGTGGTGGGCTCCGGGCCGAACGGGCTAACGGCCGCTGTGCTGCTCGCACGCCAGGGCCTGAGGGTGCGGGTGCTCGAGGCGGAGCCCGACGCTGGCGGCGGCCTTCGGACCCGTCCCCTCACGCTCCCCGGCTACCAGCACGACCTCTGTTCGGCGATCCACCCCACGGCAGTGCTCTCTCCAGTCTTCGGCGCGCTCGGACTCGAGGTGGAGTGGGCCCCCTTCTCAACGTCCATCGGACACCCGATCGACGAGCGACGCTCGGTGGTCTCCCACCGGTCGCTGGACGCCGCTGCTGACGCCCTCGGGCGAGACGGCGCCGCTTACCGTCGACTCGTGGCCCCCTTCGTCACGTGCGACCTCTTCGAGGACGTGCTGGCGCCGCCGCTCCGCGTGCCGAGACACCCGCTGCTCTTTGCGCGGTTCGGCCTCACGGGCCTACGCTCCGCGAGGTCGCTCGCACAGCGCTTCGCCACCCCGGAGGCGCGCGCGCTGATCGCGGGTTGCGCCGCCCACAGCATCCTCCCGCTGGAGGCCGCCGGGACGGCCGCGATGGCGCTGGTCTTCCTCGCCTCGACGCACCTCGTCGACTGGCCCTGCGTGCGCGGCGGCTCGGGCGCGCTCGCCGCAGCGTTGGTGAACGCCCTGCTGCGCGCCGGGGGCGAAATCGAACTGGGCCGGCGGGTCACGTCCCTCGATGAGCTGCCGCCGCATCGCGTCGCGCTCTTCGATACCTCCCCTCGCGCTCTGTCGGCGATCGCGGGCCACGCCCTGCCGGCTCGCACGCATCGCGCCTTCCAGCGATACCGCTATGGTCCAGGGGTCTTCAAGGTCGACTTCGCGCTCGAGGCGCCGATCCCGTGGCGCCACGAGGGCCTCGCGGAGGCCTCCACGGTGCACGTCGGCGGCACGTTCGAAGAGGTCGCGGACAGCGAACGCGCGATGTGGGCCGGCCCCACCGACCGCGAGCACACCGAGCGCCCCTTTCTGATCGTTTGCCAGCAAAGCCACCAGGATTCGACCCGGGCGCCCCCAGGAAGACACACCGGCTATGCTTACTGCCACGTGCCCGCAGGCTCCACAGCCGACCACCTCCCTGCTGTCATGGCGCAGCTCGAGCGCCACGCGCCGGGTTTCTCGTCGCGGGTCCTCGCGACCCGAGTCAGCGGTCCGGCAGCGCTCGAAGCCGAGAACGCGAACCTCATCGGGGGCGCGATCGCCGGGGGAGCGACCACGCTCGCGCAAGTCTTCGCGCGCCCGACTCTTCGCCTAGACCCCTACCGCACGCCGAACCCGCGGATCTTCCTGTGCTCGGCGTCCACACCACCCGGCGGCGGGGTCCACGGGATGTGCGGCTACTGGGCGGCGCGGTCGGCCCTGAGGGCCCTGGGAGTCAAGGGAGACCTCGGAGCGCCTCGACGAGCGGCCCTTCGCTGAGCCCGCGTCTCTGGACCTCGGCCTCCAGGAACGCCCGCTGCGCGGCCTGTCCCCGGGACTCTCCGATGAAGGCGGCAGCGCGCAACGCCGCGGGATCGAAGTCAGGCATGATGCTGAGCGCGACGAGGCCGTGGCGCACGGCGTCCTCCTTGGCCCCACGTTGGGCGAAGCTCTTCGCGAGCCCGACGTGGGCGTTGAAGCTCCGGGGGTATCCGTCAACCATGTCCAGAAGCATGGTGTGGCTCGAGTCGAAGACGGCGGTCCGCGTGGCGCTCACCCCCGCGAAGACAACGCCCAGTGCCAACGCGCAGGTCCGCGCGAAGATCGCGCTGCGGAGGGGGCGCGCGAGGAACACACCGAGGCCAATGCACGGCCCCGCGGAGGCCAAATAGAGGAACCGCTCGCCACACAGGTCGAAGAAGGTCAGGAAGTGGGCGTAAGGAAGCAGCGCCCCGAGGAGCAGGCCCAGAGAGAGCAGCGTGGCGGGCGCGCGTCGCCAGAGCGCGTAAGCCAGGGCCGCGAGCGCCAACACAAGCAGGGTGAGCCCCAGCACCGCGTCGGGATGCCCGAGGTCGTCGCGGATCGGCATGATGCTCCAGTCGTAGAAGGACGTGAGCGGCCAGGGGAAGACCAGGAGGCGCGCATAGAGCGCCACCACGGTCTGCATGGTCACGAACACCTCCCAGCGGGACGACGTAGCGAAGTAGTCCAGCTTCGGTGGTCCCGTGACGCTCTGGTGGATTACCAAGTAGACGAGCGCAGCTGCGGCGACGGGGAGGTAGGGCGCGACTCGCCGCCAGCCAGGCAGCCCCGCTTCGCCGAGCGCCCACTCGGTGAGCACGAGGAAAGCCGGGAGCATCACGGCGCTCTCTTTGCCCATCACGCCGGCCGCGAGCACCGCCGCCAGAAGGAAGCCGTCTCGGACGCGTAACCCGCCGCGGGCCAGCCGCTGCGCCCACAACACCATGCCCAGCAGCACGGCCGCGTCGGCGAGGAGCGTGGTGCGGTAGGTGGCGAGGTTCACGGCCTCGCTGTGGACCGGGTGCACCGCGAAGGCGAGGCCCGCGCCCAGCGCCGCCAGCGCGGGAGCTGCCGCCACGGACGAGCGGCGCACTACTGCGGCTGCGAGCAGGGCAACCAGCGCCGATGCCAGCGCGTGGAGGAGGTCGTTGGTGACGTGAAAGGGAACGGGGCTCCCGCCGCCCAGGGTCCAGTCCAGGGCGTAGCTGGCCTGAGCCAGGGGGCGCCAATACAGCGCGTTCTGGTCGCGCCCGGACCCTAGGCTCGACCCGGCGCTCCAAGGCTCCGTGAACCACGAGGCCGCCTGGTCGAAGCCGTGGACCGACGGATTACCCTCGATGAGGTAGTCGTCGTCCCAGGCGAACCCGTTGCCGAGGTTGCCGGCGTGCACGGCGAAGCCGACCAAGAAGGCGGTAAGCGCTGCTGTTCGGACGCTGAGCACGTGGTGTGTATGCCCGAGGTCTGCGAGCGCGCCAACCCTTGACCCGGCGGCGCGAAGCGGCAGCGTAGGGCTTCGTGCGCGTCCTCTGCCTCACCACCAGCTTCCCGTGCTCTCCCGAGGATCCCTCCGGGGCCTTCGTCGAGGAGCTGCACTCGGCCCTTCTGCCGTTTGGGATCGACTCGGAGCTCGTGGCCCTTCGCCACCCACCGGGCGCGCTCCGCTCCGCCGCGCAGGGGACGCCGGCCGAACGGCTGGCGCTGGTGGCGCGTGCCGCGCGTGCGGTCCTAGACGTCCGCTCGCGGCGGCGACCCGAGGCCATCGTGGCCCACTGGATCTACACCGGCTGGGCGGCGCGGCTCGCATGGCCGGGCGTGCCCGTGATCGGCGTGGCGCACGGCGGGGATGGCCGCCTGAGGCTGGCTCTGCGTCTCCCCGCGCCGCCCCTCGCTGGCCTCGTCGCAGTAGCGCCGTGGCTCGGCGCCGCGTTCGAGGGCCGGCCGCACTCGCTGGTCTGCCCCATGCCTGTTTGCACCGAACCGGACCACAAAGACGCCCCCGGCGCGCCGCGCACGTCGGGGGGGCACGGGCGGCGGTCGTCCCCCGCAGAGCGCGCCAGCCTCGTCACTGGGCGCCCGCGCGAGAGCGTCCTGCGTGCCACCTTCGTGGGGCGGGATGTCCCCGGCAAAGGGCTCGACATCCTCCTCCACGCCGTCGCCGGCCTCCAAGGACGGGTCGCGCTCACGGTCGTAGGCAGCTCCGGCGCGCAACCCGGCGTCCGGTTCCTCGGCCCCGTTCCGCCCTCCGGGGTGCGCGCCGCCTTGGCCGCATCCGACGTTCTCTGCGTGCCCTCAACTGTGCGCGAGGGCGCTCCGCGCGTGCTGGCCGAGGCCGCTCGTGTGGGCTGCGCCGTACTTGCCTCGGCGGTCGGTGGAATCCCGGACGTCGTGCCAGCTGAGTGCCTCGTGGCGCCCAACACCCCCGCCGCCTGGCGCGACGCGCTGCAACAACGTCGGCTGGTGGTCCCACCCGTCCTCGAGGGCTGGCCCGAGGTCGCCGAGAGGGTCGCGGCGGTGATCCGCGCAGCGCGGGCCTGACGCATGCGCCGCGGTTTGCGTCCACCCCAGAGCCGCGCTATTCCTCGCGTGTGAATCCCTGCCCGACTAGACGTCTGTCCTCGCCTGCCGATGCGGGCCGTAAGCCACGAGCCGCGTCCGGGCGCGCTCTCACCGCCGTGCTGCTGCTGAGCGCCGCCTGCACCGTCGACGCCGTGGTCCTCCCCGAAGGCTACAACGCGCTCACGAACAAGCCGATCGCGGTGGACGGCAGCGTGGAGAAGGGCGCAGTCCGCGGTCTCGGGGGCGTTCAGGGCGGCCCCAAGGAGACGATCTCGGGCGACGACAACCTCTACGAGGAGTTTCAGCTCGGCGCCATCGACCTGCTCCGCCTCCCTGACGGCTACCTCTGCGACTACACGCTGCCCGGGATCTTCCCGAACAAGACGCAGAGCCCCTCGGATCCCGCGCACTATGAATTCGAGGCGATCGACGCAGTGCTGAACGATGCGTCGCTGCTCCCCAACGTCAAGCCCGCTGACGGCGGAGAGCTGGGCCGGGTCCGCCTCTCCTTCCAGGCGATGTTCGATATCGGCCTCGACACATGCGTCGTGGGGGCCGACGGCACGCAGACCGGCCAGCCCATCGCCGACATCGGCAGATGGACGTCCGTCGTCATCGGCGCGCTGAAGCACTTCAACAAGTCGCTGCTCACCGAGAACGACCCGTTCGCAGAGGACGCACGCGACTTCCGGGTGCGCCACGTCGAGTTCCTCCCAGACCCACTGGGCCGCGGTGGGTATCCCTCCGTCGACGCTCTGGTCCCCCACTTCATCTCTTTCGCCGAGGCCGTGCGGGCAACGTTCCCGGTGGTCGGAGACGAGCCCACCATCCGCATCGTGGGCCCAGCATTCCGCGTCACGTCGGAGTCCGAGGTCGACAGCACGATCGGGGCTTTCCTCGATGGGCTCACGTCCGCAGGCAAGAACTCGCTCCTCGACGTGGTGTCGTTCGAGCTCGCGGCCGACAGCCCGAGCAAAGTGCTGGCGGTGGCGTCACGCGTCCGCACCGTAGCCACCGCCAAGGCCCCCAACGCGAAGGTGTGGCTCTCGCGGCTCGAGCCCTCCGCGGGCCTCGTGGACCCGTTGCCCACCACGGAGCCTCCCGACAAAGCCCGAAAGGCCCGATCCAACGTCGTCGGAGCTTTCGCCGTGGGCAGCCGGATCGCGCTTCAGGACGTGGTCGACGAGCTGGTGCTGTGGCGAGGGGACCGCCGCAGCGTCTCCCTATCGGGCAGCAGCGGCGAGTCCGAAGAGGGGGCCTTGTGGCGCAAGAACGGCGAGGAGCTCCCCGGCGGCCTGGCGTACAAGGCGTTCGGTTACCTGAACAGCCCCACACAGGTGCGCCTCGAGACCGGAAAGACCGAGGGCGACGACGCGAAGTCGCTCTGGACCATCGTGACCAAGGAGACGGGCACCGACTGCGGGAACGACGAGCTCACGTGCACGCGGCTCCGGGTCGTGGTCGCCAACTCCCGAAACGACGGCGTGTCGAGCCAGGCCGAGTACCAGCTCACCATCGCCGGGCTCGCTGAGTTCGGTGCAGAGAGCCGGAACGTTACCGTCCGCCGCTACCCGATCGAGGCCGACACGCGGTCCCTGGACGCGCTCTCGGACGAGCAGGCCCAGCTGGTGAACGGCACGCTGTACTTCCGCTTCTCGTCTGGGATCCCCGGCACCGATTACCTCGAGATCTCGCTGGGGACCCCACCGTGATCGGGCGCGCCCAACAGGCGTCCATACCCCTGAGCGCCCGCCGAGGGCTGGCGGCCGCTATGGTGTGCTTCGCGTCCTTGGGCTGCCAGGGGAACGACAAAGAGAAGCTCAAGGAGGAGCTGCGGAAGGAGCTGCGCGAGGAGCTCTTGGCCGAGCTGCGCAAAGAGTCCGCGCTACCCGGCGGCTCGCCGGAAGGCGTCCCTGCCGCGTTCGTCGCCGCAGAGGGACCGGGTGAGCCGGAAGAGCTGGAGGATCGCGCCGACGAGGCGCCAGCCGAGGCCGAACCCACGCCAGAGCCGCCGCCGATCGGTCACGCCCCGCCACCGCGGGAAGAGCCGGCCGCCGAACCGGTCGCCCCAGCAGCCCCCGAGCCGGCGGTCGATCCGGCGGTCTTCGACATGCCAGCTACCGGGCCGGGCGCGCGTGTCCCGGAGCCGGCGGCCGCCGCTCCCGAGGCGGAGGCCCCAGCGCTCGACGCGCCGGTCCGGCGCCCGGACTCCCTCGCCGCGGCCCCTTTCCCGGCAGATGCGCCTCCGGAGTCCCTCGAGGTGGTGCAGTTCGTCCTTGCCGAAGAGGTCGACCGCGAACAGCGCGCCCCCCTGCGGGAAGGCACGCGCTTCCGCGTGTCGCAGGCCAGGCTGTTCGGCTACGCGGTGATCAAGAACCCGGGCCCGGACACGCAGGTTGGGATCGAGTGGGTCCGCGGGGACGAGGTGAAGAGCCGGCTCTTCTTGAAGGTGGGGCGCTCTATCTCGGGATGGCGGACCTGGTCTACGTTGAAGCTCGACCCCGAGGCCGCCGGCCGGTGGACCGCGCGCCTCGTGGACCGCGCAGGCCGCGTGCTCAAGACCGTCCCGTTCACGGTGCGCTGACGTGGAGACGCTCTACGGTGGCCGCTTCGTGAGCCTCGTGAGCCGGGGCCGCTGGGAGTTCGCGGTCCGGACAAACGCCCACGGCATCGTCCTCGTCGTAGCCGTCACGGAGGCTGGCGAGCTGGTGCTCGTGGAGCAAGAGCGCCCGCCCGTGGGCGGCCCGGTCATCGAGCTCCCGGCCGGGCTGGCAGGCGACGAAGACGCGGGCGAGGGGCTTGCGGCCGCGGCCGCCCGTGAGCTCACCGAAGAGACCGGGTTCGTGGCCGAGTCGCTCGAACCCCTCGGAGATGCCGCGCCTTCTCCAGGCCTGGTCTCGGAGATCTATACGTTCTTCCGTGCCCGAGGACTGCGCCGGTTAACGAGCGGCGGCGGCGTCGCAGGCGAGGCCATCACGGTGCACCTCGTGCCTCTGGCGGAGGTTCGCGCCTTCCTCGCCGCCTCCAGGGCTCGGGGAGCCCACGTGGCGCTGGCGGTGCATGCCGCCCTCGGCTTCCTGGCGGCGGAGAGCGCCTGATGACCGCGATCGTGTTCGGCGCTTCGGGTTACACCGGGCGCGCGGTCGTCCGAGCGCTCCGGGAGCGGGGCGTGGCCACGGTGGCCCACCTCCGCCCCGAGTCCGGCAGCTCGTCCGCGCCGGCGGCCGGCGCAACTCCGTCTCCTCGAGAGGCGCTGCGCGCCGAGTGGCTGTCGCTCGGAGCCACCATCGACAGCACGCCGTGGGACGCTGACGCGATCACCGCCATGGTCGTGGCCAGGGCGCCCATCGTGGTCTTCGCGCTCCTAGGCACCACAAAGACGAAGGAACGCGCGGACCGCGCCGCGGGGCGCGATTCGAGCTACGCGGCCGTTGACGTGGGGATGTCGCTCATGGCGCTGGCTGGTGCGCAGGCCGCGGCGAGTCGTCCTCGCTTCGTCTACCTCTCGGCGCTGGGCACCGGACCCACCGCGCTCGGGGCGTACTACGCCGCGCGCTGGCAAGTGGAGCAGGCGGTGGTGGCTTCCGGCCTCCCGTACGTGATCGCTCGCCCGGCGATCATCGGCGGCGACCGAGAGGAGGCGCGCCCGGGGGAGCGCTTCGGCCTGGCGGTCACGGATGGGATTCTGGGCGCGCTCGCTGCCGTGGGTGTCCGAGGCCCCAAGGAGCGCTACGGCTCGCGCACCGCGGCTCAGCTCGGGACCGCGCTGGTCCGCCTCGGGACGGCGGAGGGAACCGCGTCGCGCGTCTACCGGCCCGAGGAGCTCAACCACTGATGGAGCTCCGCTTCATCAGGCCCGAAGGGCCGCTATACGCCGCCGAACGCGCGCTTCGCTGGGAGGTGCTCCGAAAGCCCCTAGGCCGCCCCCAGGGCTCGGAGCTCTTCCCGTTCGAAGACCAGAGCCTCCACCTCGTGCTGCTCGAGGGCGATGAGGTCACCGGCTGCGTCCTCTTTCACCCCGATGGGGGCGACGGTGGCCGCCTCTTCCAGATGGCGGTGCGCGAGTCGCTCCACCGAACCGGCCGCGGAGCTGCGCTGGTGAGGCACCTCGAGGCCGAGCTCGTGCGCCGCGGCGTCCGTGAGGTCACGCTACACGCGCGGCAGGCCGTCGAGGGCTTCTACGCCGCGCTGGGCTACGAGCCCTACGGTGAGCCGTACGAGGAGGTGGGGATCCCGCACGTCTCCATGCGCCGGCAGCTCACCTCTAGAGACGTCTAGATCGGTGTAGGGGCGTCTGGAGACGTCTAGGGACGTATAGGGACGTCTAGGGACGTATGGTTGCGCTCACAGCCGCCGCGACACGCTGACAGGGAAAGGTCGGCGGCCCCAGGGCAGCTCCACCCAGTACGTCGCTTCCACCCTGAGCACGCGCTCTGACGCCCGCAGGGCAGCAGCGCCTGCGTACCCGACATCCACGAGGTTCATCTTGAGGCTCACGGGCAGGTCGGCGTGTCGCATCCTCGGGATGGTGACGTCCTGGGTGGTCTCGCCGCTGCCGAGGCGCTTGTCGTTGATGTAGGCCGTGTAGGTGAGGACATCGACAATCACGTCGATGTCGTTGGGGTTGTGGATCCCCACGGTGACGAGCAGGTCCATCTCGAGGGGGCCGTAGCCCTTGATCGAGATGTCGCGGAGCGTGAACTGACACTCCTGGAGGGCCAGGCGCTGCGCAGGGTTCGGGCAGCCGGCGAGGAGCAGGAGGCCGAACAGCGCGCACCGGAACAACGCGTTCACTCTCCGGCCACCATCATCCGGCTGAGGCGCAGCGACGGGGCGCTCAGCGCCCGCGAGGTGTCGAGGTCCGAGCCGACGGCCTCGATGTCCCGCAGCATGTCGAGGAGGTTCCCCGCGATCGTCACCTCGCTCACCGCGTGATCGAGGGCGCCGTCCTTGATGCGCAGACCTGCGGCGCCCTGCGAGAAGTCACCCGTGGTCACATTGACCCCAAAGCCGATGAGCTCCGTGACGTACAAGCCGTCCGCGATCCCGGCCAAGAGCTGGTCGGGAGACGTCTCACCCGCAGCGAGGTGGAGGTTGGAAGGGGCCGCCGTGGGGGCATCGGCTACGCCGCGCGCGGCGTTCGCGGTGGATCCGTGGCCGACCTTTCGCCCCGAGTACGTGTCGCAGATCCAGGACTCGAGGCGACCCTCCGACACGATCACCGTGCGGCGCGAGCCGAGCCCCTCACCGTCGTAGGGGCGCGTGGCCATCCCCCCACCCAGCGTGCCGTCGTCCACCAGCGTGAGCAGCGGAGAGCCGATCACCGTCCCCAGCCGTGAAGCGAGGACGCTTGCGCCGCGATACACCGTGTAGGCGTTTACGGCGCTGGCGAGGTGGCGGAGCAGCGAGCTGGCGGTAGCGGGATCGAAGACCACGGGGCGCTCCCCGGTGGACAAGCGGCGGGCTCCGAGGCGACGCAGCGTGCGCTCGAGGGCCACCCGGCCCACCTCGGCGGGCTGATCGAGCGCCGCGAGGCGCCGGCGCGCTGTCCACCAGTAGTCGCGCTCCATGGCGCCGTCTTGCTCCGCGATCGGCGTGACCGAACCGGAGAAGCTGCTGGTGCGATATGAACCTGCGACTCCACCCGACGCGCGAAACGCGCGGGTGCCCGAGGCGAAGCCGAACGCGGCGCCCTCGCTGTTCTTTATGCGCGGGTCCGCCATGGCCGCGCGCTCGGCCTCGCGGCACCACTCCACGCCGCGCTCGAGGTCGAAGGCCTCGGCCGCGGGGTCGTATAGCTCCGGGTCGTCCGCGACGTGCCGCGCGGCGGTGCTCGATGGGTCCGGGAGGCCGGCGTTCGGATCCTCGGCGGTGACCCGAGCCATCGCCACGACGCCGTCCACGAAGCGCAGGAGGGCGTCCTCGCGGAGATCGCTCGTGGAGCTCATCGCGGAGCGCTGGCCCACGAAGACCCTGAGGCCGAGCTGACGCTCTTTGGAGCGCGTCAGCTCCTCGATCTCACCCAGGCGAACCCGGACGCTCCCCTCGACGACGTCGAACGCTACGGCGTCCGCCTGAGTGGCCCCGCGGGCCTCCGCGTGCGCCACGACGCGCTCGAGCAGGTGGTTGGTGTCGCTCATCGCGCCGTGCCTCCGACCGTGATGCCATCGACGCGCAGGGTGGGCATGCCCACGCCGACTGGGACGCTCTGGCCCTCCTTGCCGCACATCCCAACGCCGCGGTCGAGCGCGAGGTCGTTGCCTACGGCGGAGACGCGCTTCAACACCTCGGCGCCGCTTCCGATGAGCGTGGCGCCCTTCAGGGGCGCGCCGAGCTGGCCGTCGTTGATCTCGTAGGCCTCGGACATCGAGAACACGAACTTGCCGCTGGTGATGTCGACCTGACCG
>SXOO01000225.1 GCA_005776725.1 Pseudomonadota bacterium | reverse complement strand
GGGAACCCGGGCTGCATCCTCGCGCCCCGGAGCGGGCCGGTGCGCGTCGGCCCCGGCTCCCGTGGTGGGGACGTGGGGGATGAAGTCCGAGTCGCTGGCCACGGTCTCGGTGGTGGGGACGTGAACTCGTAGCTGGCTCCCACGGCGCCCGTCGGGCCGCACGTAGAGGTACCCCTCGAGCGCGGCCTCCTTCAGCGCCAGGCGCCGAACGGTCTCCTGGGTGTGGCGGACGTCGAAGCCAAGCTCCGCGACGTCTGTGAGGTATTGGCGCTCCGTGAAGCGATGCCCAGTGCGGCGATCGAGCCCCGTGTAGAACTCCATGAGCGCCTCAGGGGGCGCCTCGTGCCGAAACTCGAGGAAGCCACGCCTCCGCGCCGAGAGCGTGAGCCCGTGCGGGACCTCGAAACCCTGCACCAGACCCTCCGCCGCCCGAAGCCGCCCCTGCCCGTCCGTGGGGCCTGGCGCAGCGGGCGCGGTGACTGGCTCCTCCACCACGGCCCGCACGACAGGATCGGGCTGAGGCGTGGGATCGGCGCCGAGCAGCTCTCGCCCACACCCGAGACAGGCAACGAGAGCCAAGGCCCGAATCACAGCGTCTGAACCTGCCCCCAGCTCACGCTAATCACCTGCTTCGGGGGCCTCACGAGCTTCTGCGTGAACTTGTTCACCGCGGCGGACTTGGCGCCCTTGGCCGGGTCGCCGGCGGCGTTGGTCTTCCCCGTGGTACCGGTTTGCACGACCAGCTCCAGCTGTCCGGGCTGTGCCCCGCGCAGCCCAGAGTTGCCCGAGCCGGCCCCAGCGCCGACGCCCTGGTCGCCGATGCACGCGGGGCGCGACACGATCGTTGCGCCGTAGGGCACGGTGTCTTCGAGCTCGACGTACTCGGCCTTCGTCGGGGTGCCGCTGTCGCCATCACCGTCGAGCGCGGCGATCGGATCACCGCCCTTGTTGTCGAGGTAGTCGAGGCCCCAGATACGGCCGGTGCCTCCTTCGCACGCGTCGAGCTTGTCCGGCTCGTAGCTGGTGAAGTAGGTGGTTCGCCCGAAGATGATCGGGCGGCTCGTGAGGCTCTCCCCAGCGGAGAGCTTCCTTCGCCAGTTCACCTCGTTCGTGACCGCTCCAGTCGTGAGACCGCTCGTGCTGATGGTGAGCTTCTCCTTGAGAGAGTAGACCACGGTCTGCTGACCGTCCTTGGCGTAGTCGATGTCACCCGAGCCGAAGACCAGCACCAGCTGGCCGCGTTGTGGCACAGGCGAGAGCGCCGGAGGTGCCCGCAGGGCAGACCTCTTGGTGGACGACAGCGGGGCGTTCTCCAGGTCCTGGTAGATGTCGAAGAAGAACGACATCTTCCAGTCCTTCGGGTCCGGGGCCGACACATCCAGGCGCCAGAGCTGCCCGCCCGCGTCACCGACGAACAGCCGTGTGACGAAGGTCCCAATGAACGTGTTGTAAGCCACGGGATCACCCACCACCGGGAAGTCGAGCGTGTCGACGACGTTCTCGAGGGCGTTGCTGTCGTCCGTGACGGAGCTGTTCCCGTTGCGGAACTCCTTGATCTTCTCGCCTGTGTCGAGCCGTACGACCATGAAGCACTTCCCGGCCTCGGGCACCCCGTCCACTTCGTCCCCGCACGGGAAGAACGCTGCGGCCACCTCCTGGAGGTCGGTCGGGCCCGTCACCTGCAGGAAGACGGTGCCGATCTGAACCTTGGCGTGCACAAAGCCGAGGTTCCGGAAGTCGCTGCGATCGTCGTCCGTACCCGCCTCACACCGCGCCGTGGATGCTGACTCGCTGGAGTTCCAGCAGCGGCGATCGGGCGAGATCTCCCAGCGCACGAAGGGCTTGTAGGGATCGGTCACGTCCAGCGCGATCAGCCCACGCGCGCCCTGCCGATAGGGGCCCACGACGACGCTGCGCCACTCCTTCGCTTCGTCGGCGAGGCTCACGCCCGCCGCGGCGCGCCGGAGGCGGATGTCCTTCAGCGTGAGCCGACCGTCCGCCAGTACCTGGACCTTCGTGGCGGCGCTGTTGAGCTTGCCCACCACCGCTTGAGGGGCGATCGCCCACAGCTCTTCCAAGTGATCGGTGCCGGGCGGCGAGCTGAGCGCCGTGGGCTGAGACAGGTGGAACGCGCGGATGAAGCCGTCCGTGGTCATGGTGTAGGCAACCGTGGGGCGGTTCGTGATCGTGGTCCGGTACGACTTGAACGACGGGATCTGTGCGTCGATGTTCGACAGGTTGGTCTGGAGGACCGGGGTGGAGTGCCAGATGCCGGCGAGCCGCTCCTTCTGGCGACGCGACCCGGCCGCCGCGTGGACCAGGTCGATCAGCTGGTCGCGGTAGGCCAACCGAACCGTCGGATCAGACGCGTCCCCCAGCGTGAGCCCGGAGACCCGATAGGTCTGGTCGTACAGCTCCGGGGTGAGGTTGGGCAGGTTGCCCGACGTGGGGATCGCCAGCAGATCCGAGGTGAGGTCTATGTCACCCTTGGTGAAGGGGTGCTTCACGCCGTCCAGCGTGTAGTACAGCTTGCGCGCGGTGGTCCGCTTGTTGAGCACGTCACGGGCATCCGTGACCTCACACGCACCCGCCCCGCCCGACGCATCACGGCAGCCGTCCTCGCAGCGGTACGCCGTGACCTCCATGTATCCCGCCAGATCTACGTCGGTAGTGTTCGCGTTGGAGTACGCCGAGTTCACCTGGTACTGGAGATCCACCGTGGAGCCGGTGACGTCCGTGAAGACGGCGTCCGTGCGGGAGAACAGGCCGGGGGTGAGCTTCCCGAGGATGGCGGAGAGCGCCGTCGCGAGCTGCGCTGGGGTGTTCGCGAGGCGCGCCTCCTCGCTCCCGCCCGCCTCGGCGATGTCGTTGACGAGGGTCTGGGTCCCCGAGTCGAGGTTGAAGCCCACGACGAACACCTTGTAGCCGTTCTTCATGAGCCGCTCTGCGGCCTGAATCGAGGTCTTGTACCCGAGCGCGCCCTCGCCCATGTTCGGGCGTCCATCCGTGATCAGCAGCACGTTCTTGGCGCGGCACTTCTTGTACGGATCGCCGTCAGGAGCGCTGGTGGTCCGCTTGACCAGGCTGGGGTGGTTCTGGAAGAGCCAGGTCGTGTCCTCCAAAGCCGGGGCGATCGGCGTGCCGCCATAGGGGATCGAGCGGAGCACCTCGTCCTGCACGGAGGTGTTGTGGGTGATGACCGCGGTGCTCTCATCCGACGGCGGAGGGACCAGGAGCCGCCCCCAGGGCGAGGTGGCGTTCTGCAGGCCGATGTTGGTCTTGCCAACGTTGACGAGGAACTGCGCGGTGGGTCCGGTGGACCAGCCGCCGAGCGCATCGGCGTCCGCCTTCAGCACCGTGTCGAACGTGGCAAAGCCGAACTTGATGCGCTCGGCGTTGACGTCGATGATCCCGTCGTTGTCCTGAGTCGCGAACTCCGGCGTGTACCAGGGGATGGGGTAGCCCGCGTCGAAGCGCGTGTCGGGGCGCAGACGCTCGCGGCACCAGAAGTCGCGGAACGTGCCGGTGAGCACCTCTTTGGCGATCATGTCGCGAGACATCTGATAGGTCGCCGTGGGGTCGCGCTGGGCCGTCGGGTCGGCGGTGGGGGCGAGGTTCGCGTCCACCGAGCAGAGCGGTGTGACCAGCTCCGGGCCCTGGACGTACGACATTGAGCCTGACGTATCGAGCACTACAAAGACGATCGGCGCGCGGGACAGGGGTTCCGCGGCGAACACCGCGCCGCTCCACAGGAGGAGACAAGTTACCGTGTGGCGAATGGTCACTGGCCACCTCCGCCGATGATGTATGGGCCCACGTAGCTGAGGCTCACGTACTGGCGCGCGCTGTTGCGCATGACGTCGGCCGCGGTGGCCGCTGCCGAGTCCGCCGTGCCGTAGTAGCCATAGGTCTGAATCTGAAAGCGTTTCCAGACGAACGCATCGTTCACAGGGTAACCGGGCACGCGGTTCGTATCGGACGGCTGGCTTGCCTTGGTCACGAACGTTACATCGGTCAACACGGAGGACTCACGACCGAACGAGCCCTTCACCGTCATGTCGTAGAAGTTCTGAGCGACGTCTTTGGGAGCCAGCTGGTACGCGGTCTGCTGCAGGTACAGGGGGAACGCGTCGCCCTTCTCGATCGCGAGGGCGATCGCGCCCTCCATCCCAGCCTCTGTGACGCGCGCCGATTGCTCTGCCGTTCGGAAGTTACCGACCTGATTCAGCTCCATCATGACGCCGCGTGCGCCGACGGCGGCCAGCCCGGCCATGACTAGCACGACCATGAGCGCCACGATGAGGAGGGACCCACGGGGGTTGGTGAGACGGCGCATCAGATGTTCCTCACCGCGAGCGTTTGGAGCATGACCTTGCTGGTCAACGTGAGGGTGCGCGCCGCACCTTGGAGCGTTGGGTAGACGTCGAAGGTGAAGATGCGGTCATGAGGCCCGGATCGCGCCCGGTGGGTGAGCTGGGGCTCCTCCTGCTCCGAGCGCACCGTGAGCTTCAGCGTGAGGAAGCGCAGGTTCTGCCCGGTGGTGCTGAGCGTGCCCAGCTGGCCGTTCTGGCCGCTCTCGTCGAGGATCGTCGAGTCCGGCAGCGGCGTAGCCACGAGGACTGGAGACGTCTTGGAGGCGTCGGTGTCGAACACGAAGTCGTAGGCGAGGAGGTCGACCACGTTCTCGGCGATCATGAGCTTGCTGCCGTTGATCGGGGTGACGCCGTCGGTCTGGAGCTCTTCGCGGACGAGCGACGAGGTGCTGGTGGCCGCGTTGGTCAGCTCCACGCGGTACCGCACGAACATCGCCGGGCTCACCTGGATCCCCTGGCCGAAGCCCTGGATCCCGCAGGTCTGCGTCCCGTTGCGCACCGGCGGCGGCGACGTCAGCGTGATCTGACGCGCGGTGTAGTTCACGCCCGAGATCGGCAGGTAGATCTCGTACTGGTCGGCGTCTACGACCCGCAGATACCTGCGATTGCCGCCGGTGGGATCGAAGACGTGGGCGAACTGCGCCTCCGAGATGCGCGTCTCGAAGCCCGTCTGCAGCGTGACGACGTTGCCGGACACGCTCTCGGTGAGGAAGAGCTCGCCGTTCGCGCCGGTGTAGTCCCCGAAGAGGGTGAACTCGATCGGCTGTATGTTGGGGTTGTCCGTGGGGTTCGGGATGGCCCCGGCCACGACGCTGCGCTTCAGCGTTATCGCCTTCAACGGAGATCCGGGCTGCGTGCAGAGGTTGGGGTCGAGCGTGGAGTTCGGCGTGGCGTTGAAGCCCGCTAGGCTGATGTCGCGCCGCAGGTGGTCCAGCGCGAACCGCGCCTGCTGCTGCATCGCCACCACGAGAGACTGCGCACGGTAAGCGCGGGACGCACGGATATAGACGGCGTAGACGATGCCGACGAGGACCGCCGAGATCACGGCCGCCACCAGCAGCTCGTACAACGTGAATCCGCGGGGCGCTCGGCGCAACATCAGACCTGCCTCAGGAAGACGTTGCGCAAGACGGTGACCGGCATGGAGACCGACTGCACCTCATCGAGGCGGTCTGCCATGTTGACCGGGCAGAGCTGGTAGGTGTCGAAGTTGGCGTTCGCGCGCGCCCACGACACACGGATGTCGGCTCGAAGGAGCATGTTGGGGACCAGCCAGGTCAGCCGATAGTGGACGCAGTAGTTCGTGTCGAGCGATCCGAGCTCCGTGCGAATACCGGCGTCGTACCCGTGGATGGTGCCGTCGAGCACGACCTCGGGGTTATGCGAGCCGATGGAGGTGACTCGCGCGTCCGTGAGAGTCCCGTTGGCCGGCAGGTACCCGACCAGCCACTCCGACGCGGTCCCCGCCTCGGTGGTCTCGGGGGCTTTCCCCAGGAACGTGAAGGCCGTGTTTCCTGCCAGCGCCGGCGAGCTCGGTGTCCAGAGCAGCGCCTCGTGCCGCATGGTCTGCGCGACGTGCTCCGCGAGGCCCAATGCGCCCTGCATGCCCCTAGCGGAACCGACGCCCCGGATGGTCCCCAACTGGAGATTGAGGATCGCGACAAAGCCGATGGTGGTGAGCGACACCACCACCAGGAGCTCGACGAGCGTGAAGCCCGCCACCCGTGAGCGGCGCTCACACACTGGGCGACCCATCGGGGCCCGGACGCATCTCGGGGACGCCGTTATAGGGCACCACGACCCGGTGGATGATGCCCATCGGCGTGTTCGCCGTGCCCTCTTTGACGGCCTGAAGGGCAAACCACGCCTCGCCGGCGGCCCAGGCGCTGTCGACGCTGGCGACCGGGAGCAGCGTGTCGGACTGCACGACCCGCCCGTCCGGCAGGTAACAGAGCCCAAACGACCCGTTGCCGAGCCCGGTGGGTGAAGAGGCAACGACACGCATGTCGCTGTAGCTCCCACTCGCCAGGTTCAGCGTCTTCACGCCCTTGAGACCGTCTGACACTCCGGAGCACTTGGTGTTCGCGCTCTCGTCGACGACGAGCTTTACGTTCGGTGTCCCCTGGCCAGTTATCGTGACGACGTATGCTCGGTTGCGCGACATGGCCTGCACCCGCGCGAACGAGAAGACGTCCATGACCTCGAGCGTCGCCGCCCTTAGGTGCTGCTTGCCGAAGCCGCTCTGAATCGAGGGGACAGCGAGGCCAACGAGCAGCGCCATGATCGCAATGGCCGCCATGAACTCGGTGAGGGTGTAGCCCCTCCGAGCTCGGCGGCCTCGCGGCGTCATGGCTGTTCGTTCGTTAACCATCTGGTGGCGCTCCAACCCAGGCGGATGCGGTGCAAGGGACGTGCCGCCCCATCCGGACGCGTTCATGTGGCGTCGTTGTGCGAGTCTACCTCATTCGCAGAACTTCGCAGCCTTGGGGGCCTCGCAACTTTTACGCGGCCACTGCCGTGAGATGGCAATGGATGCGACCCTCCGGGCTGCCGGGACGCGCCCAGGTGCACCCAGCGGCGGGCGACGCCCACTCGCTCAGGCGACGCGCTCTCCGCGCGTCAGGTCGGCGAGCGTCTCGCGGTCTCGGACCACGTGGAAGCGGTCTCCCCTCACGAGAACCTCGGCGGCCCGGGGGCGCGAGTTGTAGTTTGAGGACATGGAGAAGCCGTAGGCCCCGGCGCTCATGAGGGCCAGCAAGTCGCCGGGGGCGACGGGCTCGAGGGCGCGCTCCTTCGCGAAGAAGTCGCCGCTCTCGCAGACCGGCCCCACCACGTCCACGACGCGCGAGTCCCCGGGCCGCAGGACGACTGGCTGGATGCGGTGAAACGCCCCGTAGAGCGCGGGGCGAATCGAGTCGTTCATGGCCGCGTCGACGATGACGAAGTGACGCGCATCCGAGGCCTTCTCATAGAGGACGCGCATGAGCAGCACACCCGCGTTGCCCACGATGACGCGGCCGGGCTCGAAGAGCAGCCTGACGCCGAGGTGGCGTGTGCGCTGGATGACCGCCTCCGCGAAGTCCTTCGGGTGCGGCGGCGCTTCGTCGGCGTAGGTGATGCCGAGCCCTCCGCCGAGGTCCAGGTCGGTGATGCGGTGGCCCTGGGCGCGCAGCGTCTCCACGAGGCCCACCATCAGGTCCACGGCCTCGAGGAAGGGCCCAAGTGACGTCAGCTGGCTGCCGATGTGGCAGTCGAGCCCCACCACCTCGATCCCGGGGAGTCGGCTGGCCAGGTCGTACGCCGGGAGGGCGCGCCCCCAGGGGATCCCGAACTTCGACTGCTTGAGCCCGGTGGCGATGTAGGGGTGGGTCTGGGGATCCACGTCCGGATTGACGCGGAGACTCACCGGCGCGCGCTGACCCCGCGACGCGGCAACCTCGGACAGCAGTCCGAGCTCGGCCTCGGACTCCACGTTGAAGCTGTGGATCCCGTGCTCGAGGGCAAACGCCATCTCCGGGGCGGTCTTGCCCACCCCGCTGAAGACGACGTGCTTCGTAGGGAGCCCGGCGGACAGTAACCGGTAGATCTCGCCCTGACTGACCACGTCGAAGCCGGCACCCAGGTCCCCGAGAAGGCGAAGCACCGCCAGATTGGGGAGCGCCTTGACCGAGTAGCAGATGCGGTGCGGGACGGCCGCGAGCGCCTCGTCGAAGACCGTGAAGTGGCGGGTGAGCGTTGCAGCCGAGTAGACGTAGGTTGGCGTGCCGACCGCGCGGGCGATGTCGGCGAGCGCCACGTCTTCGCAGTAGAGCTGGCCGTCGCGCCGCTCGAAGTGGTTCAAGGGCCTCGCATCCAGTCGCAGAGCGGGGTGCGGGCACGCGACGCCTCGATCCGGCCCCGCACCTCTGCGAGGCGCCGCTCGAAGGCGGCCTGCGCCTCCAGCACGCGCCGAGGCGCCGGGGCACCCGGCTGGTCGCGCCGCTCCAGCGACACCACGGGGTTCAGGGCGCGCTGGATCGCCGCCGCGGTGAGCTCCGGCATCGCCTCGTGCCACGCCTCCGGGGAGAGGGACTCGAGCTCCTTGTTCTCCCGCGCGCACCCTTGCACCAGCGCGCCTACGCGATGGTGCGCGTCTCGAAACGGCACGCCGGCCTCGACAAGCGCGTCCGCGACGTCTGTGGCCATGACGAAGCCCGCTCGCAGCGCGCCCGCCATCCGCGCGGCGTCGAAGCGCGCCCCGGACAGGACCCGCGCCGTGACGCGCAGCAGGTCGGACAACGTCCTGTCCGCGTCGAACAGCGGTTCCTTGTCCTCTTGGAGGTCCTTGTTGTAGGCGAGGGGCAGGCCCTTCAGGGTCATGAGCAGCGACACCAAGCTCCCAGTGATGCGCCCGGACTTCCCGCGCATGAGCTCCGGGATGTCGGGGTTCTTCTTCTGGGGCATGATCGACGAGCCCGTGCAGAACGCATCGGGCAGCTGGACGAAGCGGAACTCCTGGCTCATCCAGAGCACCAGCTCTTCGCCGAGGCGCGAGAGGTGAGACGCGGTGAGCGCGGCCGCCGCCATGAGCTCCACAGCCCCATCACGGTCCGAGACGGCGTCGAGTGAGTTCTCCGTCAGCTCCGGGAACCCGAGCTCCGCGGCCACCCAGTCCCTGCGGATGGGATGGGGCGTACCGGCCAGGGCGCCCGAGCCCAACGGGAGACGATTCGCGCGATCGTGGGCGTCCAGGAGGCGCCCCGAATCCCGGAACAGCATCGCCGCGTAGGCGTGGAGGTGGTGCGCGAGGCTCACCGGCTGAGCGCGCTGCAGGTGCGTATAGCCCGGCAGCACGACGTGCTCTTTTCCGCGCGCCTGCTCCAGCAGGGCCGCAATGACGTCGAGAGCCTCGCCCGCGCGGTCGAGGAACGACTCGCGGAGGTAGAGGCGCAGGTCCAGCGCCACCTGGTCGTTGCGCGACCGCCCGGTGTGCAGCCGCCCGGCCACGGGGCCCAGGCTGTCAGCCAGCGCCGCTTCGATGTTGAGGTGGACGTCCTCGCGGTCTATCCGCCACTCGAAGTCGCCCGCGTCGATCCGCGCGCGGATGGCGAACAGCCCGGCCTCGATGGCTGCGGCGTCAGCTTCCGGGATGATCCCGGTCCGGCCCAGCATCCTGACGTGAGCGACCGAACCCGCGAGGTCGTGGCGGTAGAGGCGCTGATCGAAGCCGACGGAGGCGTTGATCCGCTCGACGAGCGCGTCGGTGGCCTCTTCGAAGCGGCCGCCCCACAGCTTGGGGGCCGCCATTAGAACTGGATCACGAGGTGCGTTTGGAGCGTCCAAGCCACCTCGGCGGACCGGTCCGAACCGGTATAGCCACCGAAGCCGTTCTTCAGGTCGAACGCCGAGCCCGGGATGTAGACCCCGAAGGCCAGGTCGGCCAGGAACTTCTTGGTCTGCTCGTAGTAGAGCCGCACGTCGATCTCGGTGCCCAGGAAGGACGAGTTGCCCGGGTACGCCGACTTCTCCAGGGCGCCCCCCAGGATGATGGCGAGCTCTGCGCCAAGGGCCTCCTCGTCCGACTCGCCGAAGAGGTCGTAAGAGACCGCGGGGCGCGCGTACCAGGCGTTCGTGATGGTGCCCATGACCTCGCGGAACATGATCATGTCGACCGTGTAGTTCCGATCGAAGCGGAAGTTGGTGATCTCGGTGTTGAACTCGCCGTCCTGCTCGAAGTTCGAGCAGTCATTGACTGCGAGGCACTTCGCGCTGTCGCCGCTGGCTGCGCCCGCGTGAAGGCTGATGTTGAGGCCGTTGAGGGTGTAGTCGCCCTCGAAGGCGACGGCCCACGACAGGACCTCCCGCGGTCCTCCCGTCCCTTCGAGGCCGTTGTAGGACACGTTGTCGATGCCCGCGACGATCATGGCGGCCTCGAGCTCGAGGCGGATCTTCTGTGAATAGGTGGGCCGATGCTCCAGCCGGAGCCAAGCATCGGGGATGATGGCCCAGGCATTGCGTTCGATGAGCTCGGCGGTGTCCGGCGCGAAGCTGCCGTCATCGATGGCCGTGAGCGTGGTCTGGTTGACGTCGAGGGTCTGCTTCCGGAACACCGCGTAGACACCCCAGTCGATACCCCACTTACGGTCCTTGTTCAGAAGGTCCGCGCGAGCGTCGACTTCGACCGGGTTCAGCGGGCGCTGGAAGATCCCCATGAAGCCCTGCGACACGTCGTCGGTCTCGGTGAGGTCGTAGGCCTGGCCGAACGGCTGGAACGGCTGCTTGTGGGTGGGACCGGAGGAGACGATGTCGTAGCCGCCAACGAAGTAGATCCCGTAGAACTGCAACGCCAGCATCACGCGGTCGTTGTAGTCACCGAAGTCGTCGTCCCACTTCTCCCCGCTGTTGGCGAGGATGCCGAGCCCCCAGTGGCTCTTCATGCGCCCGAAGCGAAGCGGGATGGCGCCGAGGATCTTCCACTCGCCCCACAGCTCCTTGACCCGAATGGAGTCTTGGAACTGGAAGTCCCCCGACGGAGGGGCCTGACCGCCGGAGAACGCGGCGATCGGCAGATCGGGGCGGGCCGGGTCGAAATCTGGAGTGGAGCCGAGCACCAGGTTGTCGAGCACGTCGAAGGTGGCTGCGATGCGCAGCGACTCGCTGATCCAGAAAGTGGGCTGGTACCGGAAGCGCATGTTCGCGCCGGCCAGGAAGGTCTCGTCGTTGGCGCCCTCGCCCACGTCTCCGCGCGACGTGTCGTTGGGGTCGTTGTTGACGAAGTTCTCGGTGATGGGCGGCTTGATCGAGCTGGTGCCCTTGGTGAGGCCGCCGTCCGTGTGGAACCCGGTGCCCAGGTGCCCGTTGCCGAACATGTCTGCCCGGAAGCGGAGGTAGCCGTGGTGCTCGAGGCGGGGATAGGTGGGCGCGGCCGGCTCGTCGTCCCAACCGTCTTCGTCATCTTCTTCCTCGCCGAACTCCTCTTCCTCCTCCGCCGGGGCCTCCTCGGCCGGGGCGTCGACCTTGGCGGGCGGCGCATCCGGCTTGGGCTCCGGCTCGGGCTCGACCGCGGGCTCGTCGGACTTCGGCTCGTCCGCGGCGGGCTTCGTCTCCTCTGAGGGCGCCTTGTCGGCGGGGGGCTCATCCGCCGAGGCGGCCGCCGTGAAGGCGAGGGAGACGACGAGAGCAAGGGCGAACTGACGACGCACGGGGCCTCCTAGAGAGCGCGCAGATAAAAGCGAAGAGACCCGCGGAAGTCAACGCGCGGTCCAATACGGCCATGAACCCCCTGGGTTGCTCGACCCGGCTGCCCCATGGAAAGGTGGTCTGCGCCCCGAGGATGGAGGAACGACCATGAACACGCTCTACGGAATCTCCTACTCGCCCTGGTCCGAGAAGGCGCGGTGGGCGCTGGCCGCGGCGAAGGTGCCGTTCAAGGAAGTGGCGTACCTGCCCATGTTGGGCGAACCGCTGCTTCGCGCACGGCTCTGGAGGTCCACCCCAAAAGGGAGCCCCGCCAAGTCCCAGTCCTCGGGCAGGGTCTCGGTTCCAGTGCTCTTCACCGCGGACGGACCCATCCCGGACTCGCTGGAGATCGCGCGGTGGGCAGCGGCGCACAGCCCGGCGGCGGTCGATCTCTTCCCCGTTGCACTGGCCGCGGAGATCGAGCGCTGGAACCGCGTGTCGGAAGGCATGCTCGACGCAGGGCGGGCGCGCACCACGGCCCTCGTGGCGGCAGACCCAGTGGCGATGCTGGAGAACCTCCCGCCGCCGCTCCGAAAGCTCGGTCCGATCTCCCGCGCGCTCGGCCAGACCGCCGTGGGTTTCCTGAAGAAGAAGTACTCGTTTGGCGCTGAGTCCGAAGCGGCCCTCACGGCGCGAATTCGCAAAGGCATGGCGGAGCTCGCCGCGGCGCTGGACGGCGGCCGGACCTACCTCCTGGGGGACCGCTTCACCCACGCCGACATCGCGATGGCCGTTGCCCTTCAGGTCGTACGACCGCCGGCGCACATCCGGGTTGGCCGACGGAGCCTCGAGCACTGGACCAACGCAGCGCTCGCCGCCGAGTTCCCCGCGTTGCTCCAGTGGCGGGATCTGCTCTTGGAGCGACACCACTAGCCGCTCGGGTCGAGCCCTTGTCAGCGCTGGCCCGCCCTGGTCCGCCAGTGTGGTCTTGCAGGTCGGGTGCCGAGCGAGAATACTCCCGCGACTCGAGGGGCCCCAGCCTCTCCGGAGGCCGTCCATGCTGTACACCCGCTCCCTTCTCCTGGCTTCCTTCGTCACCCTCGCCTGCAGCAACACCCCCACGCCGGGATCCCCGGTTGCGCCCGTTGAACCGGACGCCGTGGTCCCGGCCAAGCCGATGCTGCCCGCGTATCCGCTCCCGGGCGAACGCGGCGCCGGCAAGGCGGATCAGTTCTCTGACTACAAGAACGCGAACCAGGCGGTGTACGGGATCACCGCGGCCCCCGCAGAGCCGATGCGAGCCGTCTCCCAGTGGGACGACCACGAGGCCATCCTGCTGGGATGGACCGGCAACTTCCCAGACGTGTACGCGAGCATCGTCAAGGCCTCGAAGCCGGTCGCGACGGTCTGGGTGGTCCACGAGGGCAGCCAGCAGAAGAGCTCGTTCCTCCAGGCCATGGCGAACTACGGCGTGAGCACGTCGGGGATCACCTTCGTCAACAGCAACCTCGACTCGATCTGGATGCGCGACTACGGCCCCTTCGGCGTGCGCGCCCCGGACGGGCGCGTCGCCTTCGTAGATCCGCGCTACTACGACCAGCGCGTCTTCGACGACGCCATCCCCACGGTGTTGGCGTCCCAGTTCGGGATCAACAGCTATCGCCAGCCCCTGAAGTGGGAGGGTGGCACGTTCATGGCGGATGGCCGCGGCAACTGCTTCCACTCGCAAGGTGTGCTCTGGTACGGGGGCACCACCGAAGCGAAGATCACACAATATCTGCGCGACTACATGGGCTGCGAGACCGTGACGGTGCTCTATCCGCTCAACGACGAGGGCACCACGCACTCGGACATGTTCGCCAAGCTCCTGCCCGGGGACCGCA
This sequence comes from Pseudomonadota bacterium, assembly GCA_005776725.1. Taxonomy (GTDB): domain Bacteria; phylum Myxococcota_A; class UBA9042; genus SXOO01. Next base: position 36,857 of record SXOO01000225.1, on the reverse strand, counting down.
TGCTCCTCGGCGACTACCAGAACTGGCAGGACTCGGGTAACGCCCAGGTGCTGGACGCGAACGCCGCGCTGCTCCAGGCCACCACGCTGAACGACGGCAAGAAGCTCGCCGTCACGCGCCTCCCCATGCCTTCCAACTCCAACCGTCAGATCTGGCGTACGTACGCGAACTCGTTGTTCATCAACGGGAAGAACCTGGTGCCGGTATACACGGACGATACGCAGTTCGAGGACGAGGCCCTGGGCGTTTGGGAGAGCGTCATGCCCGACTGGGAGCACGTCCCCATCGACTCGACCGACCTGATCACCTGGTCCGGGGCGATCCACTGCATCACGATGACCGTGCCGTCCGGTGTCTTCGAGAAGAGCACGGTCACCCCCGCGAACATCTGCAACGGCGCCTTCGAGTGCTTCCCCACGGCCACTCAGGCCGAGACGTGCTCCCTGGTCTTCGAAGGGTGTTGCGACGGCGACGCCGTGCGGCTCTGCTCCGAAGCGGGCCCCGTCACGGCCCTCTGCGGGGGCAAGGGCTGCGGGTACAGCGAGGCCACTCGCGCCTACGCCTGTGGTGGAAGCGGGGCCGGCCCGGCCAACGCGCCGCTCGTCTGCGGCGCCGCCTGCGCGCCGAGCTGCGCCGGAAAGTCTTGCGGCTCAGACGGGTGCGGCGGGTCATGCGGCACGTGTTCGGGAAGTCAGACCTGCAGCGATGGCGTCTGCAAGGCACCTGCTGACCCGTGCGGGGGCATCACTTACACCGGCTGCTGTGACGGCAAGAACCTGAAGTGGTGCGAGAACAGCCAGGTCCAGACGCAGAGCTGCGGCCAGGTGTGCGGGTGGAACCAGAATCAGGGCTTCTACGACTGTGGGTGGTCGGGCACAGATCCAACGGGCGCGAACCCGAAGGCCTGTCCGGCGGCGTGCACGCCGAACTGTAGCGGCAAGACCTGCGGCGATGACGGGTGCGGGGGCTCCTGCGGGTCCTGCCCCTCGGGTCAGAGCTGCAGCGCCTCCGGTCAGTGCGCCTGCACCCCGAACTGCGGGGGCAAGACGTGTGGGGCGAACGGGTGCGGCGGCACGTGCGGCGCGTGCGCCGCCGGTCAGACCTGCACCGCGGCCGGGCAGTGCGTGGCCGCTTGCACACCCAGCTGCGCTGGCAAGCAGTGCGGCCCGAATGGGTGCGGCGGCATCTGCGGCACCTGCGCTGCGGGCCTCACTTGCAGCGCGGCCGGACAGTGCGCCGCGCAGGGCTGTGGGACCATCAGCGCCGCCGGGCAATGCGCCGGCTCCGTGCTCTCGTGGTGCGAGAACGCCACGCTCCAGGTCAAGGACTGCAGCTCCCTCGGCAACTTCACGTGCGGGGCCGTGCCCAACTCGAGCCCGGCCGACTTCGACTGCCTCGCGGCGCAGGGATGCACGCCGGCCTGTGGCGGCAAGACGTGCGGCGCCGATGGGTGCGGCGGCGTGTGCGGCTGGTGTGCGGCAAGTGAAGCCTGCGTGTCTGGTACCTGCGTCGGGAACGACCCCTGTCAGGGGCTCACCTGGCAAGGCTGCTGCGACGGCGGCGTGCTCAACTGGTGCCAGAGCGGCGAGAAGCAGTCGCAGAGCTGCGGCAACAGCGGCTGTGGATGGAACGTCAACAACCAGTACTACGACTGCGGCTGGGTCGGCGACGGTCCGGCCGAGCACCCGCTGACCTGCGGTGGGACGGCCTGCGTGCCCAGCTGCGCCGGCAAGAGCTGCGGCTCGGACGGATGCGGCGGCGTCTGCGGGGTCTGCACCGGGGGGCTCACCTGCCAGGACGGCGCGTGCGTGTCCGCTTGCGGCAACATCAGCTTCGACGGCGCCTGCGTTGGCACGCAGCTCGTGTACTGCGACGGCGGCCAGCTCTATGGCGGCGACTGCGCACAGGTCCCCGGCGCCGACTGCTGTGGCTTCGACGCCGAGCAAGGCTACTACAGCTGCCTCGCTGGGGCGGCGTGCGGAGCGTGCCAGCCTGAGTGCGCCCCCGGCGACTCCGGGTGCTCCGTCGAGGGCTCGCACTCGTGGGTTTGCGGGCTGGTCGACGGCTGCGAGCGCAGGGTCTACACCAGCTGTGCGCTCGGCTGCGATACCGCGACTTCCGCTTGCGTGCCGGACTCGAGCTGCGCCCCGTCTTGCGCAGGCAAGGCGTGCGGCTCCGACGGCTGTGGCGGCACCTGCGGCGCGTGCGCCAGCGGCAGCAGCTGCAACGCCGACGGCGCCTGTGTGGCGGCGTGCACCGGCTCCTGCGACGGTAAGACCTGCGGATCGGACGGCTGCGGCGGGAGCTGCGGGACCTGCGCTTCTGGAGAGGCCTGCGTCAAGGGGATCTGCGTGCCGGGCCAGTGCAACCCGAAGTGCCAGGGCAAGGTGTGCGGCGACGACGGCTGTGGCGGCAGCTGCGGCGCGTGTGCCGCCGGCAAGGACTGCGACAAGACGGGGCAGTGCGTCGACCCGGGCAGCTGCACGCCGGACTGCGGTGGCAGGGCGTGTGGGCCGGACGGCTGCGGCGACGTGTGTGGCGTGTGCGCCAAGGCGGAGATTTGCCAGGACGGCGCGTGTTCGCCGGATCCCACCGCCGCGTGCGGTGAGATCCCCAAGATCGGCGTCTGCGACGGCAACGTCCTTCGGTTCTGCGACGACGCGGGCACGATCGCCGAGATCGACTGTGAGAAGCAGGGCCTGGTCTGTCAGTCGACCCGGGCGGTGGCCGACTGCGTTACCGCCGGGTCGTGCCTCGCGGACTGCACCGGGAAGGTCTGCGGAGACGACGGGTGCGGCGGGAGCTGCGGCTCCTGCAGCAAGGGCGACGCCTGTACGGGGGGCCAGTGCGTGGTGGATACCTGCGCGCCGGCGTGTGACGGGAAGTCGTGCGGTGACGACGGCTGCGGCGGCACCTGTGCCTGCGCCGATGGCGCGGCGTGCGAGGCAGGCCAATGCGAGGGCGCGGATGGTGCCGACGGCACGGCCGACACGATCGACGGGTTCACCGGCGGCGGCTCCTCGGGTGACGGCTGCTCCAGCCGCGGCGCTGCACCGGCGTCGCCCCTCTGGTTCGCCCTGGCGCTCGGCGTCTTGGCCGTAAGCCGCCGCTCGCGGGCTCAACCCGGTGGCGAGGGGCGCTTCTCCGGCGTGCCGGGGCGCGCCACCCAACCCACCGCCGATGAGCGACGCGCGTCGCCCCCCATCAGGCGCTGACGCATGTCGAAGCACCAGCCCGAGGAGGTCCGTCGGCGACAGATCCTGGACGCGGCCAAGAGGTGTTTCATCCAGCGCGGGCTGGACGCCACCACCATCCGGCACATCGCTGAGGCGGCCGAGCTGTCACTCGGTGGCATCTACTTCCACTATCAGTCGAAGGACGAGATCTTCCGGGCCATCTGCTCGGAGACCTACGGCACTGTGCTGTCGCGCTGGCGCTCGGGCGACAGTCCAGACGACGCAGACAGCGCCGAGGCACGCATCCGCGCGATCGCGGAGAGCAACCTGCGTCTCCTCGAAGACGACCCCGACCACTTCCGGCTGGCGTTGGTGCTCAACGGGGCGGCAGTGGTCGATCCGAAGCTGAAAGCGGTGAAGCGAGAGCAACACCTGGGGTTCGTCGGATACCTGGCAGGGGTGCTCGAGCGGGGCGTCGACAGGCACGAGCTCGTGCCGCACGACACCTCGGCGGTCGCAGAGGGGCTGGTGGCGATCTTCGACGGCCTTTATCTCCGGTGCGCCATCGACGCCGACGTGCACCCGCGGCGCTCCGCGCTCACCGCGATCGATCTGTTGGTCTCCGCGCTCCGCCGTCACTGAGCACTCTTCGCAAGATCCTTCGGGACGTGGTGCTGATTGCGCTTCCGGTTCGGCGTCCGCGGCTCTACCTTGTGGCGCCCTCTTGACCCGCGAGGTCCCCGCATGCGCCGTTTCCCAGTCCTGTTCACACTGCTCGCCGCGGCCGCCTGCGGCGAAGTTCCTCCGGCGGACGACGCCACGGTCACCCAACAAGAGGGATCCTTGGCAGGGCAAGGCCGCGCCGCGCGCGCCGCCCTCGACGTGCCGCTGAAGGTGCTCATTGCCCGCCGAGGCGAGCAACGCCCGCAGCCGCTCCCAGCCGACATCCTCCGCACGCGGCACGAGCTCCGAGGACGCAAGCAGGTCGAGGTGGTCGATGTGCACCTCGAGCTCGAAACGCGCGCCCTCTCCGCGCTCAGGGCGCTGGACGTGGTGGTCCGCACGCTCACGTCGGAGGGCACGGCCACCGCGACCGTGCCGGTCGACGCGCTGGACGCGTTGGCGTCTGTCGATGGGGTCAGCCGGATCGAGGCCGCCCGGCCCGTGAAGAAGGCGAACGACACTTCGCAGGGATTGGTCTTCGTGCCGTCTGGCGCTGCCGTCGGCATGAACAACCCGACCGCCGCGGGAGGAGCCGGCGTGGTCGTCGGTATCGTCGACTCGGGGATCGACTGGACTCACCTGGACTTCATCGAAGACGCGTCCGAGGGCGCCGGCCCCCTCACCACCCGTATCCGCTACTACTGGGACCAGAGCGACACGGGCGATCTGGCGGCGCCCACCGACGCCGGGTTCACGTACGGGCACGAGTACGACGCCGCCGACATCAACGCCGCCCTGGCCACGGGCGACAACACCTGGGACCCCGCTACCGGCTGGTTCGGCCCCGTCAACTCGCCGAGCTACCCCATCCGCGCCGCGGCGCGCGACATGGACGGTCACGGCACCCACGTCACCGGCAGCGCAGCGGGCGACGGCAGCGGCAGCGGGTATCCGGGCGGCGCGCCCGAGGCAGACCTCGTGATCGTGAAGTTCGACTTCGACGGCGCGCGCAACACGGACGCGGCCACCGTGGACGCCGTGAACTACATCTTCAAGCGGGCGGCAGCCCTCGGGAAGCCGGCCGTGATCAACATGAGCCTTGGCTCGGACTACCACTCGCACGACGGCAAGACGCTGCAGGAGCGAAGCCTCTCCGCCCTTGCGGGCGCGGGCAAGGTGGTGATGGTGGCCGCGGGCAATCCCGGGGCGAACAACTGGTCCCCGGCGCTGGCGTGGGGCTTCGCGCTCCACGGCAAGGGCGTGATCAACTCCGAGTCCGTCACGTTCCGCTTCCCCACCTACACCGCCACCACCTCGGACTACGTGTTCTTCGACGTGTGGTACCCAAAGGGCAACAACTGCAAGGTCAAGATCACCACCCCGACGGGCAAGGTCTACCCGCCCACTGGGACGGCCTACAAGAACAGCTGGAACACCAACACCGCCTACCAGGGCTTCTCGTCCACCGACGGCGGGATGCTGGTGCAGAACGGCGGCGATCCCTTCGGCAGCGGCAACAACTCGGGCGACATCAACGCCTACATCGAGATCAGCGACTACTACGGGACCAACCCGCGCACGGGAACCTGGACCATCCAGCTGGTGCCGGCCACCTCCACGGCGATCTGCGCGGGCACCTACCACGCCTGGTACGGCGTCTCGTCCAACATGGTTCAGGCGTTCCGTGCCGAGGCCGTGCGCAACCCCACGCCTCGCTTCGGTGGGCGCGAGTCGGACAACGCCGTCACCATCGGCAACCCCGCGTCCGCCGACGGCGTGATCGCCGTGGCGGCCTACGCGTCTCGCCTCTCGTGGAACTTCGCGTACGGCAGCGAGTGCGCCCCGGAGTCCACTGGGACCGCCGCGTACGGGTCCGGCGCCCTGGCCTACTACGATCCCTTCGAGCTCGGGGAGCTGGCGGCGTTCTCGGGCCGCGGTCCGCGACGCGACGACGTGCTGAAGCCCGAGATCTCGGCGCCCGGCGTGGGGATCGCGTCCAGCCTCTCGCACTTCGTCCGCGACGCACAGTGGGAGTCCCGCTGCGTGGCTTACAGCGCGGGCGGGGGCTACCACTTCGGCACGGATCGCGTGCTCCCGGGCACCGAGGGCGGGATGCTCCAGGGCACCAGCATGGCCACACCCAACGCCACGGGCGGGGTCGCCGTGCTCTTGTCCCAAAAGGGCGACCTCGACGCCGCCTGCCTTCGGGAGCTCTGGAAGACCACCGCGCGCCACGACGTAAAGACGGACACCTATCAGAAGGCCAGCTTCACCACGGGCAGCGACACCGACACCGCCGCCGCTCCCGGGGCCGCGAACGCCGACTGGGGCTACGGCAAGCTCGACATCACGGCCACCGCCGGGGCGCTACCGGCCTGGCCGGCGTGCGCCGTTGGCGGCTGCAAGGTCACGGCCGACTGCGGCTCGGGGAAGACCTGCCAGGCCCCCACCCACCCGTGCGGCTGCGGAACCTGTGTGGCCGCGCCCACCTGCCAGGCCTTGGGCACCGTCTGCACCACAGCCACACAGTGCTGCAGCGGAGTGTGTACGGGCAAGAAGACGAAGACCTGCAAGTAGCGGAACCCGCGGGGGGTTCGGAGCCTCACCGCGGCTCGGGCCCCACGCTCGGGCAGGCGCCATCGGTGGTCTGCGGCGCGCCCGTACCGTTGCCGGGTACGTACACTCCGCCTGACGTGCACTCCCTCACCGCCCCGCAGTCACCCTGAAGACAGCTCAGCATCGCGGCCGGCGGCGGCGCACGGAGGCACTCCGCGGCGCACACGTCCACCGGCAAGGCCGGGCAGCACCGGCGCCACGCCTCACAAGCCTCTGCGCACTCGCCATCGAGGCCCAGCGCCGATCCCTGTGCGGCGAGGCAAGCCGAAGCTGAGGGTGCGGCCACACAGCCAGTCTTCGACGGGCAGCAGTTGAGCGAGTCGTCCGCGGGACGCTCCAGCCGGTGTTCGCCCGGGTCCAGCGCCAGCCACGTGGTCTGATGCCCCCCTGGCCACGTCACCACCACCGCAGGCAAGCGCTCGTAGGGGCCGAGCCCGACGTGAACGGCGTCGTCGTGCTGGCTGAGATAGCTCTGTCCGGCTTGAAGGACGCGGCTGTTTCGGATGGTCTGCCCGTGAAAGTCGAGCGTGGCACCCACGGCGAAGACGTTGGGGCGGCCAGGCTGCCGGATCCTCAGCCTCACCGAGTCGTTCACGGCGGCGCCCGCACCCCGATTCACGAGTAAGAGCGCGGACCGGTGGGCGTCCGGCTCACGCCCGAGGTCGGGACCGGTCCCGTCCACACCCACGAGGGCGTCGAGGTCGCCGTCACGGTCGATGTCTCCGGTGGCGAGGCCCCACCCGTCCACCGGAGCGTCGAACACGGTCCCCGCAGCCGCTGTCCCGTCTACGAAGCGCCGCTCGCCCCCCTCGAGGACGTGCTCGAGGAGCTGGTTCACCCCAACCCGGCCGGACACTCCCTCGAAGGCGTCATCGAAGTTGGACGTGCGCAAGATGTCCTGATCGCCGTCGTCGTCGAAGTCCTGCACCGCCACGCCCCAGCCCGTGGACTGCCGCGTAGGGTCCCCGGCGCCCGCCGGTCGGAACTTGTCGACGGCGTTGACGTAGGGGGTCACGAGGTCCGTGCCCCGATAGAGCACGTCGCCCTCGCGCTGCGTCCCATAGATGTCGAGGTCGCCGTCCTGGTCCACGTCCGCGACGTCGATCCCCATGATGGAGGTGGACTCGGTCCCGGCGTTCGGTAGCACCTCGGCGCTGACGTCGGCGAAGACGCCCGCCGTGTTCCGAAGGAAGCGGTCGGGGCGATGATCGTCCACGGCAAACAGGTCGAGGTCCCCATCGCGATCGGCGTCGAACAAGGCGCCCTGGAAGGTCTCGCCCCCGGGAGGGCCCGCGAAGACCCCGGAGGCGTCGAGGACGAAGCGTCCGCCCTCGTTCCAGTAGAGGCGGTCGGGCGCGCCCTGCTCACCCGGATCTCCCGTGGCCAGGTCCGGCGGGAGGGCCCCGAAGGCCAGGAAGAGATCGAGATCGCCGTCGCCGTCCAGGTCGCCGAAGCTGGCGCCTTCGCCGCCCAGCGGGAAGTCCCCGTCTAGACCGGCGGCGACCGTGTTGTCCACGAACGCCTTGCCGTCGTTCACGTAGTAGGCGTGGCTGCCGCGACCGCTGACGTACAGGTCGCGGTCGCCGTCGCCATCGGCGTCTGCCCAAGCGAGCGCGCGGGCATCGGGCAGCGCCAGGTCTGCCCAGAGCGCGAAGCGCCCCGCGCCCACGCCGCGCAGGACACGGACGCCCTGGGAGTGGGTGATCGTGGCGTCCGGCCAGCCGTCGTCGTCCACGTCCACGAGGGCCACGCCGCGCCCGCCCGAGAGCGGCGGGCCCAGGCGAACGGAGCCATCGTCAAAGTGGAGGCGGTTCGCGCTGACCGGCAGCTCGCCTTCGGTCGGATACCCCGGCGCCTCCTCGGGCGGGGGCGCGGCGCTGCAGGCTGCGACGAGGGCGATGACGAAGCGAGACACGCGCGAAGCCTACTCGCTAACGGGTGGCGACGTCAGCGCGCCGGCGCTCTAGCGGGGACATGGAGTCTGTCCCCTCGGCGTGGGCCGCAGCCACTCGCGCGGCGCTGACCACAAGGCCCGGGCGTGGAGCGCGACGAAACGTGCGGCCCGCGGTCTTCCAGGAAGAGCACTCTAGCGGCGCCGCAGGGCCTCGAGCCGCTTCCGCACCGTGGCGTTGTCGCGCACCTCGAGCGACTGCTCGTACCAGCGGATCGCGTCGTCCTTGCGGTGGAGCTTCTCCGCGATGAGCCCAAGGTTGTAGCGGACGGCTCCCAGGGTTCGGTTCGAGGGGTCGCGCTCCAGGGCCCGCTCGCACAACACCTTGGCCTGGGTGAGCTCGTTGGCCTTCAGCGCCTCGAAACAGGCGTTCCCCAGCTCGCTCGCCGTGCGCTCGTCGTCCGTCTCGCTCTCTTCAGCAGGCCCGGGGTCGGCGGGGCATGCCGAGGGCTTACCGCACAGCGACCGGCCTAGCGCGCGCACCAGCGGGTCCACGTCTGCGTGATAGCGAGCCCCGAGGCGCTCCGCGAAACCCTTGGCGTCCAGCTTTCCGCGCTTCTCCGGCGGCTTCCCCGGGCTGAGGAGCGCCCAGGCGCCGTCGCTCGCCAGGGTGAGCGCCAAGCGCCCGTCGTTGGCCACCCAGAAATCGGGGCCCTTCGTGAGATCGGGCAGCTCCCCTTCCGCCAGCGCTTTGCGGACGGCGGCGACCTCCGGCCCCAGCTTGAACAGCTTCGGCGAGCCGCACGGGTCCTCGGGAGACGGGCAGAGCGCCGGTGTGGCCACGCGAAGCTCGACCACGCGCCGCCACTCGGCAGCGCCGGACACGTCGTCTGCGATCGTGATCCAGAAGCCCTTGCGAACGAACTGCACCTCGCTGTCGCTAACGTCGTCGCCGCAGCTCTGGCACTCCTGCCGCTCGGAGTCGTCCGGATCGTCGTCGGGGTCGTCGGGGTCGTCGCTCGCTGGCCACCACTCCTTGCCGCGCGGCAGACAGTGCGCGCTCGGGGCCGGGGGCCACACGCGCTGGGGGGCACCCTGCTCCACTGTGCACCACGAGCGCGCCGGCGGCGCCTTGGGGCCCCGCACCGGAGACCCGTCGAGCGGCACGTCAGTGCCACCGAAGCCGTAGAGGTTGACCTCGCAGCCGTTGTACTCCTCGCCGGCCAGCTGCAGCGTGCCGCCCACGAGCGCCTCGGGGACGCGCAGGGCCCAGCCGCACTCCTCCTCGCCCTCGGTGGACTCCTGCCAGGCGGGCACCTCCGCGGTCACCGTGGGGGCCGGGCCGTCCGGGACCGCGGGAAACGACGGACAGCTGCACGCCTTGGGGAGCACCACGCCGCGCACGGCGGTGGCCGCGCCGTTCATGACCCAGAGGCCGGGGACCACCACGGCCGTGCCGTTGGTGTCGATGATGGCCGTGTGGTCGCGGCCGTAGACCACGAAGCCCGGGGTGGCCCACGCGGCGGGAGCGAGCAGCGCCAACGCGGCGACCAGCGCTCGCGCGGCCCGGCGGGTCCCCGGGTGGGTTCGGTCACGACGCACGGGCCAACTCACGGCGCTTGGGGTCAACCGCATCTGCATGACTGGGCACGATGTTGCCCCCGGGAGCGACTGTCAAAGGGCCGGCGCGGAAGCGAGCGCAACCCGGGCGCCTCAGCCGTTTGAGCGCGCGGCGCGCACGACGTCCCAGTCGAGGTCAAAGCGGAGCAGGTATTTCCTGAGCCGATCGGCGTCGTTGGGGGTGCTCCGGTGGGCCCGGGACACCGCGAAGAGGCGGCGCCCCGCCTCCGACAGGGTGGGGCTTGCGAGGCACACCTCCAGCACGTCGGCGAGCTGAACGCGCTCGAAGCGGTCGAGCTCGCGGTCGCCGATCAAGCGGTCCGCGGCGGCCGAGTGCCGAGTGGCGGGCTGCTCCAGCCGCCGCCACGTCCGGTCGAGGCGCGACATCTCCTCCTCCACCGTGGCCTCATCGATCCGCCCGGCCGGCGCCAGCGTGGCCATTCGCTCGATGGCGCCGCCGAGGTCGCGGAAGTTGCGCGGCCACGGCGCGGCGACGGCGAAGCGGTCGAAGCGGGCGCGTGCCTCCTTGTTGAACGCAATGCGCCGTCCCGACGCGCGGCTCTGCCGCTCGAGCTCGTGGTCCACGTTGGGGCCCAGGTCCTCGGGTCGCTCGGCCAGCGACGGCAACTCGAACGTCCAGAGGTCGATCCGAGCCAAGAGGTCGTCGCGGAAACGCCCCGCCCGCACGGCGTCGCCGAGGTCGCGGTTGGTGCCCGCGATGAGCTGGAAGTGGCTCTGCACCTCGCGGTCCGCGCCCACTGGCAAGAACCGCTTGTCCTCCAAGGCCCGGAGGAGCATGGCTTGCTCGTCCAGGCCCAGCTCACCGATCTCGTCGAGGAACAGGACGCCGCCATCCGCCTCGCGGAGGAGCCCCCTCCGCTCGCCCACCGCCCCCGTGAACGCCCCACGGGTGTGCCCGAACAGCGCCGCCATGGCCCCGTCGCCTCGCAGCGTGGCGCAGTTCACGTCCACGAGCGGGCCCTTCACCAGGTGACGCTGCCGGCGCAGCTCCCAAATCCGGCTGGCCAGCCGCGACTTGCCGGCTCCCGTGGGGCCGGTGAGCAGGATCGGCGCCTCGGAGCGCAGCGCCACCCGCTCCAGCTGGTCGATCAGCGCGTTGTAGGCCTCGCTCCGCGTCTCGATGCCGGCCTTCAGGAACGACGTGGCCGCCCGCCGCTCGTCTTCGAAGCGACGCGCCAGGCGGTCGTACCGGGCGAGGCTGAGGTCGATGATCACCGTTCGACCGGCGGGGTCCGGTGCCCGGCCGGCTGCCTCGCTCGCCTCGTCGGGGGCCTCTGCGGTCCCGGGAGCCCCCTGGGGCCGGCCGCGACGATGCCCGCGAGCGCCCTGGGCTCCGGCCGCACCCGGCACCTTGGCAGGGCCGGTCTGCAGGAGCCGCCCAGGGAGCACGCGGGACTCCACGAGCAGGTACAAGCAGATCTGCGCCACGTGGGTGCCCGTGGTGATGTGGACGAGGATGTCCTCGCGCTCGGGATCCAGCGCCAGCGAGCGCGCCAGCTCGTGAAGCGCGCCGTAGACGGCCTCGAAGTCCCACGGGTCGCCGAACTCGATGGCGTGGAGCCGCACGTCCGTGTCGGGGCTGACCACGCCGATGTCGTCCTTGATGTAGCGCCCGAGTCCGGCCCAGGCCGGCTCGTGAACCAGCTCCAGACGGGTGACGCGAAGGTCGGTTTGCTGGCACAACGCCACCGTGGGGCGCCACCGCTCCCACCGCGCAGGTCCACGCCCCCCGCGATCGAGCACAGTCCCGAGGAGCCCTACGACGACGACCGGCCGGCCCATATCCACCCCGCGCCCAGTAACTAGCTATACAGCTAGATAGCGCGAATATCCGCTAGTCGCCAAGCGCTCGTACTGAGGCAACCAGTCGATTCAACGAGTGGCATGCGCCAAGCACTCAGAACCGGCGAACCCAGGAGCGGTGCCATACGATGCACCACAAGGATGAGAGGGTGACCCGATGAGCTACGACGTCTTCGAGACCTCAGGAGTGCACGTGAAGGCCTGGACGCGCGGCGTCCCGTTCGACGGCAAGGCGCTGGCGCAGGTGAAGAACGTCGCCTCCCTGCCCTTCGTCCGCCCGCACGTGGCGGTGATGCCCGACGTCCATGTGGGTATCGGCGCCACGGTCGGCAGCGTGATCGCCACGACTGGGGCCGTGATCCCGGCGGCTGTGGGCGTGGACCTCGGCTGCGGCATGGTGGCTGCGCGGACCAACCTCGTGGCGAGCGACCTCCCCGACGGGCTCGGCGCTGTGCGCTCGGCGATCGAGGCCGCCGTGCCGCACGGCCGCACGGACTTCGGGGGCCGGAACGACGTCGGCGCGTGGCGCAAGACGCCCCCCGAGCCGGTCACGGCCGCCTGGGCGGGCCTCGCCGCCCGCCACGCCATCGTCCTGGAGAAGCACCCGAAGTGCGGCCACGCTCGCGCGCAGGGGCAGCTGGGGACGCTGGGCGGGGGGAACCACTTCATCGAGCTCTGCCTCGATGAGGCCGACGCCGTGTGGGTGATGCTGCACTCCGGGAGCCGCGGGCAGGGCAACAGCATCGGCACGTACTTCATCGAGAAGGCGCGCGAGGAGATGCGTCGGTGGTTGATCAACCTGCCTGACCGCGACCTCGCGTACCTCCCCGAGGGGTCGGCGCTGTTCAAGGACTACCTCGAGGCCGTGGGATGGGCTCAGGACTACGCGGCCGAGAACCGGCGGGCCATGCTCACCCTCACGCTCGAGGCGGTCTCGAAGGCGCTCGGCCGCGAGGTCACCGGCAGCACGGACGCGGTGAACTGCCACCACAACTACGTGAGCCGCGAGGTTCACTACGGTGAGGAGCGGCTCATCACCCGCAAGGGCGCGGTCCGCGCGGGAGTGGGCGAGCTGGGGATCATCCCCGGGTCCATGGGCGCGCGCTCGTTCATCGTGCGCGGTAAGGGCAACGCCGAGAGCTTCTGCTCGTGCTCGCACGGCGCGGGGCGGGTGCTGTCTCGCACGGAGGCCCGGAAGCGGTACTCGGTGGCAGACCACATCGAGGCCACGCGAGGCGTGGAGTGCCGCAAGGACGACGGGGTCCTGGACGAGATCCCCATGGCGTACAAAGACATCGACGCCGAGATGGCCGCCCAGTCAGACCTCGTCGAGGTAGTCCACACGCTCCGTCAGGTCGTGTGCGTCAAGGGCTAGAGAGCGCGAGAGGCCCCGGCGGGTCGGAGTCGAAGAGACATGAACCTCCTCACCATCGATGGCTCCGAGGGCGAGGGCGGCGGGCAGATGCTCCGCACCGCCCTCGGCCTCTCGGTCGCGACCGGAACGCCCTTCCGGATGGTCCGCCTTCGGGCAGGGCGCTCGAAGCCCGGGCTCCTGCGCCAGCACCTCGCGTGTGTCGAGGCGCTGGCGCAGGTGGGGGCCGCGCGTACGTCGGGGGCAACCCTGGGCTCCGAGACCCTCGAGTTCGCGCCCACCACCAACAGTGGGGGCGAGCTGCGCGTAGCGATCGGCAGCGCGGGCAGCACGCTCCTCGTCGTCCAGGCGCTGCTCCCGGCGCTGCTCAGCGGCCGAGCACCCGCGCGGGTCACGCTGGAGGGCGGCACCCACGCCGCGCACGCGCCGCCGTTCGAACACACCGCGGACGTCCTGGTCCCCTGGCTTCGCGCGCTCGGCGCCGACGTCGAGGTGCGCCTCGAGCGGCACGGCTTCTACCCCGCCGGTGGCGGCCGGGTGACCCTCGAGGTGCGCCCTCGGCCTCTACGCCCCGCGGAGCTGATCGCGCCGCCGGGCCCCGTCACGCTCACCACCACGGCGCTGGTCTCGGGCCTGCCGGGGAAGATCGGGCGTCAGGAAGTGGGCGCCGTGGGCCAGGCGCTGGGCCTCGACCGCCTTGCTCAGCGCACGGTCGAGGTCGAGCGCCCCGTGGGACCCGGCAATGCGCTGCTCGTGAAGGCCGCGTTCGGCGTCGGTACCGCGGAGGTCTTCACCGCGTTCGGCGAGCGCGGCCGCCCACTGTCGGAGGTCGTGGAGGACGCGCTGGAGCAGCTGCAGGCGTGGCGCGCGCTGCCGAGCGCCGCGGGTCACCCCGTGGGGTCCTACACCGCGGACCAGCTCCTGGTGCCGATGGCGCTCGCCGGCGGCGGGAGCTTCCTCACGGGTCCCCTATCACTGCACACCACTACCAACGTCGAGGTGATGCGGCGCTTCCTTCCGCACCTTCAGGTCCGCATCACCCCGATGGCGCCCCCCCCGGAGGCTGGCGGGGCCGCGCTCACCCGCGTGGAGCTCTCGGTGGATCGCCACGGGTCCCGCTTGGTGACGCCTGAGGCCACACCAGCCCTCGGCGGCGGCGACGCTCTCAGCGCAGCTGCCAGAACCGAGTGACCCACGACGCGCGGTTCTGGACCTGCACGCGTCCCTCCGCAACCGAGACTTCGCCGCCGCTCTCGATTTCTCAATTTCGTCACGTCACGGTCACACGAGATTCGGATCTGTCACCTCGGGGCCAACCTCGACACATACACCACACATTGGCGCGGAGTCGTCACTGAAGTGTTGCCATGACCGCGTTGTGACTGCGCGATCGCTGGCGTACACCACCGCCACCGATGTTCGAGTCACTCGAAAACGTCTCCCAAGGCACAGATCAAAAGACCTGGGTCGCCACCACCTTCGCGGCGGCGCTCCTGTTCGGTGGTCTCGGCGGTACTGCACTCTGGCTCCTCGGTCAGAAGACTGAGATCGTTCGGGAGTCCGAGGTCGAGGTGACCTTCGTCCCACGCGCCGCCCCCGCGCCGGTCGAGGAGCCCGAGCCGCCTCCGAAGGCGGCGCCTCCCCCGCCCGCGCCGGTGATCGCCTCGACGCCCTCCCCGGCTGCGGCAGCTCCGGCCGCAGCGCGTCCGACCGGCCCGGTGTCGACGCGCCGCGCGTTCCAGGCACCCACCCGAGCGCCCACGGCTGCACCGATGCCGGTCGACCCGGTGCGGGCGGATCCGGTCACCGCCGTGGCCCCGGCGCCGCCGCCTGATCCGGCACCTCAGCCCACACCCGCGGTGACGGCGAAGCCGGAGATCACTGACACGCGAGACGGCGAGACGCCCGAGCGCGTCACGGGACCCGTCGCCGTTCCGGAGGCCTTCGAGAGCCCGCTCGCTCACGAGGGTAACCAGCGCCCGGTCTACCCGAAGAACGCGCTTCGCGACGGTCGCGAGGGCGAAGTCGTCATCGAGCTTCGTGTCCAGGTGGACGGCACGGTCGCCGGGACGAAGGTCGTCCGCGGCGAAGAACCCTTTGCCAGCGCGGCCCTCGAGGCCGTGAAGACCTGGCGTTACGAGCCCGCGCGCGTCAGCGGATCACCCATCGAGGTGGCCCGCCGGGTGCGCCTCCCCTTCAAGGTTCGCGGCTGACCCCACACCGCTAGGAGAGTGAGTATGTCCTTCGACATCGGCGAGATCCTTGGCGAGATGGGCGCATTTGCGCTGGTCATCGTCATCAGCCTCGGGCTCCTCGGCCTCGGGGCCGTCACGGTCTTCCTCGAGCGCCTCTGGGTCTACTCACGCCACCAGCGGCGGACCCGAGCGCTGTCGGTCGATGTGCGGGAGCTCCTGCGACAGAACGACTTCGCGGCGCTCGAGCGACGCTGCGCCGAGGCGCCGGGCCTGCCGTTCGCGGACGTCCTTCACGGAGGCGCCCGGGTCTACCTGGCTACGCCCGAGGACTCGGCGCTGCCCGCCGCAGAGATGGTACGTCGCGAGGTGGGACGCCGTATCGAGGGCGCGTCTGCCGAGGTCCGCCGGGGCATGGGGCTCCTCGCCTCGGTCGGCTCGATCTCCCCCTTCGTGGGGCTGCTGGGCACCGTCGTGGGCATCATCGACGCCTTCGAGGGGATCGCTGCCGAAGGTGCGGGCGGGCTCGGCGCCGTCTCCGCCGGTATCGCCGAGGCGCTGGTCGTCACTGCCTTCGGCCTCCTCATCGCGATCCCAGCCGTGCTCATGTTCAACTATCTGAACAGCCGAGTAGACACCGTCCTGCTCGGGCTCGGCCAGGCCGCAAGCGAGTTCGTCGACCACGTCGAGGCCAGGGCAGGGACGCCGGCTGGCCAGGCGGGTGCGCACGGTCCAGCTGCGAGGCCGCTGCCACGGGGGTCGGCGACCCTACTGCACACCGGTGGCCACGGCGGCACCTTCGCCCAGTCGGCGAGCAACGTAGCGTGAGCGCGTTGGGCCCGCCTCGACCCCAGACAGCCGCCTGGCCGGGCTCCGGCCGAGGCGCCGCCCCCGCCGCCGGGCCGCGCGGACCGGAGATCAACATCACGCCGCTCGTCGACGTGGTGCTAGTGCTCCTCATCATCTTCATGGTCATCGCGCCACAGATGCAGTCCGGTCAGCCCGTCGCGTCGCCGGAGGTCAGCCACCCCGATCCGGAAGCCAAGGGCCAGTTTGACCCCATCACGGTGTCGGTCACACGCGACGGCACCATCTGGATCGAGAAGGACAGGATCGACGGCCCGGGTGAGCTCGAAGCCGGGATCTCCGCCGCACGAGCGCTCGGGCCCGACCGGAAGATCGTTCTGCAAGCGGACCGCAACGTACCGTTCCGCCACGTCCGAAGCGTCTTCGCGCAATGTCAGACGGCCGGCGCCACCGGGATCTCGCTCAAGGTCGCGGCCCGCCCCACGACGCTCGATGGCGCAGAGGAGCCCGGCTGATGGCGATGGACGTTGGCGGCAAGGGCAAGGGGCCGCAGCCCAACATCAACATCACGCCGCTCGTCGACGTGGTGCTCGTATTGCTCATCATCTTCATGGTGGTGACCCCTCTCTTGACCAAACACTTCAGCACGCGGGTGCCGGAGGCGCCCGACCCGGCGCCGCCACCGGCTGAAGAGGGCGCCGACGACGCCATCGTGGTCAGTCTCGACGCCGGAGGCGCGGTGACCCTCAACAGCGCCAACGTCGCCCTCCCGACCCTCACGTCGAAGCTGGGTGAGGTCTTCCGCACGCGGACCGAGCGCATCGTGTTCTTCGACGCGGATGACGATGCCCTCTTCGGAGACGCCGTCGACGTGCTCGACGCCACGCGCGCCGGTGGGGCCGAACAGATCGCGATCGCCACGGAGTCCATCCGTTCGCGCATATAGCACGCGCGCACGCCAGTTCACGACACTGTCACACTGGAGACACAAACTCTTGTTCGTCACACTCTCACTGGCGCTCGCCATCGCGGCGGAGCTACAGGCTGCGCCCCCCGAGACCGGAGGCCAAGACGACGTCGGGATCGTCGGCAGCGTGGTCGACCGGGACAGCGGCGAGCCGATTGTGGGCGCGACGGTCAAGGTCGTCTCCGGGTCGGGGGCCAAGGGGACATCCGCGGTGACGACGTCCGGGGGCCGCTTCGTCCTGCGCGTGCCCCCGGGCAAGTACGCCCTCGTCGCCATGGCGGACTGGCACCGCCCCGTCAGAGTGAAGGGAATCCGCGTTCAGGACGATCGGCGCACGTCGGTCCGGGTCGCGCTGCCAACCGACGAGGAGGCAACAGATGTGGTCTACATCGAGGCGCGCGCCGACAAGCGCAAAGAGACCGTGCTGCTCGAGACTCGAAAGCGGGCGGGCGCGGTCTCGGACGCGGTGGGGGCACAAGAGATGTCTCGAAGCGCCGATTCGAGCGCCGGTGAGGCGCTGAAGCGCGTCGTGTCCCTGACCCTCCTCGATGGGAAGTTCGTCACGATTCGGGGACTCGGCGGTCGCTACACCACGACGCTCCTGAACGGCGTCGCGCTCCCCAGCCCCGATCCGGACGACGGCGCGGTGCCGCTCGACCTCTTCCCGGCAGCGTTGCTGTCGAACCTGACCGTTACGAAGACGTTCTCGCCCGAGCTGCCCGGGACCTTCGCCGGCGGCGCGGTCCAGATCGAGACTTCGACCTATCCAGACGTCTTCGAAGCCAAGCTCAAGCTGGGCATGGGGTTCGACACGGCGTCGGCGTTTCGGACGATGCCGTCGTACGACGGTGGCGCCCTCGACGCCCTCGGCTTCGACGACGGCAAGAGGGCCCTGCCGACCGGACTTCCGTCCGACCAGCCGGTCTCCCCGTCTACGAGCGGCGTGACCGATCGCTACCTCGAACGGATCGGCGAGGCGTTCCCGAACACCTGGGCGGCCCGCGACAGCACGGCCTGGCCGAACCTCTCGTTCGGCGCCACGGTCGGCGACACCATCACCTTCGGCGGAGCAGACGGCGGAGACAACGGCAAGCTGGGCTACCTCACGTCCGTCACCCTCTCTCACCAGGACCGACTCCGCGACGCCGTCGTCCGGAAGGTGAAGCTCGATGGCGGGGACGTCGTCCTGAGAGAGGAGACCGACGTCCTGACCGGGACCGAGTCGGCCGCGCTGGGTGCGCTGGTTAGCCTCGGCTACCAGCCGTCGCGGGCGCACGATCTGGGCCTCTTTTTCCTCTACACGCACCAGGGAGACAAGAGCGCTCAGCTCGCGAGCGGCTACAGCGAATCGGACGCGTCCGACGCCACCTCCACTCGGCTCCAGTTCATCACGCGAGAGCTCGTGTTCGGGCAACTTCGCGGCAGCCACCGCGTGGAGAACGCCGGCGGCCTGCAGCTCGGGTGGAACGCCAACGTCTCCCTCGCGGCCCGTGAAGAGCCCGACACGCGCGACACGGCGGCCCTCATCCTCGACGACGGGCGTAGCCGCTTTGACGCGGGCCCGGGCTCAGGCGAGCGGTTCTTCTCACGCGTGGATGACCTGGGCACCAGCGGCGCTCTCACGTTCGGTGTACCGCTCGCGGGCGTCCGCATCGACGGCGGGGCGTCGGCGCAAGCCTCGTTCAAGACATATGGCGCCCGCCGCTTTCGCTACGACCTCGTGGGCAAGAACCCCTCGGTGCTGTTCCTGCCGATCGAGGAGATGCTCGGACCGGAGCACATCGGTCCGGACTTCGAGCTGCTCGAGCGCACGAACGCCTCGGACGGCTATGACGCCACCGCGTGGACCGCAGCAGGCCACCTCGGTTTCGACGTCACAGCCTCCGCCCCTGTCAGAGTCCTCGCAGGAGTGCGCTTCGAGGCCGCCGGGCAGGTCCTCGACCCGGGGACCCCATACGCTGTCAATCGGGACGACCCGGCCTCAGTCGATCGGCTCGACCTCGACTGGTTGCCGTCCGCCGCCTTGGTCTGGTCGATCCACGACTCGATGAACCTGCGCGCGGCTTACGGTTGGACCCTGGCGCGGCCACAAACCCGTGAGATCGCGCCGATCCTCTACTACGACTTCGTGCGGCGCCGCTCTGTCTCAGGGAACCCCGAGCTTGCGCTGACGCGCATCCACAACGCCGATCTGCGGTGGGAGTGGTTCTGGTCCAAGGACAGCCTCGTGTCGGCGAGCCTCTTCTTCAAGCACTTCGAAGCTCCAATCGAGCGAGTCATCGTGTCGGCAGCGAACGGCAACGTCTCGTTCGACAACGCGCCGTCGGCGTGGGTGGTCGGTGGCGAGCTCGAGGCGCGCACCCACTTCGGATTCCTCAGCAAGGCGCTCGAACCGCTCCGACTCACCACGAACGTCACGCTGCTCGCATCCGAGGTGACGGTCTCCGGCGAGCGGGTCTCGCTGCAGACCTCGAAGACCCGCCCCCTGCAGGGTCAGTCGCCGTACGTCGTGAACGTGGGGCTGGGCTGGGAGCAGCCGAGCGCCGGCTTCGAGATCGGGCTCTACTACAACGTCACGGGTCCGCGTATCGCCGAGGTCGGCTTCGACGGGCTCCCCGACGTCTACGAGGCGGCCTTCCACCGCCTCGACCTCACCGCGAGTCAGGCGTTGCCCGCCGGCTTCAAGCTGAAGCTGGCCGCGTCGAACCTCGCTTACCAGTCCACGCGCTTCGAGGCCGACGGCATCGCGGTCTACGAAGTCGAGCCGGGGATCAGCGTGTCGCTGTCCCTCGAATGGTCGTCCGAGCCGAAGTGAACTCGGCGGGGTCCGGGTCGCGGCCTGCGCCGCGAAGAGCAGGAGGATTGTCATGAAGTACAGAGTGTTCCTGATTCAGAGTCTGTTGACGCTAGCCGCCTCGTTGGGGTGTAGCGACTCGAGTAACGCGGTAAGCACTGACGGTACCGACAGCGCGACCGATGCCACGGACGGGACTGATGGCACCGACGGTGCCGATGGCACGGACGGGACCGACGGCACGGACGGGACCGATGCCGCGGACGGGACCGACGGCACGGACGGGACCGATGGCACGGACGGAGCTGGGAAGACCGTGGCCGTGAGCGACGCGATCACGGCAGACACCACCTGGACGACCGGTAATACCTATGTCCTCGAGAGCCACGTCTTCGTCGAGGGCGGCACGCTCACCATCGAGCCCGGCGTGACTGTGAAGGGCAAGGCCGGCACGTCCCTGGTCGTAACGACCTCGGCCCGGCTAGAGGCAGTGGGCACCGCGGAGGCGCCGATCGTCTTCACCAGCAACGAGCCGCTCGGCCAGCGCGGTCCCGGCGACTGGGGCGGAGTCGTCCTTCTGGGCAGCGCCCCTCTCAATGTGGAAGGCGGCTCCGAGAGCATCGAGGGCTTCCCGGCGGGCGGCGACCGGACGGTCTACGGCGGCAACGACCCTGCCCACGATTGCGGGACCCTGAAGTACGCCCGGATCGAGTTCGCCGGCTTCGAGCTGGAGAAGGACAACGAGCTCAACGCCCTGACGGTGGGCGGCTGCGGCACCGGGACGGAGATCGACTTCGTCCAGGTGCACCTCGGCGCTGACGACGGCGTCGAGATGTTCGGGGGCACTGCCAACCTGCGCCACATCGTGATCTCCCAGCCGGACGACGACGGCCTCGACTGGGACCTCGGCTGGACGGGGACGGTGCAGTTCCTCGTCCTCCAGCAGAACGGGCTCGTCGGCGACAATGGCATCGAAGCCGACTCGAACAAGAACGACAACGACGCCACGCCGCGAGCCGCCCCGACCCTGTGGAACACGACCTGGATCGGCTCGAACGCCGCGCCCGGCACCGCAGGCAAGACCCAGTCGGCGTTCCTGTTCCGCCGCGGCACGGCCGGCACGATCAAGAACGCAGTCGTGGCCCACTTCACCGACTTCGCCATCCAGGTGAACGACGCGTCGAGCACGGACCTCCTGGCCAGCGGCGAGCTGGCGATTCAGAGCTCGCTCTGGTGGGACAACGGCGATAAGACGGACGCCGTAGTCGCGCAGTCGGACGTGGATGGGGTCGACGTCGCGGCGCTCGTGGCGGCTGCCGGGAGTGGCAACGAGCTGCTCGACCCGCAGCTCACGAACGCGCTCGATCTCGACGCGCCGAACTTCCTGCCCAAGGCTGGCTCACCGGCGCTTCAAGGCGGCGAGACGCCACCAGTGGGCTTCGACACCACGGCGACCTACTACGGCGCCTTCGGAACCGACGACTGGACGGCCGGCTGGGCGGCCTATCCCGCCGACTGAGCGGCACCGAGGGGAAGCGCGCGACGCACCACGGGGAGCCGCCCACAAAAAAGGCGGACTTGCGTAGCGCCAGACGCCCGGGCCCAGTCACCGCCATGCGCGAGGCATCCCGACCTGTCTTCCACCCGAGCCTCAGGGGCGGATGAGTGCGTACTCGGCGTGGACACGCTGCTCGTGAAGGCGGGCGCTCGGCGCCGGCACTGCGGAGGTCCTCACCGCGTTCGGTGAGCGCGGGCAGGCGGTGTCGCAGTTGGCGGAGCACGCTGCAACCGCTGCGGGCGTGGCGAGCGCGGCCGAGCGGCGCGGGCCACCCCGTGGGGGCCTACACCGCGGACCAGCTCCTGGTGCCGATGGCGCTCGCGGGCGGCGGGAGCTTCCTCACGGGTCCCCTATCACTGCACACCACTACCAACATCGAGGTGATGCGGCGCTTCCTTCCGCACCTTCAGGTCCGCGTCACCCCGATGGCGGGTTCCCCGGACGCTGGCGGGGCCACGCTCAACCGCGTGGAGCTCTCGCACCGACCGGGCTAGACCGGGGGGATGGGGCCCAGGTCCGCTGGCCGCAGCCCTTCGATCGCCTCGGGCAGCGAGACGTAGGGTATGAACCGAACCCGTGTGGGACCCAGAGGGGACTCGGCGGCGTCTCCGCCGTGGACGACCCAGAACTCGCTCGGCTGGTAGGCGTCGATGAAGGAACGCGCGCCGCGGGAGACGCCGCGGCTTGGGCCGGCCTTGACCTCGACGCCCACGAGGCGGCCGGGCTCGGGCTGGACGACGAAGTCGACCTCGGCGCCAGAGCGGGTGCGCCAGTAGCGGACACCGCCGGGCTCCGGGAACTCGCTGTGAAGCGCGAGGAACACGTGGTTCTCGTGGAGTTTCCCGAGGTCCGGCCGAACGTCGAGGGGCCCGAAGCCCCCCATGAGCGAGTTCCGGAGACCGAGGTCGATGAAGTAGGCCTTTGGGGTGGAGGTCAGCTCGACCCGACGGCCCTCGGCGAAGGGGCGCACGAGGCGGACGATGTGCGTCTCCTCGAGCAGTGAGGTGTACTCGTTCACGGTCGGCGCGCTGATTCCGAGGAGGGACGCCCACTCCGAGTTGTTGACCAGGTCTCCGACCTGTCCGGCGACCAGCTGCATGAGGCGCCGAAAGGCGTCGGGCCTTGCGATGCGGAATCGGTCGGAGGCGTCTCGGATGACCAGGGCGTCTACCAGAGCTGCGAGCACCGATTGAGGGCGCTCGGCGGACCACGCGTCGGGGTAGCCACCGACCCGAAGGAGCCGGTCCAAGACCTTCTCCCGGCGCGCGTGGTGGCCCAGGTTGGTGGGCGCGTCGGGGGCGAGCTCCTTCAGCGAGAGCGGCCACAGCTGAAACCGAAGGGCCCTGCCGGCGAGCGACTCGCGGGTCCGGGCAGCGAGGTGGAACGACGAGCTCCCGGTGACGACCACGGTCCAGCCGCTGTGCGCATCCACCACGCCCTTCACGAAGAGCCCGGCATCGGACAGCCACTGCGCCTCTTCCAGAAAGAGCACGCCGCCCTCCGGGAGGACCGCCTTTGCCTGGCCCACGAAGGTGGCCGGCGAGGTGCACCACTCCCGAACGCGCGCCTCCTCGGCGTTGAGGTAGAGCGCCGGACGACCAGCGGCGAGCTCGCGCCAGACCAGAGTGCTCTTGCCCACCTGGCGCGGTCCAATGACGACCACCGCCTTCCGGGTCTGCCCAACCGCGTCGTGAAACGCTGGCTCGAGGGCCCGCGGGACGTAGCCCGAGGGGAGCCGCTGGAGCGCGCTTTCCCGCAGCCCGCCCCGGAGCAGCCAGGGGTTCGAGAACTCGAGGTGGTTTCGGAGGGACGCGTCCACGGGGCACAGCCTACCACGGCGCAAACTTCCAAAAAGCCTGCGACTCTAAGATGTCGCGCTGAGTTGGCCCGGCGTTTCTAAAACACCCCGCGGCTCGGGGCGCCCAGCGCACAGGCGTGGTCGACTCGCTCTTGCGATGACTGGGAGATGCCGCCTCACGCGCTTTGCATCGCACTGGGCGCGTCTGCACACTCAACGCCATGAACGACGCCCCCCTTCCCGTCACCCTCCACCGCGAGACCCCGGCCCGTCCGGCTCACGTGAGTCACCTGCTCCTGTGCGCCGTGGCGCTCGCGCTCTCCGCCTGCAAGGACAGCGAGCAGGGCGACACGCCCGACGCTGGCCAGGACGTCGCCGCCGAGATCCCACCGGACGCTGCCGGCGCGGACGTCGCCGGCGACGACACCAGCGGCCTCCCGGACGCGCAGGACCCGCCCGCGGACACTCAGGGCCCGCCCGGCGACCTCGGGGATCCCGCCGGGGACACCCAGGATCCGCCCGGCGACACGCAAGACCCGCCCGACGCGATGGCGTGCGGCCCGCTCGCGGCGGCTTATGTGGCGGAAGCCGCAGTGATCTCCACGTGCACGTCGGGCGCCCAGTGCGAGTGGGTCACGCACCCCGTGTGCGGCAGCGGGTGCGCCGTGGCCGTGAACGCCACGCTGGACCACACGGCGCTCGAGGCGGCCTGGCAGGCGTTCTCCGGCGCCGGGTGCGTGCCCGAGGAGATCGTCCCCGGGTGCTGCGATCTGGCCCCGCCGGGCTGGGGCTTCGGCTGCGCGGAGGGGAAGTGCACGCCATGCGCCTACCAGTGCGAGCTGAACTGCGAGTGCGCCAAAGACGCCTCCGGGTGCGACCTCCCGGAGTGCGCCGCGACGTCGTGCACCTCCCTCACCGCGGCGGTGGACGGCTTGGTCGACGCCAACGCCGGGTGCTCGGTGGACGCCGACTGCATGCGCTTCGAGCACCCGATCTGCGGCAGCATCGGCTGCTACCAGCGCGCCATCTCCGCGGACGCGCCATTGGGGGCCTTGTCCACTGCGGCGCAGGCGGCCCAAGACGCGCAGTGCGAGCCGTTCCACTGCGGCTGTGATCCGAAAGGCGAGCCGCTGTGCGCGGCGGGCACCTGCCGCCTGTGCCCCGGCGACCCGGGCTGCCCCAAGACTTGCGAAGATCTGCGGAGCGAGCTGGAGGCGCTCGCAGCGGCCGAGTCGTCCTGCGACGCCCAGCCGCAGTGCACCATGCTCACCACGCCCTTCTGCAGCACGGGCCCGGGGATGGGGTGTCAGGCGCTGGCGGTCAATGCCGGCGGGATAGAGGCGGCCAAGGCGCTGTTGGCCGAGTACGCGGCCAAGAACTGCCCGGCAGACACGTGCGACTGCCTGCCGGCCGAGGTGCCGATCTGCAAGGACAAGGTCTGCACGCCGTTCTACTACGTGAACTAAGCGGCGGGGCCCCGGTGCGTAGCCGCCAGTTGACGCTGGACCTAGTGGGCGGTCCTCCTAGAATCGCAGCTCGATGAGACGCACTCTGCGGTTCACCTTCCTCGAGCGGTCAGCGCGGAGGGCTGGTCGAAGAACCTGTCGGGATGGGCGACCTCGTGGGGGTGAAGATCATGGAGAATCAACGGTTTGGACGCTTCGCGGCTGTGACGGTGGCGTGGTTTTGCTCCGTCGCGTGCACCACCGCGGTGCAGGGCGGGACCGCTCACGAGACCGGCGACGCGACGCTAGCGGACGTGCAGGTAGCCCCCGACACTGGCGATTCAACGGACGCGTCGGCTGGGCAGGACACCTCGGCGAGCAGCGACGACCACGAAGGTGACGCGGCTGTGGCCGTCGACACGCTCCTCGAGGACTCGAGCGAACCCGGCGACACGGCAGCCGCAGGCGATGTCTCACCCGTCGAAGACAGCGTCGACGTGCTCACGGACGCGGGCGACGAGCCAGCTCTGGACGTCGAGCCGGTGGTCGACACAACGGAAGCATCCGACATCGCCGACGACTCTGGGTCCAATCTCCCGGACGCCGCCGAACAGCCCGATAGCTTGGTCGAAGAGCCCCCTGACACCGGCCCGAGCCCCGAGGACGTGGGGCCCACGCCCGACACTGCCACCTGCGTCCCCGATTGTGTTGGCAAGGTCTGCGGCCCGGATGGCTGCGGAGGAAGCTGCGGGAGCTGTCAGCCCGTCTCCGGCGGCCAGAACGTCTGCCTCGCTTCAGGCGCCGAGAGCTGTCTCGGCCGTTGCGGACAAACCGACGGCGCGTGTGCGTGTGACGACCTCTGCGCCTCATTGGGGGACTGCTGTGTGGACTACCTGGCGGCATGCGTCGCAGAACAAGGCGCCGGCACCTGCGCCACGATCTGCAACGCAGGCAAGCAACTCTGCGGTGGAGCCTGCGTGGCGGCAGGGACACCTACGGCCTGCGGCGCCGAGTGCACGGTCTGCGCGCCGCCGAGCGTGGGGCCTGGTAAGGCGAAATGCAGCGGCGGTGTGTGCGGGATCACGTGCAACGCCGGCTACCATCGTTGCGGTGACGCATGTATGGCCAACGGCGACGCCGAACACTGCGGCACGGCCTGTCTCCTCTGCCCCGGACCGCCGAGCGGCGGTGGAGTCGCCACCTGCGAGCTGGGGATCTGCGCGATCGAGTGTGATGACGGATATCTGCCCTGCGAAGCAGGCTGCTGCGAGCCCCAGATCACGTTCGAGCAGGTCCACGACAGCGTGGATGCCACAGAGGATCTCGACCTCATCGTCAGCCCATCCGGAACCGTGCACGTGGCCAGCTACGAGGATCTCGACGGGGCCTACCACTTCGAGCGCACTGCCGCAGGCGAGTGGGTCGGCGAGAAGCTCGCGGGGAAGTCAGCGAGCTGGAAGTCGGTGTCGCTGAGCCTCCATGAAGACACGGGGCGCCCGTACGTGGCCTACGCGACGGACGACTCAGGCGGCGGTGGCGCCTTCGCCTGGGTGGACGATGCTACCGGCGACTGGAAGTCCAGCGGCCCCGTGAAAGGGGAGTTCACGCTCGACGTCGAGGATCGATACACGATGTTCGGGACCAGCCCCAGCCTCCACCGCCTCAGGATCAAGGACACCAAGATCCAGTATGGGGCCCTGACGCTGCAGGACGCCGGCGCTGCCGTCGACGCCGATGTTTCGCGGGAGTTCATCGCGGCCAGCTACGCTGGGGCTCTGGCCGTCCACCGAACCGACGCCGCAAACTGGGTGAACATCGCTTACTACGTTGTCTGGCAGGGCACTGGGTTCGGCCGGGTGCGAGTGATCGAGGACGACGCGACGCACCTGGTCTACGAGCAGAGCGGCGTCCTGCGCTCTCGCACCTATCTCGGACCCGACATCGACGACTGGTCTGCCGTCACGACCCTCCTCGACCCGAAGCCTTCGCTGACCGCCGCCCTTCTCGCGGACGGTGGCTGGGACGCGGCTGCCGCCCCCGGCGGCCAGGTCGTGGTCTGCTACTACGACGCCAGCGCCGGTTCCGGTCAGGTGTGGGTCAAGCGCGGTGCGGCACCCGCGGTGCTCGTGGGCCCCGGGGGCTGGGAGTGTGCCCTGGATGTGGACAGCGGCGGCGACGTCCACCTCGCCTACTTCGGCCCGGCTCCCGCCGGCCAACCGGCCTATACCGGCACCGTCCAGTACGCGTTCATTCCCGTGGTCCTGCTCGGCAACTGAGCGCCCGAACAAGTGGTCTGGACGATCGGTCGGATCTCCCGGACGGTGGGCCGTACCGCCATCTGGCCCCGGCCAGTAGCCTTCAGTTGGTCATTGAGGACCACCACTGGAGGCAACGACTCATGAAGCGAATTATCGAGCAGGCCGTCATTCTCATCGCCTTGGGCGCTCTCCTTCACGGATGCGCCGCGGACGACTCATCGTCCGGAACCGCGGACACCGTGACTGGCGCAGACGCCGCGGACGCTGCGGACGGCACCGACGCTACGGACGCTGCAGACGCAACGGACGCCGCAGACGCCACCGACGCCACCGACGCTGCAGACGCAACGGACGCCGCAGACGCCACCGACGCCACCGACGCCGCGGACGCCGCAGACGCCACGGACGCCGCAGACGCCACGGACGCCGCAGACGCCACGGACGCCGCAGACGCCGCAGACGCCGCGGACGCCGCGGACGCCGCGGACGCCGCAGACGCCGCAGACGCCGCAGACGCCGCAGACGCCGCAGACGCAACGGACGCCGCGGACGCCGCGGACGCGACGGACGCCGCAGACGCAACGGACGCCACGGACGCCACAGACGGCGCGGATGGGACGCCGGAGCCGGAGTTCGTGTTCCTGGTCACCGGGGCTTTGGCCGCCGCCAACGAGGCGGAGGCCAAGGCCAAGCACGACGCGATCGCGGCGGGTGGCGAGGCCCCGGCCAAGGCCGCCGGCGACTTCGGGCACGACGCCATGCTCGCGACCGACTTGTTGGGCCACACGCCCGGCGCGCTCGACTTTCTGGGGATCGACCGCTGGACGAGCCTCGAGGGTGCCCAGGCGTTCTACTCCGACCCGCAGGTCGCGGCGGGCTTCGGGTCCTTGTTCTCGGCGCCACCCTCGGCGACGCCCTACGTCTCGTCGGACTGGTACGGCTGGGGCGACCTCACCTCCGGGGACGGCGGCGATCACTGGTTCGTGGTTGTGCGCGCTCGGTTGAGCGACGACCCCGCCGCCAAGAAGGCCGGCCACGACGCGTTGGCGGCGGGCGGCGAAGCGCCGGCCAAGGGCCTCGGGGACGTGGCGCACGTGGTGTACCTGGGGGCTGCCGACCCGAAGGAGTTCCTGGCGATCGACATCTGGACCGACACCACCCACATGGGCGCCTTCTACGGGAACCCAGACTTCCAAGCGGGTTTTGCCACGCTCTTCGAGGGCCCGCCTTCGATCGTCGTGTACCGGTCCACCGACTGGCACCAGTGGTAGTCGGACGCGTAGCGTAGGGGGGCGGGGGACGGCGTGCGTCGGGTCACTTCTTCAGACGCTCAGCGCAGAGGACGATGCCAGCCCCCCTGCGATAGCATCCCGCTGATGGATCCACTCAGCGAGATCCTCACATCGCTCCGCCTCACGAGCTGTATCTTCTCGCGCGCGGACTTCACCCACCCCTGGTCCGTGGAGACCGGCCGCATCAACGGCGCTCTCTTCCACGCCGTGATCGCCGGAAACGCCTGGATCCAGCACCGCGACTCGGAGCAGGTCCAACGGCTCAGCGCCGGCGACGTCGTGGTGCTGCCGCGGGGTGACGCCCACATGGTCACCAGCGAGCTGGGCCTGCCCCCGGTGTCGATCGCGAGCATCCCGAGCAGGCCGGGACGCGGCCCGGTGGCCAACTTGCGATACGGCGGGGGCGGCGAAGAGACCAACATCATCTGCGGCATCTTCCGACTCCAGCATGTGGCCGCCGACAGCCTCCTGCGTCTGCTCCCCGAGGTTCTCCACGTCGGCGCAGATGGCCCTCAGGCGCACTGGATCAAGATGACCGTGGCGCTGATCGCGCAGGAGCTTCAGAGCACCCAGGCCGGTTCCGACGCGTCCGTGACGCGGCTGACCGACGTGCTCTTCGTTCACCTCATCCGCAGCTACGTCAGCAGCCTGCCCTCGGGAAACCAGGGCATTCTCGGCGCCCTGGGTGACGCGCAGATCGCGCAAGCAGTCACGCTCATGCGCCGCTCTCCCGAGAAGGACTGGACGGTGGAGTCCATGGCCCGCGCCGTGGGCCTGTCGCGCTCGGCCTTCGCGGCGCGCTTCGCCGAACGCGTGGGCGAGCCCCCGACCCAGCACCTCACGCGCTGGCGGATACACTCCGCTGCCGACGCTCTGCGCCAGAGAGACAGCCTGTCGACCGGCGAAGTCGCCGGCCGGGTAGGCTACCAATCGGAAGACGCCTTCACCCGCGCCTTCCGCCGCGTCATGGGTCGCACCCCGGCCGAGTACCGCCGCGCCCGCGCCTGAGGGCGATCACCGCCTGGGCGACAACGCCGTAGGTTGAGTAGCTCGCCGTCATTTTGCGGCGTAGAATGACGGCAATGTATTCAAGAATCCTCGAGCCGCCGGCGCGGTCCTTCTTCCTCTTCGGCGCCCGCGGCACCGGGAAGAGCACATGGTTGCGCGCGACGTTCCCGGATGCCGTGCGCATCGATCTGCTCGACGAAGCCCGCTACCAGCGCTATCTAGCCGACCCCGCGAGCTTCCGGATGGAGCTGAACGCCGTCCCGAACGGCGCTCGCGTCGTGGTGGACGAGGTGCAGCGCCTGCCGAACCTCCTCAACGAAGTGCATCGGCAAATCGAGGAGCGACAGCTCCGCTTCGCGCTGACCGGGTCGAGCGCGCGGAAGATCCGTCGAGCAGGCGTGAATCTCCTGGCGGGTCGCGCGCTACACCGCTCCATGTACGGCTTCTGCCCTGAGGAGCTGGGCGCCGACTACGACCTAGAGCGCGCGCTCACCTACGGCAGCTTGCCGCTGATCTGGGCTTCTGACAGCCCGGCGGAAGACCTCGACGCGTACGTTCGGCTGTACCTGAAAGAGGAGATCCAGGGCGAGGCGCTCGTTCGGAACCTGCCGGGCTTCGCGCGCTTCCTACCCATCGCGGGCCTCTTGCACGGCCAGGTGCTCAGCGTCTCGAACGTGGCCCGAGATGCGGGCGTCGCGCGCACCACCGCCAACGACTACCTCGATGTCCTCGAGGACACGTTGTTGGTCCGTCGCCTCCCCGCGTTCGAGCCGAAGTTGCGCGTACGAGAGCGTCACCACCCCAAGTTCTACTGGCTGGACCCTGGGCCGGTGCGAGCGCTCGGCCGCCGACGCGGACCGCCCTCCCCAGAGGAGCGGGGCGTCCTCTTCGAAGGCATCGTGCACCAGCTCCTGTGCGTTTACCGGGACACGCGCGCGGCCTTTGACGAGCTGGCGTACTGGAGCCCGGCGGACGCGAAGGCGACGGAGGTCGACTTCGTAGCGACGCGCGGCGATGAGCACGTCGCGCTCGAGGTGAAAGCACCCACGAGGCTCCGAGACGAGCACTTCAAGGGCCTCCGAGCCATCGCCCCTCTCGCGGGTCTTCGGCGCCGCGTCGTGGTCCTCCCGGCGACGGAGCCCATGCGCACCGACGATGGGATCGACGTGTGGTCCCTGGGCCGGCTCTCAGAGGTCCTAGCCGCCGGCCGACTCTTCGAGCCGGGCTCGGAGTAGGTGCTCGACCACGCGAGGCGTCGGATCTCGTCGTCACCGTCACGTGGCCCCTCGCGTGGTTGTGCGTCAGGGCGACTCGGGACCGGGGAGGAAGTCGGACATCAATAGCTCGACCACACCCGCGAGCAGCGCCACGCCCACGGTGATGGCCAGCCCGGCCCCAGCGGCCCGTTGGGCCTCCATGCTGTCGGAGTCCGAGCCATCGGCCGGGGGTTTGCCTACTGCCAGCAGAACGCCGCCTACTTCGGGGGCAGGAGGTGCGTCTGCCAGAAGAGCATGGACGCCGCGCCGAAGTAGTCCGCGTTGGTCTTCTTCTGGAAGCCGTGTCCCTCGTCCTTGAACAGCAGGTACCAGACCGGGACGTCGTTGCCGCGCACCGCCTTCACGATCTGCTCCGCTTCGGACGCGGGCACCCGGGGATCGTTCAGGCCTTGTGCCACGAACAGCGGTCGCTTGATCCGGGCGGCGTTGCTGAGCGGCGAGATCTTCTCGTGAAACGCCGCCATCTCCGGCTCTCGCTCGTCGCCGTAAACGACGCGCCGCAGGTCGCGCCGGTAGGACTCGGTGTTCTTCAGGAAGGTCCCGAAGTGCGAGATGCCCACCACGTCGATGCCCGCACGCAGGCGCTCCGAGTAGTGCACGAGGCTGGCGAGCACCATGTAGCCGCCGTAGCTGCCGCCCATGACGCCCACCCGCTGGCTGTCCAGCTCGGGGCGCGTAGCCACATAGTCCAGCAACGCGCCGATGTCCTTGACCGAGTCCTCGCGGAGGAGCCCGTTGTCGAGCTGTAGATAGGCCTTTCCGTAGCCCGCCGAGCCGCGGACGTTGGGCACCAGGAGGGCCACGCCCAGCTCGTTCACCAGGAACTGCGCCACCGGCGAGAAGATCGGCAGCGCCTGCGCCTCGGGCCCACCGTGGATGTTCACGATCACCGGGAAGGGGCCCTTGCCGGTGCGAGGCCGATAGTAGAAGGCGGGGATCGATCGCTTGTCGAACGACGGATACCGGATGAGCTCGGGGGCGACGAACTGCGAGGTATCGAGGCCGCCGACCTCGCTCCGAGTCCAGCGGGTGACGGCGCCGCCCTTCACCGCCACGGTGTAGAGGTCGCTCGGCGAGGTGGCGCTGTTCACGGCCACGGCCAGCGTGCGCGAGTCGGGGGCCCAGGAGAGGGCCGTGATGACGCCCGTGGGCAGCGCGCCCACCCGGACCACCTTGTGCCTCGGCAAGCTGAGGAGGTGCAAACGGCTGATGCCGTCCTCGTTGGTCACATACGCGAGGTGCTTGCCATCCTCCGCCACCGAGAGCTGCGTCACGTCCCACGGGGCCGTGCTCAGCGCCGCGGGGGCCCCGCCCTCCGGGTCGTGGTGCCACAGCGTGAGCACCTCGCGCCCCTCGTCGGAGACGACGTAGACGCTGCGACCGTCCGGCGCATACCGAAAGGTCGTGAACGCCGCCTTGCCGCCGTCAACCGGGAAAAGCTGCAGCTTGCCGGTCTCGAGGTCTACCTCGCCGGGATACGCTTCATTAATCGAGACCGTCTTCAGCACGAGCAGGCGCTTCTGGTCGGGCGAGAAGTCCAGCGCCCTCCAGGTGCCGCCCTCCGTGAGCACCGCGCGCGATCCGCCGGCGAGGTCGCTCACCCAGATGTCGGAGTCGGTGCCGTTTCGCATCGTGCTGGTGAAGGCCAGCCGACGCCCGTCCTGAGAGAAGAGCGGGGACTCGTTGCGGCTGCGCTTCCCGTCCGTGAGGCGGACCGACTCCCGCTTGGCCAGGTCGTACCAGTACAGCTGCCAAAACTCCGAGCCCCCCTCGTCACGCCCATAGACGAAGCCGTCGGCGCGCCGGGGCGACGCCAGCGCGAACATGACGGGCTCCTTGAAGAACGTGAGCTGCTCGCGCATGCCCAGCGGCGCGCTCACGCGGTGGAGCTGGTTCGTCTCGCCGAAGCGGGTGAGCGTGAGGAGGCTGCCGTCGCCCAGGAAGCCCCCGAGCAGCGCGGCGCGCGTGTTCTGGTAACGGCCGAGGAGATCGGTCAGCTCCGCCGGGAGCTCCGCGGGGAGGCCCTCGCTGACGCGGTTTCCCACCTCGACGCGCGGAGGCGGTTCGGCGGCAGCGGCGGAGAACGCGAGGAGCAGAACGAAGCAGGTCAGGCGCATGGCAGCCGCCTACCCGGTGCAGGTGCGAGCGTCAAGCCCGGGGAGCGGAGTCGAGCGAGGGGTGGGAATTCGAGCGCCCCCCTCGCGGCCACCTCTGCTAGTGTTCGTGCGGTGAAAACACACGGATCTTCAGCTCCCGCGACCCCCGGGCTGGCGCTCATCACCCTCGCTGCAGCGGTGTCGTGCGTGACGGTGCTCGCTGGCTGCGCCGACCGCTCGACGTCGCGCTCTGGCCGCGACGCGAGCGCGGCGGCGTCGCCGGAGCCCTCGCGGGGCGCGGAGAAGGCGGCAGACACCGAAGATCCCGCCGAGGCCACCGAGCCCGAAGACGCCGGGGAGCTGGCCGCCGACACCGCCGAGCCACCCCCTCGCTCGGAGCCAGACGCATCGGGCGACATCGAAGAGGCCCCCCCGCCGGTTTGGGTGGGACCGCCCCCGCTAGTGATGAGCTCCAAAGGGCGCGTCGTGGCGATCGGCGACGTCCACGGCGACCTCGACGCCACCCGTCGTGCTCTCCGCCTCGGCGGGTTGATCGACGAGGACGACCACTGGATCGGCGAGCACTCGATCGCGGTCCAGGTGGGTGACCAGACCGACCGGGGCGACGATGAACAAGCGATCCTGGACCTGTTCGAGGTGCTGGCCCAGGAGGCCTACGCCGCGGGGGGCGCGTTCGTGTCGTTGATCGGCAACCACGAGCAGATGAACGCCCAGCTCGACTTCCGCTATGTCACCGAGGGCGGCTTCGCAGACTTCGCGGACTTCGCCGAGTCGCCCGACGCCCCGGCCGACCCCCGCGTGGCCGAGCTGCCCGCGGAGCAGCGCGGGCGCGCGATCGCCTTCCTCCCAGGCGGCCCGTACGCGTTGAAGCTGGCGGGGCACAACGTCGTGCAGATCGTAGACACCACGCTCTTCGTACACGGCGGGGTTCAGCCATCCCACGTCGGCGCCGGCCTCGGGTTGATGAACGCCGAGCACAGCGCATGGCTGCGCGGCGAGGGCGAGCTCTCGTCGTTGTGGTCGTCGGATGCCAGCCCGGTGTGGGATCGCACCTACTCCGACGACACCACCGCGGAGGGCTGCGCCCTGCTCGAAGAGACGCTCGATCAGCTCGACCTCGAGCGCATGGTGGTGGCCCACACCGTTCAATCCGGCGGGATCAACACCGCCTGTGACGGGAAGGTGTTCC
The DNA here is from genome assembly GCA_005776725.1 of Pseudomonadota bacterium. Taxonomy (GTDB): domain Bacteria; phylum Myxococcota_A; class UBA9042; genus SXOO01. The sequence continues at coordinate 2,993 of SXOO01000225.1, read as the reverse complement.
GCGTCGACGTGGGGCTGGCCGCGCACTACGGAGGGCCCACGCAGGTGCTCGAGATCCTGGGCGGGGCCACGACCATACTGCAATGAGAGGGGGGAGGCCGATGGGGATGTCGATGAGTCGGGGGATCTGTTGCAGCCTGATCGGGCTGGCGTTCTCGTCCGCTGCCCTGGCGGCGGTGCCACCGCTGATCGCTGCGCAGGGGCTGCTGCGTAACGGCGCGGGGACGCCAGTCGATGGTGCCTACGACCTCCTGTTGTCGCTCCACGACGCGCCCCAGGGCGGCACGCTGCTCTGGTCGCAGACCTTCACGGCGCTGCCCGTGGTCGAAGGCAGATTCCAGGCCACGCTCGGCGCCGGGCTCACGCCGTTGCCGGTGCAGGCGCTGGCCGCGGCGGCGGGCCTGTACCTGGGCGTGGCGATCGCCAACGAGCCCGAGTTCAGTCGGGTGCAGCTGGTCTCCACGCCGTACTCCCTCATCTCCGCCAGCGCGTCCACGGCGGCCATGGCCGCAGACCTACAGTGCACCGCGTGCGTCGGACCGGGCGACCTGGCCCCGGGCGCTGTCAGCGCGGCCGCCGTCACGTACTCGTCGGTCACGAGCGGGCTCGCGGCGGACACCACCCAGGAGGCGATCGACGAGCTCGCCACACAGGTGGCCACCCTCGCCGACTTCGTCTCCTCGGAGCTCCAGGCCCCCTCCGGCGCGGTCGTACCGCCCTGCGCGGCCGCGACGCAGGGGCGACTCTTCCTCGACGAGACCACCGGCCAGCTGCTGGTGTGTGTGGGCGGGACCTGGCAGTCGATCGGGAAGGGCAACGCACGCCTGGAGTTCACCCCGGTGTCGCTCGACTTCGACCTGCTCGCCGTGACGAAGCTGAGCGCCACGTTGCGCAACGCGGGCGACGCCGCCGCGTTGGCGGTGAACCTGAGCGCTAGCGGCGACTTCACCGTTGCGCACGACTGTCCGGCCACGCTGAGTCCGGGCGTCGCCTGCACGGCCACCTTCGAGATGAAGCTCGGCACGGGGAAACTCGGCAAGCTCACGGGCACTGGCACCGCGACCGCTACCGGCGGCCTGGCCGCGGCGGTGAGCCTTGCCGGCAGCCCCCCGCCGCCCCGCACCTGCAAAGAGCACCTGACCTCGAACCCGGGCCTCGCCGACGGGCTCTACACGATCGACGCCGATGGAGCGGGAGGCGAGGGACCGACCACCGTCTACTGCGACATGACCACCGACGGCGGCGGTTGGACCCTCGCCGCTTATTGCGCTCAAGCGCCCGGCCAACAGAACTTCTGGGATCTCCGATGTGGCGGCGGAAGCTATGACGGGCTGAGCCGCAGCTCCTGCGCGTCGTTGCCTTCCGTCTCGTTGGCGCGGCGCTCGACGGAGATGCTCCTCGCCCGGTCCGACAGCAACGGGCAGACCGGGAACGTGCTCGCCTACGCCGTCGCGAACAAGTTCACCATCCCCGATCCGGAGAACGTGAACTTCGTAAACCACTCCCGCTACGGGCCCTTCACCGGGACAGACACGTCCCAGCGGGGCCCGTGTACCGCCGTCACGCTCACCACACTGAAGGGCGCCAACGCGACCGGCGCGGTGCGCTACACCTTCCGCTACTCCCTGGGGGTCTCCTGGGACGACTCATACCCCACGGGTTATGGCGTCAACCCGAACAGCAGCTGCCTCGGCACCTGGAGTCAGGGGCCGTTCTTCACGTCCGTCCACAGCGGCTCCGGCCACTCCTCGTCGGGCAACTTCACCAACGCCTGCGTCGTGAACGGGAGCCCCGGCTACAACCACCAGGCTTGGTACGACCCAGGCTCGGCCAACAAGTCCGGCTCCGCTTCCATCTGGTTCCGCTGACCTGACCGTAGGTGTCTTCGGCCTGAACGTCGTCGTTGCGGCGCGGGGACCCAGCCGCTAGTCTCCCCCCGCGCCCCGGGGCGCAACCGGAGGCCCCTTGCGTCACCCCACCCGCGACCAGGCTGCGGCTCGGTTCAACATCCGATCCGGGCCGGCGTTCCTACCGTGTACCCCGGACGAAGTCCGCGCACGCGGCGCCGACGCCGTCGACTTCGTCCTGGTTACTGGAGACGCGTACGTCGATCACCCGTCGTTCGCCAACGCGGTCATCGGCCGACTGCTCGAGGCCGAAGGCTGGAAGGTGGCGATCCTAGCGCAGCCCGATTGGCGCAGCGCCGAGCCGTTCCGGGTGTTCGGTCGCCCCCGAGTGGCCTGGCTGGTCTCGGCGGGCAACCTCGACTCCATGCTCAACCACTACACGGCGCACAAGCGGCCGCGCTCAGACGACCAGTACTCACCCGGCTCGCGGCCAGGCCTGCGCCCGGACTACGCCACCGTGGTCTACGCGCAGCGCTGCCGTGAGGCCTTCAGGGACGTGCCGATCATCGCCGGCGGCGTAGAGCTCTCCATGCGCCGGCTCGCTCACTACGACTACTGGTCGGAGAAGGTGAAGCGCTCGATGGTGCTCGACGCCCGCGTCGACCTCGGGGTCTACGGCATGGGCGAGCTGCCGCTGCTCACCGTGGTGCGCCGCCTGGCCGCCGGTGAGCCGATCGCCACCATCCGGGACGTGCCCGGGACGGTGTATGTGGTGGGCGCCAAGGGGGTGCCCCACTTCGCCGGCACACCGGAGTGGCGCGACGCGCTGCCGGAGGGTGTGATCGAGCTACCCAGCTACGAGACGGTGGCGGGAGACGACCCGGAGTCCAAGGAGGCGTTTGCGCGCGCTCAGCACATCTTCCACAGGGAGCACAATCCTGCCCGCGCCGCGATCCTGATCCAACGCCACGGCGCCCAGACCGTGGTGGTGAACCCGCCGCAGCGCGGACTCACCACCGAGGAGCTCGACCGCGTCTTCGAGCTTCCGTACACGAAGCAGCCCCACCCGAGCTACGGCGGAGAGACGATCCCGGCGTACGAGATGGTGAAGTTCTCGATCAACGTGATGCGGGGCTGCTTCGGCGGC
>SXOO01000224.1 GCA_005776725.1 Pseudomonadota bacterium | reverse complement strand
CGATCCCTTCCTCTTCGGTCGCGGCGCCGAGGAGGCCGAGGCCCTCGTTCGCGCCGGCATACCCTTCGAGGTGGTCCCTGGCGTCTCGGCGGGGATCGCGGTGCCAGCCTACGCCGGGATCCCGGTCACGCACCGCGCCATCGCGTCCGACGTGACCTTCGTGACCGGCCACGAGGACCCGGACAAGGACGAGAGCCCCATTGAATGGGAGCGCATCGTCCGCATCGGCGGCACGCTGGTGGTCTTCATGGGCGTTCGGCGCCTCCCCGACGTGGTCGATGCTCTCGTGAAGGCCGGCGCGTCTCCCCTGACGCCCGCGGCCGTGATCGAGTGGGGGACCACGCCGCGGCAACGGACGATCGAAGGCACGCTGAGCGACATCGTCGTCACGGCGCGTACGGAAGGGATCGATCACCCGGCGTTGGTGGTCATCGGCCGCGTCGTGGCGTTGAGGAAGGACCTGGCGTGGTTCGACAAACGACCGCTGTGGGGCCAGCGCGTCCTGGTCACCCGTGCGCGGGAGCAGGCCGCGCCGCTCGTCGAGGGGCTCCGGGACGCAGGCGCGGGCGTGATGCAGCTGCCCGTTCTGGCGTTCGAGCCGCCGTCGGACTCCGCGCCGGTCGACATTCTGATCCAGGCGCTGCGCGAGGGCGTCCGCTACGACGCGGTGATCTTCACCAGCGCCAACGGCGTTCGCTTCTTCTTCGAGGCGCTGCGGGCCAATCGCCTGGACCTGCGCGCGATCGGGAACGCCCGCGTCGCGTCGATCGGGCCGGCCACGGCGGAGGCCGTCCATGCGCTGGGAGTGGTGAGCGACGTGGTGCCAGAGGAGTACCGCGCCGAGGAGCTCTTCCGCGCGCTGGGGGGCCCAGCGGCGTCCAAGGGCAAGCGGTTCTTGCTGGTGCGCGCCGAGGTGGCTCGCAACGTGCTGCCTGACGCCATTCGCGAGGCGGGTGGTCAGGTGGACGTGGTGCCCGTGTACCGCACGATAACCCCCGAGATCGAGCGAGACGTGGCGCGCCGACACGTGGAGCTCGCCACCATCGTCACGTTCACGAGCCCGTCGTCAGTGACCAACCTGTGTCGCATCGTGGGCGACGACGCGCCGGCGCTCCTGCGCAAGCGGCACCTCGCGGTGATTGGGCCGATCACCGCGAAGGCCCTGGCGGACCGGGGGCTCCAAGCGACTGTGGTTGCGGAGGAGTACACGGCGGCCGGCCTCGTCGAGGCCATGATCCGACGCGCACCGTACGAGGGCTAGCCGGAGATCAGGATCCCGCTGCGCTCTTTGAGCACCTGGTGGACAGCCGCCTCGACGTCTGCGAGGTCGAACGGCTTGTCGACGTGCGTGTCCGCTCCGTAGAGCGGGGACGTGAGCGCGTTCAGGTTGGGGCCGATCGCGGTGAGCATGACCACGCCCACGTTGTCGAAGTCCGTGCGCTCACGGAGGTGCTTCACGACCTCCCACCCGTTGAGGCGCGGCATCATCACGTCCAGCACCATGGCGTGGGGGCGATCCTTGAACGCCAGCTCGAGCGCCTCTTCGCCGTCGTTGGCCTCGGTCACGTCGAACCCACGCTGGCTGAAATGCTCGCGGAGGATCCCGAGGATCTCCCAATCATCGTCCGCGAACAGCAGCTTCACCTCTGCCGGAGCAAGCGTCTTCACTACCAACCTCACTAAAAACCCCGAGTCCGGTGTGCGCCGGTCGGTGGCTCGATCTCGGGGCTGTGGGGCCACAGCAACAGTCCGAGGTGGTAAGTACGGCGGGGACGCAGGTCGTGTCAAACCACACCCACCGTTGACGCGAGGGCCACAGGGGCTAGCTTGCGCTCCGTCATGACCGAAGCCATCGAGCGTTCCTCTCCCCTCGCGCTACTCCCCGCCGGATTCTTCGAGCTGAGCGGCTCCAAGAAGGTGAACACGCTCCTCAGCCTCGAGGACCCCGCGGCCTTCATCCAGGGCCTGCGGGAAGACGAGTTCTACTTCCTCGTTCACGACATCGGCCCCAGCGACTCGCTCGAGCTGGTGGAGATGTCCACCCCGGAACAACGGGTAGCCCTCATCGACTTCGATGCCTGGGAGAAGGACGAGCTCGCCCCCGGGGAGCTCGACAATTGGCTCGACCTGCTCTGGCACGCGAACCCAGACATCGCCGTGGAGACGGTGAGATCGCTCGACCCGGAGCTGCTCACCACGTACCTCATGCGTTCGGTGGTCGCGATCTTCGACCGCACCGAAGAGGATGAGATCCGTGACGCCTCGGGCGAATACGAGATCGTCACCTCGCCGGACATGGACTTCACGTTTCTGGTCGATCCCGCGGAGTCCGACGCCGTCGCCCACCTTCGCCGGCTCCTCGACCTCCTCTGGCGCGGTGACGGACACTTCGGCCGCTCTGTCATCTTCTCCGCTCGGAGTGGCTTGCTCTTCGAGCAGACCGAGCTGGCGTACGGCTTCCGCATGGCGCGCCTCGCGGACCTCGGATTCCCGGACCTCGAGGTGGCGTGGCAGCTCTTCGCCCCCGTAGACCCCGACCGCGTGAAGCGCACCCTGGAGCTTGGTCGGGCCAGCGGCGGTAGCGCGCTGCACGTCGCCCTCGCGCGCTCGGGTCGCCCGGCGCGCTTCCTGAACGCGGCCCTCGACGCTGCGGAGTCCCCGGAGGCCTTCCTGGTCGACTTCGGCTTCATGGTGAACCGCGCCGTGGTGGTGTCTCCGAACGGTATGGCGCAGCTGGATCCCGAGCGCCTCGCGCCCCTCGCGCGCCGCGTACACGCCACGATCTCGCTTGGCCTCGAGTGGATCGCCGACGGCAGCGTGTCGCACGCCGCCGAGCTCCTCCGCGGCGGTGCCGCCCCGCTCGTGCTCCACCAGGTTGGCCACGCCCTGGCGATGAAGCTGGCGCGCCGCGCCACTCCGCTCGCTCCGAAGGTGCGTGGGCTCCTCGAGCCGGCCGACCAGGCGCTCCTCGATGGCCTCGGCACTCGACCGGGCCCGTCGTACGCCGGTCGCTCAGCCACCGTCGGTGCGATCGAGGCACGCGCGTTCGAGACCGTAGCGGAGCTGACTGACGCCGACGCGCGCCTCACCACCGTCGAGAACTTGTTCGCCGCTTTCGAGGGAGCCTTCGGCTTCAACCGCGCCGCCTTCGAAGCTCATGCGCCGGGTGATCCTGCCCTGCTCACGCTCCAGACGTTGGCGGCAACGCTCGTGGCCCACCTCCTCGTCAACGAGGTCCCGTCCTTCGAGCCCCTGGACGGAGCCGCGCTCACCGCAGCCGCGGGCCAGCTCGAGCGGCTCGACGCAGTGGTCTCCGAATGGGCGCAACGCGTGACCGGCGCCGAGGTGGCCCTGGCTGTGGGCGCCGCGGCGCTGCGAGACACGCTCGGCGGGATCCGTGGGCCAGTCGACCCCCGCTTCGTTGTGGGGGCGCTGCGCGTCCGGGCCGGCGAGTAACGCTGAGGAGGCCGCGGGACAGCTGGCGGACCAAGTTGCGGCCACGCCGGCCCCATGAGACCGTGCCGCCACGGAGGTGAACGTGGTCGCTACTCGCGCGTTCCTGTTGGCGCTTGCCCTCTCACTCCCGGCTCGCGCCGATGAAGCGCCGCCGGCTGCTCCGCTTCCCGGGGCACCTGAAGCCCCCGCGTCGGCCCCCGCGCCCGCACCCGGCGTGGACCCCGCCGCGCCGGCCGTGGAGCCGCCTCAGGCCTTCCCGGTCGAGCACGTCGTGGGTCCGGTCACGGGCAAGCTCGGCGGAGAAGCCACCGTCAGCGTCCCCGACAAGCACCTGTTCATCGAGCAGCCGTCGGCCCTGAAGCAGTTCTTCGAGATCACCCAGAACGTCTACGACTCCAGCGTGAAGGGCATCCTCTTGCCGCCGCTGGCCGGGGATGCTCAGTGGTGGGTGGTCTTCCAGTTCCAGGCTGACGGCTACGTCAAAGACGAGGACAAGGACGATATCGACGCCGACGCCATCCTCGAAACGCTCCAGAAGGGCACGGAGGCCGGCAACGCGTCGCGCCGCGAGCGCGGCTGGGACGAGATCAAGATCACGGGCTGGCACACCAAGCCGAAGTACGACCAGGCCACGCACAACCTCGAGTGGGCCACGATCGTGGAGAGCAAGTCGGGGAAGTCGGTCAACTACGAGGTCCGCCTCCTGGGGCGGCGCGGCGTCATGAGCGCCACGTTGATCGACAGCCCGGAGGCCATCGCCGCCACCCTCCCCGCGCTGCGCGCCGCGATCGGCTCGTTCACCTACGTGGCCGGTGAGGACTACGGGTCGTATCAGGAGGGCGACAAGGTGGCCGAGTACACGCTGGCCGCCCTCATCGGCGGCGGCACTCTCGCGCTCGCCGCGAAGACGGGGATCCTGCAAAAGTTCTGGAAGTTCATCGTCGCGGGCTTCGTGGCGCTCGCCGCGGGCGTGAAGCGGCTCTTCTCACGCAAGAAGGGCGAGTGAGCCAACGGGTCGCCCCGGTTGTCTGACGCGCTAGAGCTGGTCTTGATCCTCGCCGCGGTCTTCCTCGGCGAGTGCCTGGTGGTGGTTCGGATCGACGGGGTGGCGTTCGCACCTTGGTGGCCCGGTCGTTACAAGCGCGCGCGGCCGTTCGCGTTGCGCGGCTCCCGCACGGTCGGCGTGACCCTGTCGCCGCCTTGGCCCCCACTCGACACCGCGCTCCCAACCGAGACCCTCCGTCTACAAGTCCGTCCGGATGGCCTCGACGTCGACGGAGAGCCGGTGCTCTGGGAGGCCGTACCCCGGGTGAGCGCTGCTGGACGAGAGGTTCATGTAGGGGCCAGGGTCATCGCCACAAGCGCCTCGGAGCGCGCCGCCGCAGAGCTCGCGGCCTGGCTCGACGCGCTTCGGCAGCGACAGGGCCGCGCGGCGACGCTCTCGGCCGGCCTGGACCGGCGCTTCGATGTGATGGGGGCGGCCGAGCGCTGGAGCGCCGCGCGCCGCGCGGTCCTCGGGATGCGCCTGGGCGGCTTGGCGCTCTACCTCGGGCTCTTCATTCTCATGCCCGTGGCGATGTTCACGGACCTGCCCGTCCCCGGTGTGGCTGTGGCCACGCTCGTCGGTATGGCGTGGGCGGCCGTCGTGTTGGCGTGTTTTCGCAGGCGCAAGGAGCTGCGGCTCGAGGGTGGGCAGCTGGCAATGATCACGCTGTCGCCGCTCGCGGCGATCCGCGCGGCCGATCTGGTGCTTCGAGAGGTCTTCCTTGGGCTCGAGCCGGTAGCTGCGGCGCTGGTCCTGAAGAGCCCCGAGACGCGTGAGTTGGCCCGTGAGGCGATGGCCGATTGGACGCTTCGGCGGTCTACGACGTGGCTGGACGCTGAGCTGGCGCGGCGAGCTCAGCCGCTGCTCGAGGAGCTGGGCGACCTCTTCGAGGCGCCGGAGGTCGATCCGGGGGCCGTGGCGTATTGCCCCCGATGTGCGGCGCAGTTCGTGGAGACCACGGGCGATGACTGCGTGAGCTGCGGCGACGTGCCGCTGCGCCGCTTCAGCCGTCCATGATCTCCTTCTCTTTGCCGGCGGCGAGGTCGTCTACCTTCTTCACGTAGCCGTCGGTCTTGGCCTGGACCTGCTCCTTGGCGCGCTTCACGTCGTCCTCGGAGAGGCCGTCCACATCCTTGAGGAGCTCGTTGGAGTCGCGGCGGGCGTTGCGCACCTTGACCTTGATGTCCTCGCAGATCTTCCCCACCTGCTTCGCAAGGTCTTTGCGACGCTCGACGGTGAGCGGGGGAACGGGGAGGCGGATGAGCTCGCCGTCGTTGTTGGGCGTGAGCCCGAGGTCGGACGCGACCAGGGCCTTCTCGATCGGCGTGAGCAGCCCCTTGTCCCACGGCTTGATCGTGATGAGCCGGGCGTCAGCCACCGTGAGCGCGGCGACCTGATTGAGCGGGGTGGACGAGCCGTAGTACTCGACGCGAACGCCGTCGAGGATCGTGAGGTTGGCGCGGCCCGTGCGGATCCGCCCAAGCTCCTTCTTCATGTGCTCGATGGCCTTGGCCATCGTCTCTTCACAGTCGGCGAGGATCTCTTTCAGGTCTTCGTTCATTAGGCGCTCCGCAATGTGTCGCGCCGGAATGTAGGGCCTGCACTGCGGCGTGACAACCCGGGGACGGGGTCGTGGCTAACGCTCGCGTGGGTTCGCGGCGACCCGCACCACGGTCTCGCAGTAGGCCTCGGCGGCCGCCTGGCAGTCCACCAGCGAGCCGACGAGCCACGCGGCGGTGAAGTTGGTCTCGGTGGGGGGCGGGAAGATCTTCGCAGCGCGAACGTCCGCGGCCTTGAGCGCGGCGTCGAGAGCGATAGCGCCCTCCATCGGCGGGGCCACCAGGTAGGCCATGGAGGTGCCCGGCGCCACGCCGGCTTGGGCCGAGAGGTAGTGCCCGAGCGACGCGATCACGTGCGGGAACACCGGGGTCTTCTTGGACTCGTCGGCTCCGTAGAAGCAGGCGTCGTGCTCGAGGCAACGGATGAGGGCGGCGAGCCCCTCGTCGATCTCGTCGGGATCAGAGGCCGCCAGGACGCCCAGGATCTCTCCAGAGATCGGACCCGAGCCGTGCGCCGCGCCCGCATAGAAAGAGCGCGCGAACACCACGTCCACCGGCGCGTGCTTCGTGGCTTCGTCGAGCGCGACGTAGGTGGGATCGTCCTGGTCGACCGTAATGAGCCCCAGGGACCGATGGCGCGTGGGGTCGGCGCCGTACGCCGCCAAGACGGCGGGGTCGGCGTTGGGGATGCGGCGGACCGACAGGATTCTGGGCGGAATGGGCTCGAGGATCACCGGTCGACCTCCACGAGTCGCACGCGTTCTTGCGGGGCACGCGGGGCGCGGGAAGCGGCCTCGCCCAGCTCTGCTACGAGGCCTGAGAGGTCGAGCGACACGCCGGACGTCCGCTGGTCCACCATCGCCTTCGCGAGCACGGCCAGGCGATCACCCGCGACCTCTGGGGGCGTGCCGCGCGCGTGGATGTTGCTCATCATGTTTCGGTCGCCGTCGGTCTTGCCCAGCTTCGGCTCGTACACGAGGTACGCCGAGAGACCGTCGCCGGTGCCGAGGCCTGGACGCTCGCCGAGCAGGATGGCGGCCACCTTGGCCCCCACGATCTCGCCGATCTCGTCCTCGAGCCACACACGCGCGTAGCGGGCGCACACCGGGGTTCCAACCGTGAGGCCTCGCCGCTCGCAAGCGCGCGTGAAGGCGTGCAGCAGGGCCATGCCCGACCCCTCGCACGCCACGGCGGAGAGGCCGTCGGCCAGGATCGGCTGCACGTCGGGGCTCTTCGTGGCGCCGGCACGCAAGCGGTGGACCGACTCGTCGCTGAGTCGGCGGCCGAGGTCCGGGCGCAGCAAGAACTGCCGGTGGTCCGCGACGCGAGACTCGAGCGGCAGCAGCGCGTTGCGGGCGGCGAAGTCCGGGGCCAGCTCGTGGGCGACCGCGCCGTGGGCGACGGCGAGCTCGGCCTGGAACTGGAGCACCACGTCCGTGGCGTAACGCGTGCCCACGTGGCCGATGCCCAGCAACGCCGTGGTGTGCGTGGCGGCCTCCTTGGCGTAGGCCGTCTTCTCGTTGCGGCGCGGGAACACGCGAACGGGGGGCTCGGGGATCCTGGGCGTGGGGGCCGGCGGGGGCAGCGGGGCCGCGCCGCCGAGCCGCTTCCTCAGGGCTTCTACCAGAGTGCGCGTGTGGCTCATGGGCGGATCACGCGCGGGTCGCCGAAGCGCTCCCCGGGCTGGTCGCCGTCGAGGATCCCGAGCTCGTTGAGCCAGGCGTCGAACTCCGGCGCGGGGCGCTTGCCGAGGAGCCGGCGCACGGACGGGATGTCGTGGAAGGACGTGGACGGGTAGTTGAGCATGAGGTCGTCGCCGACGGGCAGGCTCATGAGGTAGGTGCAGCCCGCGGCGCCCAGCAGGACCTTGAGGCCCTCGAGCTCGTCCTGGCTCATTCGTGCGTGGTAGGTGAAGCAGGCGTCGCAGCCCATGGGGATGCCGAGAAGCTTCCCCATGAAGTGGTCCTCGAGGCCCGCGCGCGTGATCTGCGGGCCGTCCTCGAGGTACTCCGGGCCGATGAAGCCCACTACGGTGTTGACCAGGAAGGGGTCGTAGCGCCGCGCGAAGCCGTAACAACGCGCCTCCAGCGTGACCTGGTCTGCCCCATGGTGCGCCGCTGAAGACAAGGCCGAGCCTTGGCCGGTCTCGAAGTACATCCGGTTGGGCCCGCGCGTAGAGCCGAGGCGCTTCATCATGTCGGCCGCCTCGTCGATGAGCCCGACCGAGATGCCGAAGGCCTTGTTGCCGGCCTCGGAGCCGCTGAGCGACTGGAACATGAGGTCCATCGGGCAGCGCAGCTCGCTCAAGGCGCGCATCTGCACGGTCACGTGCGAGAGCACGCAGTGCTGCGTGGGGCAGCCGTTCTTCTTCAGGACGGCGTCGATGGCGGTGAGGATCTCCGCGGTGGACTCCGCGGTGTCCGTAGCCGGGTTCACGCCGATCACGGCGTCGCCGCAGCCGTACGACAGGCCCTCGCGCGTGCTGAGCAGGATCCCCGCGACGTCGTCGGTCGGGTGGTTGGGCTGCACCCGCGACGAGAGCCGCCCCGGGAGCCCCAGCGTGTTGTTGGCCCGCACGACCACGAGGCACTTCGCGCCAGCGGTCATGAGGTCGAGGTTTGTCATGAGCTTGCAGACCGCCGCCGCCATCTCGGGCGTGAGCCCGGGAGAGACCGACCGGATCCGGTGGCCGTCCGTCTTCGAGTCCAGGAGCCACTCGCGAAACTGCCCGACGGTGAGGTGCTTCACCGCGGAGTACGCCGCCTCGTCGAGGGAGTGCTCGAAGAGCCGTGTGAGCTCGTCCACCTCGTACGGGATCACCGGGTTGTTGCGGATCTGCTCGAGGGTGACGTTGGCGAGCACAGCGCGTGCAGCGACCCGCTCGACAGGGTCGCGCGCGGCGATGCCCGCGAGCTGATCGCCTGACTTCGGCGGATTCGCCTTCGCGAACACCTCCCGAAGCGAACCGAACTCGTACCCTACATTGCGAATGGTGGCGCGCAGGCGCATCGACGCAGGGTGGCGCAGGTGGGCCGCGCTGACAAGGCTCTCCCGGACCGACGAGGACGGCTTCATTGGCATCACGCCCACTCGTCGCCCAGAATCGACCCGGAGCAGGCCCGCGCCTGCCCGCCCGGCCTCGTCCCCGGTAGCCGTGAAGGAGACACCGTGTCCCAGCCCCGCAGCCTCCACCGCCTCGTGTTGCTCACGGCCGCCGGCGTTGCCAGCGCTGCGGGTGCACACGGACTCCCTGCCAGCGTCGTGGAGGTGCTGACGTGGGACGGCGCCGCGCCGGCGCGTGTGAAGCTGTCGCGGGGATTGGGGATCGCCGAGGGCGAGGCGCTGCGCTTCGTGTGCCCGCAGCGCTGGGGTGGGCCAGAGACGGCGCTCATGGTCGCGGTGGGGGAGGAGCTGCTCGTCCTCGGTCGGTCGGGGCTGGTGCGGCTCGACGCCACGGGTGCAGCCACCGTCGTCGACCCGAGCCTCCACCGCGATCGTGGGCGAGCCATGGCTGGCGATGGGGTCAGGGCGGCCGTCCTCACGATGGAGGGCGAGCTCATCGAGGTGGCGCCCGGGCCACAGTGGTCTCAGGTGCTGGACCCGCCGCCCGACGCCCTGCTCCCCGAGGACACCCGCTGGTGGGTCGCTACGGGCGACGCAGGTCGGCTGGCTCTCGACCGAGTGTCGTCCTCAGGCGTGGAGAGGGTGCTCGATGTGCCGTACGACGCGTCGCCTACGCTGGTCGAGGCCGACCGTATTCTCTGGGTGCGCGGGAGCACGTCGACCGGATACCGGCTCGATCGCGTCGATGGCGACCAGCTGGTCCCGGTGGTCACGTCCGCCGAGCCCATCCACGGACCGGTCGCGGGTGGTTTCGTGGTCGTCGGCGGTCAACCGATGCGGCTCGAAGGCGACACTCTCCAAGCCCTGGCCGTGGGCCCGCGCCTCGGTTGCCTTCGTGACAGGCCCGATGGGCTTGCTGCTTGCGTGGTCGGGGAGATCCACGAGTGGACCCCGGACGCGGGTGTGGGCGGGCTGCTCGTCAGTGTGGCCGCATTGGTTCCCCCGTCTCTCGAGGGACTCCCGGTTACGGCACAGGGGGAGTGCAAGCTCGCGTGGACCGACCTCGCGCTGGACGCCGGGCTGGCCGATGACCTTTTGGACCCGTGGAGCGACCCGCACGCGGGCCACGTGCTCCCAGCGGAGGACTCGGGCGACGACGCCGGCTGTGAGAGCGGAGGCACCGGGCGCAGCACCGCGTGGGTCGGCTGGGCGGCAATGTCAGCGCTGCTCCTGGGGTGTCGCCGCTTCGGTGCCGGTCTCGGGTCCCTGAGCGGATCTCGTTGATTCGCTTACTGCCTCGCTGATAGCGTACCGCGCCCCACGCCCCCAGGAGGGACCCGAACTTGAAGACCACGCATGCCGCCCTCGCTCTGCTCGTCGCTTGTAGCTCGTCAGGCGGAGATTCCGTCTCCAAGAAGGCCGACGCCGTGGCTGCGACGCCCGACACGACTTCGGAGAAGGCGGACGGCCCCGAAGACGTGGCGTCCCCCCCTCCGGGTTGCGCATCGCACGCCGAGTGTTCGGACGAGACGCCGTTCTGCGCAGAGTCCGGAGACTGCACGGCCCCTCCACCCGGCAGCGCGCTCGGCTGGGGCACGCCCCCCGCGCTCACGCTCGTCTACACCCCGAAGCGCGAGTACCAGGGGACGGACCTCGACTTTCACCCGGTTCGTGACGAGCTGTGGGTCACCCTTCGCGAGTTCCCCACGGATGCGCCCTGCGAAGAGTTCAACGCCACCCAGGCTGGCTGTGTGGAGCTCGAGGGGTCTGTTGCGATCATCAGCGGCGCGCTCGGCGCCAGCCCCGAAGGGCGCGTCGAGAAGGACCTGAACGCCTGGCACTTCATGCGGCGTCCCACTTCGATCGCGTTCGCCGAGGGCGACTTCTTCGCCACGTGCCACGAGGCGCGCACAGGGAACTACGAAGATGACTTCGCGGACTTCATGGGCCCCACGCTCTGGACCGCCGACCCCGAGATCTTCGCCAAGGATCCCGGTCCCGGCCTCAACGGGTCCCACATGGACATGCTGCACCTCACGCCGTACTGCATGGGGATTACGCACATCGAGGCCAACGCGTACTTCGCGTTCAACGGACAGGCTGGCGCGCTGGACTACTACGACTTCTCGGCAGACCACGGCCCGGGTCACGAGGATCACTCGGATGGCGTGTTGCGCCGCTATGCGGCTGGCGAGCTGAAGCGATTGCCCGACGTGCCGAGCCACTTGGCCGTGGACCCGGCGACCCGGGCTGTCTACGTCGCCGACACCGGTAACAGCCGAGTCGTGCGCATCGACGTCTCGAACGCGACGGCCGGGGACAAGCTCCTCGCTTACGAGGCCATGAAGGAGAGCAGGACCTACGAGGGCGCCGAGGTAACCGAGATCGTCGCGGCGGGAGTCGTGGACGTCCCGTCGGGCCTGGCGCTCTACCAGGGCGCGCTCTACGTCAGCGATCCGTCGGCCGGCAACATCTACGCCTTCGCGCTGGACGGTTCCCCTCTCGCTTCCCTGGAGACGGGCCTGCCCTCCGGCGCGCTCACGGGCATCACGATTCACGAGGCCACCGGCACGCTGTTCTACACCGAGCAGTTGGAGGGCAAGGTCTATCGCGTGGACGTCCGTTGAGGCCGACCGCTCGGCGCGTCACGTTCCTCGCGTGGCTCGCGCCGCTCTGCGCCGGCTCCACGCCGCCGAAGACGTTCGAGCTGGACGGCCACCGCCTGAAGTTGCCGGCGGCGATCGAGTTCGAGACCGGGGGCGACGCGGTTAGACCGTCCAGCGCCCCGGCGCTGGAGCATGTCGCAGCCTACCTCGCCGCGAAGCCGAGCGTCAGCCTGGTGCGTGTGGAGGTCCACAGCGACAACCAGGGAGACGACGCGGCCAACCAGGCGCTCACCGACCGACGCTCGCTGGCCGTGGCCCGCGAGCTGGTCGCTCGCGGCGCGGACTGCAAGCGGCTGCTACCCGTCGGGTTCGGAGAGACAAAGCCCGTGGCTCCCAGCGACACGGCCGAGGGCCGGGCAGCCAACCGTCGCGTGGAGGTGGTCAATGCCGCCCTGCTCGGTCGGGCAATCGGGGGCATGCCGGTAGATGGCGGCGGGCGGGTCGCTGGAGATCCCTGCCGCTGAGCGCTGCGCGCCGCTCAGGGCCCGCGCAGCGCTCAGGTCACCGCCGAGAGGCGATGGGCGCCGACGCTACTTCGGCTCGTGCTTGACCCAGTACAGCGAGGTGGCCGTGCCGGTGTCGCCAGCCACTTCGTCGAGCACGATCCAGAAGCGCTTGGTGCCCACGTTGTCCTTCTCCGGGTACAGGAAGTTGATCTCGACCGGGTCGCAGTCGGCGACCGGTCCGCAGAACCCCTGGCTCTTGTACTCGTTGGACCCGCAGAGCCCGCTTCCGTCGTAGTCCGGCCACGTCACGGGGCTGCAGGAGTCGAGGAGATACATCCCCCCGGGGTTCTTCTTCGGCTCGAGCAGATACCGCAGCTCCAGGCTCTCGCCCGGCTCGAGGTCGATGAAGTAGACGACGTCCTTGCCCTTCGCGTCGAAGACGATCGAGCAGGCCGGAGGTAGGCCAGAGTCCTTGAGCGGGTTGTAGTCGTTGCTCTGTCCGAGCACGCCCATGGCCACGTTCGGGTAGTCGGTACCGCCGCTGGGCTCCGAGGCCGCGACGAGGTCGATGGCCGTCTCGCAGGTCTCTCCGTTGCCAGACGGCTGGCCGGCGTCTTGTTCGACGTTGGTGTTGGTGTCCTCGTCGCCATCGGACCCCGTGTCCGGGGGGCCGGGGACGTCCACGGGCTCCACGATGTCGTCAGCGCCGTCGACGGGGCCCACGTCCTCCACGCCCTCGACGCCATCCGCGGCGTCCGTGGCATCCGCGGCATCCGCGGCATCCGCGGCATCCGCGGCATCCGCGGCATCGCTGCCGTCCGAGGACTGGGCCGCGTCGCCGGTCTCGACGGTCTCCGCGCCGCCGTTGTTGGCCGCGTCCTGTCCCGCTGCCGCGGCTTCGGTGCTGCTGGTGCTGTCGCACCCCACGAGGGCGATTGCCACCCCGGTGCCGAGCGCTGCGAAGCGATTGAAGTGGGTCATGAGTCAGTTCTCCTGGGCAGTAGCCGGGGTTTGGGGGCGCGGAGCATACACATCGCAGTGCCGTTCAGTTGCTTGATAATGTTGGGGGAGGGGCGAATTTCGGCGGCCTGACTGCGGCCGCCAGCGGCAATCAATCGACCCCGATGAGAGCCCTCGCCAGACGCCTGGCGACGCGCTTCGAGACCCCGCCCTCGGTCATCCAGTGGTGGGTGGCCAGTCCCAGCGCGAGGGCGTGGAAGGGTGCACGGTCGAACTCCCCGTCGCTGCCCAGAGCGGCCAGCCCGGAGCGACACGCGGAGGCGAGCGTCAGCGACGCCTCTCCCGGCTCGATGCGCGCCGCGTGGACCAACGCTCCAGGCCCGGCGGGGCACGCCGCGGCAAAGAGACCCGCGTCGCCCACGATCCCCTTGAGGACACCCAGGCGGGCTTGAGGGCCGTAGCCCGCCTGCGCCTTCAAGGCCGCCGCGAGGCCCGGCGGCATCGGGCGCTCGGGGCTCCCGCAGGACTCGGCCACGCCAGCGGCCGCGAGCTCTGGCCGAAGATTGGCCGGTACGCTCGAGAGCGCCGAGACGACCTTCTCCAGCTCGTCGCGGTGGCACACGGACTTGGAGCAGCCGATGCAGACCACCACGGCGAACGCCGTCAGCGAGGCGAGCCACGCGGTGCGGTCGCGCCCGGGCCGTGCGCTCGACAAGTCCACGCGGCTGTCCGCTACGTGAGCCGCTTGGAGAGGATCAGGAGGTCGTCGTCGTGCCGGTAGAAGCCAGTGATCCGCCCGACCGTGGTGTAGTCGTTGCGCAGATAGAACGCGACGGTGCCGTCGTACTCCTCCTGCGAGCTGGTCTCTACGCGCACGATGGTGCCGGAGCCCGTACGGTGCTTGCTGAGCTCCTCGAAGGCCGCGAGGAGCTGCTTGCCCACGCCGCGTCCCTGCGTGGCGGGGTCGACCGCGATCCAATAGAGATCCCAGGTCTGCTCCGTCATGGGCGTTCTACCGAAGCACGTGTAGCCGAGTGGGTCCTCTTCGGGCCCATCCACAGCGACCAGCGTCTCGTAACCCGCCTCGGGCCTCTTCAGCGTGTCGTCGATGAGCTCGACGGCCACCTCGACCTCATCGGGACGAAACTGCTCAACCCGCGTGAGCAGGGCTACGAGTCGCTCGCGGTCGGCTGGAATGATGGGGCGAACGTACATGCGTGTCCTTGAGGCTGGCGCCGGTCGTGATGAAGGCGATGAGCGTGTCCCAGTCGACACGAATAGACTGTGCCGCGATGGCGAGCCCGGCCTCCGGGTGGAGATCCGGGTTGGGGTTCACGTCGATGACCCGGGGGTGGCCCTCGGTGTCGCACCGGAGGTCTACGCGGCCGTAGCCGGTGCCGCCCAGGGTGAGGAACGCCGCGCGCGCCACCCGGACGGCCTCGTCGACCTGCCACCGCGGCACGATGTCTGCCGCGGGAACCGAGCGACAGTTGTATTCCGGTGTCTCGGGCACCCACTTGCAGTTGTAGGTGACCACGGGGACGAGGTCGGGCCCGTACGCCGAGAAGTCGATCGCCGTGGCCACGCCCACGAGCTGTTCATCGACCGGGAGCAGCGCCACGTTGATCTCCGCGCCTGGTAGGTACTCCTCCATGAGGACGGGACCGCCCAGCGTACGGAGCAGCCAGGTGACGCGGGTACGCGCAGCCTCGGGCGTGCGGACCAACGAGCCCTGGTCGATCCCGATCGAGCCGTCGGCTCGAGACGGCTTGGCGAAGTACGGATAGCCGTGGAGCGGCACGTCGGCCTCGCTCCACACCTCGACACCCCGCGGAATCGGGATGTTGCAGGCCCCCAGGATCTGTCGCGCGACGTGTTTGTGGAACGCGGCGCGCAGGATGGTGGTGCCGTTGCCGGTGTAGGGGAGGCGTGCGCGCTCCAGCGCGTCGACGAACTCGGCTTCGCGCGCGGCGACTCCGCCGACCGCCTCGACCAGGTTGAAGACCCGCGTGACGCCGGCCGCGCGCAGCTCGGCCACGACCTCATCGACGTTATCGGCCACGCCCCGCAACAGCACCTCGGCGCCGGAGCGCACGAGGCTCTGCGCGATCAGCGCGGCGGTCTCAGCGACCTCGGCGTCGGCGGCTAACGATGGGGGTTCGCCGTCCTCCTCGGCGACGTCGTCGGCGACGACGTTGTGCACGACGGCCACGCGGCCCAGGCCGAGCGACGGAGGTTCTGAGGGGTCGACTTTACTTTCGTTCACGGGTTGCCTCCAGGTGCCGCCCAGCGGGGACGGAGCCGGTGGGCTCGGCGCAGGCGTATGGGCGTCGAGACTCGATCCGGCGGCGCCAACCGTCGCGTGAACCGCGGGGAGGACGCGCTTGCGATCACGACCACCTGGAGGCTCGCGCGGGCGACCTGCACGCGCGGAGGGGGGCAAACTCACCGGATGAGGTGGGCGTGCCGTCGGGGTCGAAACCGTCCGGATTCGAGCCGAGGCGACGCCGTCCCGGTCGAACTCCAACGGGCGCAGTTTTACGGGAGGAGTGGGGGCCTCGCAAGGCGAGAATCCTCATCTGCTGCTAGGGCCTCCACGCTCTCGGCCGAGTTCGTCTCCTGACCGCTGCACCGCGTGACGCCGACACCCACCTGCGCTAGAAGCGCGGGGTGTTGCTGCGCTCACAAACCCGCCTCCGACGCGCCCTGGAGACCGCCACTCGCTACGACGAGTGGCTCGCCGCCGCCACCGAGCTCGACCGGGCGACTGGGGGGGCCGACTGGCGCGCCGACGACACCTCGCGGCACTACGACGCTGTCGCTCTTCGCAGCTCGCTCTCGCAGCTGGAGGCGCTCCGGCGGGCGGGCAATCCAATGCAGCTCGCCGCGCACCTGCACGACAGCCTGCACCGGCACCTCAACGAGGTCACCGACCCAGGGCTCTACGGCACGTCGCTCATCGGCACGAAGGGCCTGGTCGAGCGCTACCTGGACGCGGTGTGCAGCGCGCTCGACCATCTCTGTGACGGGGACATCCCCGTGCCCCTCGAGCAGCGCCTCGCCTTGTTCGAGCGCGAGGCCCACGCCGTTGGGCGGTCCGCGCTGCTCCTCAGCGGCGGAGCCAGCCTCGGCCTGTTCCACATCGGCGTGATCCGCGCGCTCCACGGGGCTGGGCTGCTGCCGTCCGTGGTGTCTGGCGCCAGCACGGGCTCGATGATCGCCGGGGGCCTCTGCACGCGGACAGAGGCCGAGCTCGCCGAGGTGATCGCTGCCCCGGAGGAGCACGTCTACACGCGGGTCTTTCGTCGGTTGTCCACGGATCAGATGCGCAGCGAGCAGGCGGTAATGAGCCAGGAGCAGCTGCTCACCGCGATCCGCAGCAACATGAATGACCTCACGTTCGCTGAGGCTTTTGCGCGCACCGGGCGAACGCTCTGCATCGCCGTGTCGCCGATACGCGCTCGCCAGAAGCCTCGGCTCCTCTGCACGCTCACGTCCCCGGATGTCCTCGTGACCAGCGCCTCACGTGCGTCCTGCGCGATCCCTGGCCTCTTCCCGCCGAGCACGCTCATGCAGCGCAAGGGCGGGCAGGAGACCGAGTATGTGCCCGGCGAGCGCTGGATCGACGGCACCATCGCCAGCGACCTGCCCACGGAGCGCCTCGCGCGCCTCCTCAACGTGAACCACACGATCGTCAGCCAGACCAACGCGCACCTCATCCCGTTCACGGACGCGCGCGCCCGTTCGGGAGTGTTGCCCACGGTCACCGACTTCCTCGCGACCAGCGCGTTCACCCAGGCCGTCCAGATGCTGGATGTAGCCCGTCGCCGCGCTACGCATGCTGGCCTCAAGCGCGCGCTCGAGTGGACCCACGGCGCGGCGCGCCAGAGCTTTACGGGCAACATCACGCTGCACCCGCCGGTCACCGCTTGGAACTACGGGATCATCCTCCGGAACGCCTCGCCGGAGGCTCTGCGCCGGCTCGTCCATCAGGGGGAGCAGGCCACCTGGCCCAAGCTCCACGTGATCGCGGCACAGACCCGCGTCTCGCGCACCCTGGAGGCCTGCGTTACGCGGCTGCGTCAGCGCGTTCGGCCGGTCGCCTCCTGACCCGCCTCCAGGGGCGTGGTCCAGAGGGTGTCCAGCACCACGTCGGATGGCGCCTTGCCCGGGGGCGACGGCCCACGCTCGAAGGCCAGCGTGGCGTCACCCGGACCTGAGGGAACCGTCAGGGCGATCTCGGTGAACTCCGCCGTAACGGTCCCGGTCCACACCGGCCTCCCCTCGAGCGACACCGTGAGGCTCGCCGGCGTGACCTGAGCTGGCGCGGCCGCGCTGACCGGGCCCATGGGCGCTGCGCCCACGCGGAGGTGGACGACCACGCCCGTCGGCACGCGCAGCTCCGTTTGCCGGCGGACTCGCCGACCCGGCGAACGCCACGGTCCCGGTGGCTCCGCTGCGCGAAGCCAAGGCGCGTCGTCCCAGCCGAAGTGCAGAGAATCAGGCGGCGCCACCCCGGGCTCTGCGCGCACGAACGTCCGGATGGACACATCGTGCAGGTCGCGCCGCCAGGTCTCCCGCCACCCGCGCAGCGCCTCCTCGAGGCGTCTCGAGGGACGGTCGGAGAACTCGCGCCGGCCGAAGAGGTGCTGGGTGTGGTCCACGAGCACCACGCGCTGCACGAACGCGGACGCGAGGCTCCGCTCGTAGGGCTCCACCAGGTCCGTGAGCACCCCGAGCACCCCGTCGCGCCACTCGGGCGTTCGCATCAGGTCGTTCACTCGGAGCGCCTGGCGTTGCGCTTCTGTCGCCGCATACCAGTGCCACGGGTGCTGGTAGAACACAGCCGGCCCCACGACGATCGCGTCGCCGTCGCGCACGAAGCCCGCCACCTCGCGCGCAGCGGCCCGCACGTCGGGTTTGTCGGGCCGCGCCAGCGTCTGAACCGACTCGACGGCGCCGAACACCAGCGCCGCCGCCCCCAGCGCCATGGCGAGCCGTGAGGCTGCCGCGAGCCGCCCCCCCAGGATCCAGAGCGCCGGGAAGAGGAACAGCGCGTAGCGGATTCCGAAGTAGTAGCCGTCGTACAACCCACGAAGGAAGCTCTCGCGGTTCACGAGCTCGAACGCCGTGAACCACAACAGCGGAAACAACAAGAGCGCGCTCCGCGCGTCGCGGATCCGGCCGAAGCGCGCGGCGAAGACCCCGAGGGCCGCGACGCCAAAGGGCCACGCGAACCACGGCACACCCGCCACGAGGCGCAGCGCGTCCGCGACGTCGAAGGCGAGGTTGGCCACGGGGTGGTAGACGCCCGCCTCGCGCTGATACGCGGTGGAGTGCCCCTTGGACCAGGCGTAGGCCTCGAGGAACGCGGGCAGCCACAACGCCACCAACGCCCCCGCGACGCCGCCCGAGCGCAGCACCCTCCGGCGCTGCGCCGGGTCTCGCCACCCGAGCACCAGCAGCGCGACATAGAGTCCCAGCGCGAGGTGCAAGGCGTAGTAATGCGAGTAGAAGCCAAGCACTGCCGCCGCCGCCAGGAGGACGCCGCGGCCCCCGCGCAAGAGGCTCTCGGCGCCCACCAACATCGCCCCGCCGAACAGCGTCACCAGGGCGTAGGGCGACGCGTCCTGCGAGTACCAGGCGTGTACGGGCGCCACGGCCGCGAACGCCGCGGCCCACCACGCGGGCCCGCGCCCCCCGAGGCGCCATGCGGCCCAGAAGACCACCGGGATCGCCAGGGTGCCGGCGAGAGCCGAGGGGGCCCGGAGCCAGGCCTCGCTGACCCCGAGCGGAGCCAGAGCAAACGACAGCAGGTGGGGCAGGGGGGCGTGGGTTTGCGCCAGCGCGTTCACGTCCCAGAGCACACCCCACGGCGTGTCGTGCCCGATGGACGTCATCACATACGTGAACTCGTTCTGCTCCAGCGGCTCGTCGCCCAGCCCGGTGAAGCGCAGGCCCGCCGCCAGCGCGGTGAGCCCGAGGAGCCGCAGGCGCTCCATGCGGGGAATCGCCGTGGGCGGCAGCGGACTCGAACGCGGGAGTCGCCAGCCGGCGACCACGGCGATCAGGAGGCAGGCGGCGACGAGTGCCAGCGTGGCCGGGAGGTGGCGCGCGAGCGAGTGCAGGGACGCCGTCACCGGGCGGTCGCCCGCCCGCACCCGCGGGACGGCGGCGCCGGGGGAGGTCACGCAGCTCGGCAGCGTTACGTCCGGCCGAAGCCGTGGCGCTCCCCCTGGGCAACCGAGGACCCCGTCCGCGAGCACGGGCGCGCCGGTCGTGCACTCGAACACCACAGGGCTCGGCGCGTTGTGGAGCACCCCGGCCTCGGACGGCTCCCCGCCGCCCCCGGGGAGCGCCTGCGGTCGTAGCGTGACTCGCACCCCGTGGCGCGCTCGGCACGCGGCCCCCCCGGGGCGACAACCGGGTTCGAGGTCACGCGCGTCCACCCACACGGGCACCGTGGGGCGCGCTTCGCAGCCGGGAGACACCCTCGTCGCGGGCATCTCCGCTGGCATCAGCTCCGCCCCGTGCAGGGTCAGCAGCGCCGCGAGCAGCGCGGGCGCCATCACGGCTGCGGAGCGCTCGCGGGGCTGGTCGGGGACGGCGCTCGCAGGTCGATCCGGCGCGTCGTGAGGTCACGCCCCACGGCCTCGCGACAGGCCTCGGTGGACAGGCAGCGCTGAACCAGCTCGCGCAGCACGCCGACGCGGCGCACGGAGTCCGGTCGGGCCTTGCAGACCGCATGGAGCGCGGGGTTCTCGGCCGCGCCCTTCGGGTTGGTGCACATGTAGCTGGTGGTCAGCAGCGTCACGGCGGCGCCCGCGCCCCGGATCCCGGCAGCGTCGAGGGTCAGGTTGGCGGAGAGCGCCGGGAAGCGCCCCTGGCCTGGCCACCCGATGAGCGAGTCCTTCCCGATCGCCAGGAGCTCCGCGGCCGTGACGCCAGCGACTGCCACAATCTCGGCCTCGAAGAGGTCGGTCTCGAGGAGGTGGCCGACCGTGAGGTCCGCGCCGGCGGGGATGTCCCGCCCGAGGCGCAGCGAGCCCGTATTGACCACCGCGGCGCGCTCGGCGCCTTCGAGCTGGCGCAGGGCGTCGGCCACGAGGTTCCCAAGCGTGGTCTCGCGTCCACGCAGCGCGGTCTCTTCGCCCTCGATGGCCACGGGGAGCGCGGGCCAGAGGACCTGCGACCAGATCGCGGGATCGATGTTCCGCGCCGCGAGCGCCTTGTCGCGCCACGCCTTGCCCACCGCGACCACGTCTGGCGCTTCGGGGGGCACGGCCCCGCTCAGGACCACGTCCGAGAGGCGCACGGCCCCGTCAGAGAACTCCAGCACGAAGGCCCGCCGTGCGTCCGACGGCGCCTTCAGGACCCACGGCTCCGCCGACACGTCCACGAGCCCCGAGTGCTCGTGACCGCCCAGGATCACGGTCCGCGGGAGGCCCGGTATCGCGCGCAGCGAGCGTGAGAGCGCCACGTCGTCCGCCATGTCCTGATGCGTCAGCACGAGGACCAGGTCGCAGCCCTCGGGGCGGCTGGAGAGCAGCGCGTCTGGCTCCAGGGCGGGCGCGCCCATACCCGGCGTGAGCTTTCCGAGCGTGCCGGTGATGCAGACACGCTGCCCGCCGAGCTCTCGGGACACCCAGCGTGGAAAGGGGGTCTCGAGGCAGGGTGGAAAGAGCGCCGAGTCTGCCGCGACGGTGGTGAACCGGTTCCCCTTGAACGCCGCGCAAAAGTCCGGCGGCTTGAGGTCGTACTCGTGGTTTCCCAGCGTGGCCACCATGTGCACCGCGTCCTCGGCGGAGCCCTCCACGGCGTCCAGCGCCTCGGTCATGTGCCGGCCCTTCGACACGAACGTGGTCTCGAGTGCTGGCGACACGAAGTCGCCCGCGAGCGTGACGATGACGTCGTGGGTGGCGGAGAGCTCTCGGGCCAGGCTCGCGACGCGGGCGAGGCCGCCTTCGGGGCTCTCCGGGGGTGAGGCGATGCGATAGACGTCGTTGACGGCCACCACGGCGAGGGGCCGCGTGGCGGCGCAGCCGACGAGGAAGAGCAGGGCGAAGCGCATGAGACGCCTAATACACCGGTCCGCGGCAACGCGCAGCCGCGCTTGCAGGTTTGGCGGCCTGCCCGGATCCTGTGGTGGTGCATCGCGGCCTCTTCCTCGTCGCCCTCGGCGTCCTCATGGTCGCCTTCGATCTCGCCTTCGAGCCACGCTTCACGCTGAGGGCGGGGGGGCTGGCGATCCCCCTGGGCTTTCCCATGGCGATCCTCGGCGCGCTCTACTGGCTCTCCGGTCGTTTCTCGGAGCCCGACACCCCGCTCACGGACGCCGAGCTTCGCCGTTACGGCGCCGCCCTCGAGCGCGCCACCCCGCGGATCCTGGCCCTGGCCGACGAGGGATGGGCCAGCCTCGCGATCGCTGAAGAGGTGGCCAAGGAGGCGCGTCTTCCCGTACCCGTGGTGCTGCGCTACCTGCTCGCGCTCCGGCGGCACGTGGGTGGGCGGGGCCAGGGCTGAAGCAACACGAGAGAACTCGCGCGGCGAAGGCGGGTTTTCGTTATGCTCCGCCCCCCTCGGCGAAGGAGTTCTTATGCGCCGCCTCGTTCTCGCTGTTGCCCTCGCCCTTGCCCCCCTGGCCTCTGCCACCACGATCGTACGCCTCGCGTTCGACGAGCTCGCTCACGCGAGCCAGGTCATCGTTCATGGCACCGTCACCCGCGTCGAGGTCGTCGCGGTGGGCGGCGACGAACGTCGCCTTCGAACCCAGGTCGACATCGCCGTCGCCGAGACGCTCGCCGGCGCGCCCCGCCAGCTGCTGCGCCTGGACCTCGTGGGTGGGAGACGCGGGAAGTGGGCGCTCACGATCCCCGGCATGCCCAGCTTCACCCCGGGCGAAGAGGTCGTCCTCTTCCTGGAGGACCTGGGCCCTCGCCCCCCGTCAACGGCGCCGCGTTATGCGCTGACCGGCCTCGGCCAGGCCAAGTTCACGGTGACCACGAGCGGCGGCGTGCGGCGCGTGACGCGCTCACTAGGCGACGCGCACCTCGTCTCGCGCCCTGGCAGCCCGGATGTCCACGGGTCCGAGACGCCCGCGGCGCCCGAGACGCTCGATGAGCTGCTCGGCGCCGTGCGCGCCCTGAAGGGTGGCCACCAGTGAGGGTTGGGTCCGCCGCGCTCGTCGTCCTCGCCCCCGCGCTCGCGTCCGCGTACGCGATCAATCAGACCCCGCTGAACCTCACGGTTCGGTGGAACAAGATGCCGATCCCGTACTACCTCACGTCCCAGGGATCCTCGGACGTGTCCGATGCCAGCGACACCAACGCCGTACTCGCCAGCTTCGCCGACTGGGAGGCCGTGACCTGCTCCAAGCTGGCGTTCGTGCAGAAGGGGACCACGCCGAACGTGTCGGTGTTGGCCACGGGCGCCCAGCCCAACGACAAGAGCGAGGTCGTGTGGGTCGAGGACTCCAGCTGGGACTTCGGCAACTACGTCCTCGGCGTCACCTCGCCGCTCTCGTACGTGGACGGGACCATCTTCGAGGCCGATATCGCGTTCAACGGGTACTCCACGAACTGGAGCACCACCGGCAAGTTCAACACCAGCGACGTGAAGAGCGTGGCGATCCACGAGATCGGCCACATGTTCGGGCTGCAGCACAACCTGTGCGAGCAGCAGGGCTACGACTGCCCATTCAACGGCAACGACCCGCCAACCATGGCTCCCGCGGCCGACCCCTACGGTAAGACGGCGTCGCTCCACGCAGACGACAAGAGCGCGGCGTGTTTCCTCTACCCCACCGGCGCGCTCTTCAACTGCGGCTCTGACGACGAGTGCCCCTTCGTGCTCGACAACGCCAACAACGGCGAGGAGTACTACACGACCAAGCTCTTGTGTTCGAACGGCTTTTGCGCGTACGACACCCAGGGGAAGGCGCCCATGGGCGACCCGTGCGACACGTCAGAGGACTGCGCGGCGCCCCTGTTCTGCCAGCCGGTCGAGAACACCCAGTACTGCACGCACTATTGCTACGAGGAGCTCGACAACTGCGAGGAGGGCTTCGACTGCTATCCCTACCAGGGAGACACGCTCGGGGCGTGCGTGGGGCAGGCGCCGGCCAAGAAGAGCAACGGGCAGGCTTGCACCGCTTCCACGGAGTGCGCCTCGGCCCTGTGCTTCACCACCACCAGCGGCAAGGCGTGCCGCCAGGGGTGCACCAACGATGCCGGCTGCTCCGGGGGCCTCGTGTGTTACCTCCCCAAGGGCGGCAGCATCTCGGCGTGCGTGCCGAAGTCCGAGGTCCCGGTCACGTCGCTCCCCACCGGCTCCGCGTGCAACCTGGGCACCGAGTGCGACTCAGGTCACTGCGTGGTCACGCCCGGCACGGAGGGCCCCCCCTTCTGCCGTGATGCATGCAGCGACGGCGCGTGCGGTACCGGGCTGACGTGCGTGGCGGTCTCGGGCGCAGACGTCTGCGTGCCCGGCCAAACCAGCGGCGCGGGCGGCGTCGGGGCCCCGTGCGACGCGGCCGCCGACTGCGACTCCGGCGTGTGTTACGGCGGCTCCTGCGTTACGGGGTGCCTGCTCGGCGCCTCGGACTGCTCCGCTGGCAGGGCCTGCCAGCGTATGCGCAAGGACGACTCCTCGGGGTACTGCGAGCTCACTGGGGCCGGCGCGGTGGGCGACACCTGCGTCAGCGATACCGACTGCGAGACGCGCTTCTGTGAAGACGCTGGCGAAGGCCTCGCCTGTCAGCAGCCGTGCACTGCGTCCCACGATCCCTGCCCGTCCGGGCGGGTGTGCGCGGCGCTGCTGGGCCTCTCCGAGCTCCGCGGCTGCCTCCCGGGCGGCGGGGCCGACGGCGCCGACGGGGCCGACGCGGCAACCTCCGACGGGGCCGATGCAGCCTCGGACGGCACCGATGGCGCGGGGGACGGAAACGACGGCACCACGGACGGCCGACGTCGCTCCGGGTGTGACCCCGGCGCGCGACCCAGTGCCCCCTGGACCGCGCTGGGCGCCCTGGCGCTCCTGGCGCTCCGCCGCCGCAACGCCGGTTGTCGCTGATCTCTCGGCGCCGCCTGCGCCCCTCCCGCGGGCGCTGTCCGAACAAGTGACATCCCGCGCCGCGCGCTCATGATGTTCGCGTGACCCACCTCCTCGCGCTGATCCTCGCGACCGCCCCCGTGTTCGACGGGCGGCTCACAGGTGACTACGCCGCCTGGGGCCCCAGCCACGTGGAGGCCTACTCAAGCCGCGATCTCACCGCCGCCCCCCTGGCGCGCGCCCCGGTGGACCTCAACTCGGGCGCCTTCCAGCTGGTGCTGCCCAGCGGGGCCGACACCCCGGCCTCGTTGGTCTTGGCGCTGCTCCCGGACGGCGGCGCGCCATACCCGTGGCTCCTCACGTCCTCGCCGGTCTCCACCACGTCGGACGTGCTCCTCCCCGTCGTGGCGCCACCCTCCCGCCGCGAGGAGCGGCAGTCCGGCTCGCGGCTTGGCCTCTGGATCGCGCTCGCGCTCGCGGCGCTCTTCGCCGCGGCCGCCGTGGCGCTCCGGGGCGGCCCGTCCGGCGTGGCGCCGCCACGTCCGCCGCTCTGGCCGGGCCTGCTGACGGCCTTGCCCGCCACCGCGGTGCTCGCGTGGGGGCTCTGGATCCTGGATGAGCCCTTCGACCTGCTCGAGCACACCTATTTCCAGGAGGCCTATGCGGCGAGCACGCCGTGGGGGGTGGCCACGGCGCCCGTGGTCGCGGAGCGGGCTCACGCCCCCGGCTATGCGGTGCTCCTCTGGTGCGTCGCGCTGCTCGGACACGAGGAGTGGCTCTTCCGTCTGCCTGCGCTACTGGCGCAGCTCGTCGCGTCCGTGTTCGTCTACCGCGTGGTCGTCGAGGCCACCGGGCGTCGCTCGTTGGGCGTCGCCGCCGCCCTCGCGGGCTCGCTCCTGCCCCTGGCGCTGCGCTACGGACGCGACGCCACGCCCTACGCCCTTCATGCGCTCTTCGCGGTGGTCACCACGTGGCTGCTCCACCGCGCGCTCGTGCACGGCCATCGCCGCAGCTGGGCGCTCTACGGCGGTGTGTCCGTGCTGTCGTTCCTCACGCACTACTTCGCGATCTTTCTCACCGCGGGCCAGGTGCTGGCGGCGCTCGTTCTCTCGCTGCGCCGGGGGGCCGAGGGGCCCGGCGGCTCTCAGCTCCGGCCGCTGTTCCGGACCTGCTTCGCCATGGCGGCGGCGCTGGCCCTGTGGGCACCCGAGATCGCCCGGCAGTTCGTGATGAGCGCCGACGACAACCAGGTGACCCAGGTCGTCTACCCCCTCTCGCCGGGCTTCGGCGCCTACGTGGTGGAGCACCTGCGGGTGCTGCTTGGGGTTCCCGGGGAGGCGCCCTGGCTGCTTGCTCCCTTGAGCGCGGTGTTCGTCGTGGGCGCCTTTGTGGGCGCGCGGCGTTACCCGACAGTCGCGGCGCTCGTGGGCGTGCCGCTCCTCCTCGTGCTGGCGCTGCTTGGGCTCAGCTATGGCCTCCACGTGGAGAAGTTCGCGGGGCGGGTCTACTTCGGCTGGCGCTGGCTGCGCGGCTTCGTCCCTGCGGTCGGTGTGTTCCTCGCGCTCGGGGTGCTGGGCGTCCTGGCGGGGCGGGGGCGAATCGTCTGGCGTGCGCTCACCGCGCCGCTGGTCCTGGCCGCCCTCGGGCTCTCGGCCGCCGGCGCCGCGCAGCGCGTACGGCCCGCGCAAGACATCGCCTGCGAGCGTCTCCTGGCCAGCGCGGAGAACGGCGACGCGCTCTACGTGCTCCCCGCCCCGTTCTACACCGTAGGCCTCGCGTACGTGCTGCAGGGGCGCTCCCCGAAGTACATCCACCCTGGACCGTCGATCTGGAGCTACTTCGGCGAGGGCCGTGCCTCGAAGCGTGTCTTCGGACCCGTGCGGAGCTTCGGACTGCCGGTGGAGAGCCTGGCTCGGCACCACGGCGTGCGTCGCCTCTGGGTGGCCGCCTTCGAGGAGCGCCTCTTTGGCCGCGCGGAGTTTGACGAATCGCTCACGCAGGGCGCGTTGGACCACCTCGATCGCCACCACCGGCGCCTCCAGCGCATCCGCCTGCCTTTCATGACCTTGTCGCTCTATGAGGCCGTGAAGTCGGACCCCTGGCGGGAGGGTACGATCGTGGTCGACACGGCCCGGCTCTGGGAGTCGTTGTCGCTGCTGCCCGAGGCGTTGGACCCCGACGCGCTGGTCCGCATGTTCCACGGGGAGAAGCCGATCGACCTCCGGATCCCCAGACCGACCGGCGCGCGCACGCTGCACGTCTCCGTATCCGCGCCGCCTGGCTGCGTGGCTCGCGTGTCGGCGGTGCCCCGGACCGATCACCCCGGCGAAGCACGGCTCCAGCCGCCCCCACCGGCGATCGAGATCCTGCCCGACGGCTGGCGCGTTCGACTCTCCGAGGCGGGTCCCAGCACCGACACCTTCGAGCTCCGACTCGAGCGAGCGCCCCCCGCTGCAGTTCGCCTGACCCTCCGGGCCGCCGGCGCGCAGGCGGGGCAGGAGTAGCGAGGAAGCCCCGTGGCCAAGGCCCGAAGCTGGGGAAACCCGCTGTGTTGACACGCCGATCCGCCGGCGCCTAACGTCGCCCATGCGCAAGAACCCGCTTGGTGCTCTGCTCGTCCTGGGGCTCTCGGCCGCCTCGGGTGTTCGCGCGGCCCCCCCTACGTCATTTACGGTGGAGACCAACTCCACCGGCTTCGCCGCTGACGGGTTGTGCAGCCTGTCCGAGGCTCTGCAGGCCGCGGCGCCCGGTTTTCACCCTGACTGCGGCGCTGGAAAGCCCGATGTGAACGAGGTCCGGCTGCCAGCGGGCGTGTACTTCCTGAACGGGAAGCTGACCCTGGCGGGCCAGACCCACCTCATCGGCGCCGGACCTGGGCTCACGGTGCTCCGCATGGTCGGGAGCGGACACCTCATCCAGGTGCCGAGCGGCGCCACCGTCGAGGCTAGGGGCCTGACGTTGGCGGGTGGCACCAGCACTGCGGAGGAGGGCAGCCCCAACGCGGGGTCGGTGGTGTCCGCTGGCACGCTGTTGCTCCGGGACGTGGTCATCGAAGACGCCGTCGCGGATCCCGTACACGACACGCCGGGGGCGATCCGGGTGGTGCAGCCCGGAGCGGTCACCCTCCGAGACGCGGTCGTTCGCCGGTGCTCCGGAGCCCGCGGCGGCGCCGCGCTGGTGGAGGCTGGCGCTTCGCTGCTGGTCGAGCGCTCGGTGCTGGTCGACAACCGGGCCCAGTACGGCGCGGCGTTGGCGGCTATCGGCTCGCCCAGCTCACCAGCCCAACTCAGCGTCCGCGACACCGTCATCGCCCGAAACGGCGACTTCGGCGCCGGCGGCGGTCTCTACGTGGAGAACGCTGACGCGGCCGTGGTGTCCTCCACGGTAGTCGCGAACATGGCAGAGCTGGGAGGCGGCGCCTACGTCGAGGCCGGCGGCTCCCTCACGCTTCGCAACACGGCGCTCGTGGGCAATTCGGCGCTGCCGACCGGCCCCGACTGCACGGCGGCGGGCGGTGTCAGCTCGCTCGGGCACAACCTGATCGGCTCCCTGTTCCAGTGCCCGATCACGCTCGCTACCACCGACATCGTTGGTGCCGCGGCGAACTTCTCTGCATTCGACACGGCGTCGTACCCGCCAGGCCTCCCCATACCGGGCCCCACCAGCCCGGTGAGCGACGCGGGCGAGTGCGCTACTGCAACGGACGTGCGGGGACTGCCGAGACCGCAAGGCGCTGGTTGCGATATCGGCGCTGTCGAGGCCCCCGCGCCCGCGCTGCTCACCACGCTGGTCCCGGTTCCGCTCGGTGGCAGCGACTGCGCAGGCCCCGCGCACCTTCTGACCGTGGGCTATGACGTTGGCGGAGGCGACGCCACGGCGTTCGACGGCGCCCTCGACGGCCCGGAGGTCTTGGCGTCCGCCACCGTTTGCAGCCCGGGGTCCAGTGCTGCCCCGATGGTCCTCGTGGAGCCAGACTCCAGCGGCACCTGCGCGGGCGGCATCCGGATCCTCATGGGATTCGACCTCGACTCGAACGGGAACCTCGACCCCGCCGAGCCGCAGTCCAGCGCTCTCGCTTGTCCCGCAGCCCAGAGACCGCTCCTGCGGCTCATCCCGAGCGCCGGCTGTGGCGAGTCGAGCGGCTATACGCTTGAGGCCGGTCTGGACGCGGATCCTCCGAATGGTCTGCTCGAGGGGGGCGAGATCACCTCGTCGGTGGAGGTCTGCGTCGGCTCCGACCCTTCGGGCGGCGGCGCCGATCTCTCGCAGATCGTCACGCTCCCGCCCGGCAGTCCCGCCTGTCCCGATGGGGGCCTGCAGCTGGAGAGCGGCACAGACACGAACGCCAGCGGGTCGCTCGAACCGTTCGAGATCGCGCTCACCAGCACCGCCTGTTCCGCCCCGGGCCCCGCCCCGGCGTCCGTCGGCGTGAAGGACGCGGCGGGCGCTTGCCCGGCGGGAGGCCTCGAGATCACCACGGGTCCCGACGCCGACGGCGACGGGAGCCCCGACATCGCGTTCACCACGCACCTCGTCTGCGCTCCGGTCGGCACGGTTGGCCCGCCCGGGGCGAGCGTGCTCGTGGAGACCACACCCCTTGGCCCCGGGAGCGCCGACTGCGCGGCGGGCGGCGTCCTCCTGAGCTTCGGGTACGACCACGACGCCAGCGGCGGACTCGGGCCCGGCGAGGTGGTCACCGACGCCGCGTTGTGCCACGGCGTGGTCGGGAGCTCACCTGGCGGTGGGGTCTTGCTCACCACCCCGCTCCCGCCCGGCTCGCCGCTCTGCCCCGCGGGCGGCGCCCTGGTCAGCACCGGGGTGGACGCTGACGGCAGCGGGACGCTCACCGCGGGTGAGCTCTCCTCAGTGACGCCGGTGTGCTCGGGCGCTTCAGGAGCCGCCGCCGCCCAGAGCTTCGTCGCCGTGACTCCGCTGCCGGTCGGCGACCCGCGGTGTCCCCACGGCGGCTCGCTCGTCACCTCTGGCCTCGACTCGAACGGAGATGGCGTCGTGTCTGAGGCCGAGACCCTCGGAGAGGCTGTGGTGTGCTCCGGCGAGGCCGGCGCCTCCAGCTTGATCGTGATGACCCCGATCGAAGCGGGCGGGCCCTGCGTTGCAGGCGGCACGCTGGTGACGAGCGCGGTGGATCAAAACCGAACCGGGCTGCTCGACGAAGGCGATGTCATCACCGGCAGCGCCAGCGTCTGCCACGGGGTCGGGTCGCTTGTGCGCCTCGTGGATCTCGAGGAAGGGGACCCGCTCTGCCCTCTAGGCGGGACGCGCATCGAGTCGGGTCGCGATGACTCGCCCGCCGACGGAGAGCTCCAGGATCACGAGGTCGACCACAGCTCCGTGGTCTGCAGCGGTACGCCCGGAGAGGAGGGGCCGCCAGGCGTAGAGGGTCCCACAGGTGCCGAGGGTCCTCCGGGCACCAGCGGGCCTTCGGGCGGCACAGGCCCCGCCGGCGGCGGGGGCCCCGCGTTCCTCACGACCACTCGATGGACCAAGGAACACCCGCTCTGCGCGCCCTGCGACGGGCTGATCAAGACCCTCTCGGTCGACACGAACCTCAACGGGGAGGTCGAAGACGACGAGATCATGTCCGAGTCGCTGACCCTCTGCATGGAGAGGACGGGGGGCGAGTTCCCGGAGATCATCAAGATCTGCACCCCCTACTACAAGCGCTCGGCCGAGGCGACCGTGGCTCCCAGCTGCGATACAGCGCCCTCCTCGCGGTGGCACCTGTCTCCGTTGGTGCTGCTCGCAGCCTGCTTCTTTGGCAGCCACCGCCTGAAGCGGATCCTCCGATCCACCGTACGCTGAACGCGGCCGCCGCGGACGTCGCACTGGAGACCGGCTCGCGCGCCGTGCGAAGCTGCATGTTCACTCGGCCAGGAGACGACCCATGACACACCACCATCAGCGCATCCTGCCATGTCGGCTCGGCGCCTTGGGGCTCATTGCTACGGGGCTGGTCTCCGTCGCCCACGCCCAGCTACCGCGCACGGTGGCCGTTCAAGGACACCTCGCGGGCGTGTCCGGGCTGCCGGCCACCGATGGAACCTACGCCTTCACGTGGCGCCTCTACGCCAGCGCGAGCGCGGAGGCTGCGGCGATCTGGGTGGGGGTGGACGCCACCGTCGTGGTCACGGACGGCATGTTCTCGGAGGCGCTCGGCGACGAGCCGGGCGGGCAGCCGCTGCCGCTCGCGGCGCTGTCCGGAGCGCTGTGGGTGGGGATCACGGTAGACGCTGAGCCCGAGCTGCCGCGCCGCCCCATGCACGTGGCCCCTCAAGCGCTCTACGCCGAGTCGGCCGGCACCGCCGCTCAGGCGCTCTACGCCGAGTCAGCCGGCACCGCCGTCGCGGCGCAGGGCCTCGCGTGCACAGCCTGCCTCAACAGCCAGCACCTGGCCGACGGCGCCGTGGGAGCCGCAGAGCTCTCGGCTGCCGCGCGGGCGCTGTTCCTCTCGTCGTCGGGCGGCACGGTGAGCGGCGCCGTCACCGTGTCGGGCGGCCTCGACCTCCAGGGGAGCCTCCTCTCCGGCGCCCGCTTCGCGAGCGGCAACGTCGCCGGCCAGACGTGCGCTGCAGGGGACCTCGGCCGGATCGTGGTCGACGCCGGCTCGGCCCGGCTCTACTGGTGCGACGGGCAGCGCTACCTGCGCCTCGCCACGTGCTCGGGAGCCTGCAAGTCGGCCGCGAGCGTCCCGTGCGGCACCGTGATCACCGACGACTGCGGCGATGTGGCGGCCCAATGCAGCGGCACCGGCTCGGGCTGCCCCGCCGGTCAGCTGTGCGGCGTGGGCGGATGCTTCGCCGACGGCAGCTCGGCCCTCAACCCGGCCACCACGTGCAAGGCGCTCCACGCCGCGGCGCCGTCGTTCCCCAGCGCTCGTTACTGGCTCGACCCCGACGGCGCGGGCGGCGTGCCGCCGTTCGAGGCGCCTTGCGACATGGTCACCGAGGGCGGCGGGTGGACCGTGGTGGAGTACGCGGCGAGCCTCCCGTTCCAGAACTACTTCACGAACGGCGACGTCTTCCAGTATCTGCCCACGCCCTTCCAGACCGTGCTCTCGGGTGCCCAGCTCGCGGCGCTACAGGCTGTGTCCACCGAGGGACGGCAGACCTACGTGGGGCTCTGCGACAACGTGGTCCATTACTTCTACAACGCCGATGGCAACCACTCGTACGCGTTCGGCTTCAAGTTCCACGACGGCACCGAGACCGTGAGCGGTCAATCGTCGTATGCGCCGCACGACATTCAGGTCACCCAGGACGGCTGTCGGGTCAACGGCGGCGAGAACGGCTCGCTGGCCAACGCCACGGTGTTCGCCATCCGCTCACCGAAGGTGCCCGTGATCAACGTGCGCCCCCGCGACGCGGGCGACGCGACGGAGAAGTTCGGCTCGCCGCTGACGGACAACCCGGCGCGCCTTCGCTGACGCTGGCGGTGTTCGTAGGCGCCTCGAGCCGCCACAGCGCCCCTTGGGGCGGGACACGCGAGCGTCAAGGGCAGCTATACGAGAAGAGCGTCTCCCCGGTGGGGGGCTCGCCATCCCCAAGAATTTGTCCGTCTTCACCGTAAGTTACCCGCACCAGGCGGCCAGCAGGGTCGTAGAACCACCGCTTGCCGTCCTTGCCGAGCAGCCGTCCGGCGCTGTCGTACTCGTAGGTGGCCGTCCCAGGGCTCACCGTCTGGCTCTCGCTCGTGCGGGAGAGGATGCGGCCACGCTCGTCCAGGATCAGCCGCTCACGGGAGGAGAGACTGTCGTTGTAGTAGTGCTCTCGAAACACCTGAGCGCCACAGGCGTCGTAGCTTCGGTTGTCGAGCTGACGGACGGTCCACGTCGGGTTGCCGACGAAGATCCGCTCTGTCCGGATGGGTCGCATGGCTTGGTCGAAGTCGGACCAGACGTGCTCGAAAAGGGCCCCATCACACGTCGTGAGCTGATCGAGGAGGGCGTCTCCCGTTGTCGCCCATCTCGCTTTTCGCTCGTAGCGACGACACGACGGGCTCTCATTCTCCTCGACGTAGAGCGTCTCGCGGCCCAGGGCGTCCCACTCCACCCGGTGAGTTCGAATGTGACCCTCCACGAGCCCCCATCCCTCCGAGCTCCTCTGTCTGCCGGCGTCGTCATAGGTCCACGTCTTCTCGCTCTGCACCTCTTCGACGCGCGCCCCCGTTGTGGTCGTAATGATCCGCACGAGGGTGCTCTTAGCGGGGCTACCCGGCGCCAGCATCTCGAAGCGCTGATACTCCGTGACGAGCCCGGCCGAGAGCGTGTCTATCCGCTCGAGGAGCCCGCTCTCGCCATAGGTCCAGCGGGTGCCGTAGCCACCTGAGTCGATGCGGTCGAGTGGCTCGCCGTCTCCTCTGAACCGCTCCGTGTAGACGGTGCCGCCGAGGTCGCTCAGTTGATATTCAATGACTACGCCCTCGGCGTTGAAGGTCCAGCGTTCATCGGAGTCGGTAACACCATCCATCGCGAGGTCCGAGGTCTCTCGGACGACTCGGCCAGCTGTGTCCCGTTCGTAGGTCAGCGAGTAGGTCGCCGGTTGCCCATAGGTGTAGGGCAAGGTCGCATTGGGCAACAGGTCCAGGTGCTCCACCGACGTGAAGACCAGCGCCGCGCGATCGTCGTGGGCGTCCACCAGTCGCACGGTCAGCTCACCCGCCGTGTTGCGAATCTCAGTCGTGGTGCGTGTGCCAACGCTGTCAGCGGCAGTCCGCCGTGTGGTCGTCTCAAGCCGGCTGCCATCGAGACCGAGTCGGATCTCCAGGCACGCGGCCGCTGGCGACTGCGGCTCAACCGGCTCGATCGCCTCGGCGTAGAGGCATCCCGGTAGCAACGGTTCAAGGGGCGGCACGTCATCTCCCGCGGCGCCAGGCACGCGGTGCTCCCCCTCACCCACACTCTGAGAGGGGTCGCCCTGCGGGTTATCCATCCCCGGGACAGCGCCGGGCACCGACTCTCCACATCCAAGGACCCATCCTGCGAACCAGACCAAACGAGCCTTCATCGGAGCCTCCACGCTTACGTGAGGAGATCTTAGCAGCTCCATTTCGACGCAGAGTCAGCAAGTTCCGCAGTCTATTGTGCCGTTACGGCGCACTATCACGAACCAGGTCTTGCCGGTTCCTTCGGCCCACGAGGCAGCCAACCTAGGCCTGGCCAACAACGTCAACCGATGATCCTGGCCGTCGTTTCCTCTGCGTTGCGGGCTGAGGTAGTGTTCACCGCTGATCAGAGCTGGAGGACCGAGTGAACAAGATTTGGGTGGGACTGTTGATCTGCGTCGCGCCGACGAGCGCGTTGGCACAAGAAGACGACGCGGACGAGGCACCGGACATCGACTGGGTGTGGGAGGACGGGTACACGCGGCCTGACGGCGTTTCAGCCGACGGATTCTATCGCGTTCGTGAGCAGGCCGGCTTCGAATGGCGGGCGCCTGGGGTCAACGAGAATGGTGAGTGGACAGAGCCCGGCTGGCGCCCGGTGGCGCCGGCCCCGACGGGCATGGTCTGGGTTCCAGGCCACCGCGCGGAGGACGGTTACTGGGTTGACGGCACCTGGCGCGCCGTCGAGCGCGACGGGTACGACTGGGTCGACTCGCGCGCCGACAAGGACGGCTGGGTCATCGGGCACTGGCACCCAAGGGCCAAGCGCGCCGGGCACCTGTGGGTCCCTGGTCACTGGACGCGGGACGGCGCGTGGGTGGACGGCCACTGGCGTGAGTCGGCCCGAGACGGCCACCGCTGGGTTCCGGGTCGCTTTCGCTACGGAACCTGGCATCACGGGTACTGGGCCCCGAAGAAGAACCGACCGGGCGAGCACTGGGTAGGCGGGCATCACGGGCCGAAGGGCTGGGTCGAAGGGCACTGGCGCAAGAGCCACAACCCAGGACACCGTTGGGTGGCCGGGCACTGGCGAGCCGGCACGTTCGTCATTGGCGCTTGGATGGTCGGCGCGAACCATCCGGCGCGGCGGTTTGGCCGCCCCGAGCCGGTTCGTACCATGCTGAAGACGCGGGCCAAGGCGCACCGAGTGTTCAAGGCCGTGACGCACCCCGGAAAGACTCTTCACAAGGTCGTGACGCACCCTGGGAAGGCGGTTGACGTCAAGGTGAAGGTCAAGGTCAAGGTCGACAAGCCGGGCAAACAGGGCAAACGGGGCAGGTAAGGCCCGACTCGAAGGAGTGAGCGGTGCCCTGCCACGCGGGCGTCGCCATCGGCGAGCGCATTTTGCTCAGCCACCAGGGGTCGAGGAGGCAGTTGGTCGCTGCTCACTCATACGGGTGGAGCTACGGCTTCGGGCGTCCACTGTGCGACTACAGCTTTCCCCAGAGTGTACGGGAGCCGTCCCCGATTCCGCAGCTGGCGACGGCGGCACAAATTCCTGTTGGGGCCGGGGCAGCAGAGCTCCCCGGCCCGGTTCACCTCCGCGCTGTCGCGCTTCGGTGAATTCGTGATGGATCCGGGCTCGAAGCTACGACGGGGCCGCGCGAACGCGCCGGAACGCGGCGGGCGTCAGTTCGGCGGCCGAGAGACCGTACGTGTCGCGATGCGTCCCAAGCCGAGTGAAGGCCCAGCCCACGTACTCCTACTGGGAGCTGAACACATCGAGGATACGCGAGGTCGTGCGGAGTGCCGCGTCCGGCCCATGAGAGCTCGCTCACTGACTGGGCCACGTTCCCGATCGGTAAACTTCCGCCCATCGTGACGTGTGAGGCGGCCGATCTTTCCTGGTCGGGAAAGATCGCAACTCGGTTCGGGTCAAGCGACCCAGATATTCCCGATCGGTAAATTCTGTGTTGAGTTCTCGCCTCCGATGCAGTAGCATTCCCGCTCGGGAAGATGCAGTGAAGACCACCACCCCCCACGAGTTCGGCGCCTTCATTCGAGCCACGCGCAAGTCACAAGGCCTGCGCCAGGACGAGCTCGCCGGCGTGGCCGGCGTCGGGACGAGGTTCATCGTCGACCTCGAGGCGGGCAAAGCGACAGCCCAGCTCGGCAAGGCGCTCCAAGTGCTGCAGGCGCTCGGTTGCCAGGTGGAGCTCGGGCCAGTCGCTGACGAGCCATGATGCGGCGGCTTCACGTCTGGTGGGACGATCGACGCGTCGGGGAGCTGACCCAGGACGAGCACGGAGACCTGGGCTTCACATACTCGCCTGACTACCTTCAGCGAGCCGACGGCCGGCCACTCTCGCGCTCGCTCCCCAAACGCGAGGGGACCTTCACGCGACGCGAGTGTCGCCCGTTCTTCGGTGGCCTCCTGCCGGAAGAAGGGGCGCGTGACGCCGTCGCCAGCGTCCTCGGCGTGTCGCGCGCCAACGACTTCTCACTCCTCGACAGCCTGGGAGGCGACGTGGCCGGCGCTCTCCAGCTATTGCCCGACGGCGTGCGCCCCCGTGAGCCATTCCCGACACGGGACGACGGGCCCAGCTCGACCTCGCCCCTCGACGACGATGGACTAAGCGCAGTCCTCGACGCGCTCCCCAAACGCCCTTTCCTCGTAGGGGACGGTGGGCTCCGCCTCTCTCTCGCTGGCGCACAGCCGAAGCTCCCGGTCGTCCTGGTGAACGACGCCGTCGCCCTCCCTGCCCAGGGTGAGCCCACGACACACATCCTGAAGCCGCCCATCACACGCTTCGCGGCGACGACGGAGAACGAGGCCTTCGTTATGCGGCTCGCCGTGGCCTGTGGGCTCGACGTCGCGCGGGTCGAGGCCCGAGTGGTTCACGGACGGAGCTTCCTTCTGGTCGAGCGTTACGACCGCATCATCGACAGTGGTCACACGCAGCGCATCCACCAGGAAGACTTCTGTCAGGCGCTCGGAGTGCCGCCCGAACGGAAATACGCACGCGAGAAGGGCCCCACCTTTCGGGACTGCTTCGCGCTGGTGCGGGCCGCCACACGAAAGCCGGCGGACGCGCTGCTCCGCCTCCTCGACGCTGCGATCTTCAACGTCATCGCCGGCAACGCCGATGCCCACGGCAAGAACTTCTCCCTCCTCTACGCAGAAGGCGGCACGAGGCTCGCGCCGCTCTACGATCTCCTGATGACCGTCGCTTATCCCGAACTCTCACCCGGCTTCGCGATGAAGGTCGGAAAGAAGGCGACGCTGGCCGAGCTCGACGAAGCGGCTTGGCGGGCCTTCGCGGAGGAGGGCGGGCTCGGGTTTCCGCTCGTCCGGCGACGTGTCTGGGAGTTGTGCGAAGCGGTGGCCGTGCAAGCTGAGAGCGTCGCTGTTGCGCTGATGGCGCCCGGGCTCGACGCTGCTCATCTCGCCGCCTTCGCCGATGCTGCTCGGGCACGGGCGGAGCGGTGTGCGTTAGGGTTGAAGTCGCCAGGACGCTGACGAGGCCACTCCAGCTCCAGATCAGCGTGGTCCGCGCCTCTCGCCGCGCCCCAGCGGCGACGTCGTGGTGGCGTGGGAGTCCGAGGGCGAAGCGACCGATGGCTTCGCCGTGGCGCTTCGTCTCATCGCGGCGCCGGACACCGAGCACCTCCGCGACCTGGTGCATCGCCGGGACCACCTGGTGGCCCAGGGAGCTCTTTTGCCCCGGCCACGCGCTGGGCCCGCCGAAGAACGAGGTCGGTCTCAGCCCGAGCAGGATCTCGCGGCGCCACCCGCCCGTGGCTCGGGGGATTCAGCGCAGCACCCGACGACCCAGTCGGCTTTGGGCTCGCAGGCCACCACGTGACCCCGGGCATCGAGCGCCACCGCACAGCACGCCTCGAACGCCTCCCGCAACAGCCGCCGGCCGCGCTGCACGCGTGACTTCATCCCGGGGAGCGAGATCCCGAGGCGCTCCGCCGCTTCGCGCTGCGTGAGCCCCTCGAGCTCGGTGAGCGTCAACGCCTCCCGATACGGCTCAGGAAGCGTCGCCACGAACGGGCGCACGGCAGCCGCGAGGAGCTCGTTGAGGTCGACCTCGGCTTCCGGAGGCGCCGGAAGCTCGGGAGCCGCCGCCGCCGGCGCGCTCGGGTGTCTCCGAGCGCGCCGGTGGTGGTCGCTGAGGGCGCTGCGGGCCACCCGAAAGAGCCACGGACCGTAGCGCTGCTCATCACGCAGCGCGCCGACTCCCCGGTGCAGGCGCACGAAGACGTCCTGCATCACGTCGTCCACGTCCGCAGGGATCGCGACGCGGCGTGCCACGAAGGGGCGCAGCCGCTGGTCGAGCGCGAGCCAGGTCTCTCGGGCGGTGTCGGCGTGCACGACGATCAGCTCGCGGCCGCGCTGGGTTCGCAGCAGGTGGGCGCGCAGCAGCTCCGCTTCTCGGGCGCCGCCGCGACGGGGGCGACGCTGGGGGCCTCGACGCCGGTCATGGACGTGGAGGTGGACGTGCAGCACGAGACCTCTCCCACGGGGCGCGTGGCGGTGATCGCGGCGGAGGCGACGTAACGCTCGGCACCGGGGAGCCACTCGCGGATGAACTCCTGGCTGGCGGCGTTCACGACCACCTGAACGGACTCGAAGCCCGCCGCATGCAGCATGGACTCGAGCGTGCCCACGGTGGCGGCGCCCGCGACGCACCCCGTGAGCGCGGCGAGGTCTCGCTCGAGGGCCGGGGGCAGCGCCTCGAGCAGCACCACGTCCGAGATCGCCAGGCGTCCGCCGGGCTTCAGGACGCGGAGCGCCTCTCGAAACACAGATTCCTTGTCCGGGCTGAGGTTCACCACGCAGTTCGAGAGGATCACGTCGACCGTTCCATCCGCCACGGGCAACGCCTCGATCTCGCCGAGGCGGAACTCCACGTTCTTCACCTCCCTCGAGCGGGCGGCCTCGCGAGCACGCGCCAGCATGTCCGGCGTCATGTCCACGCCGATGACCTTGCCGGTGACACCCACTCGCTGCGCCGCGAGGAAGCAGTCGATGCCTCCGCCGGCCCCGAGATCGAGCACCGTCTCGCCCGGGCGAAGCGCGGCGACCGCCTGGGGATTGCCGCAGCCGAGGCCGAGGTTGGCGCCTTCGGGCAGCGAAGCGAGCTCGGCCTCGGAGTAGCCAAGCGCGCGGCCGATGTCGGCTGGCGCGGGAGCGCCGCTGCCGCAGCACGCGGGCGCGCAGCCCGTGGCGATGGCACCGTAGCGGTCACGTACGGCGGTTCGAATGTCGTCAGCGGAG
The DNA here is from genome assembly GCA_005776725.1 of Pseudomonadota bacterium. Lineage (GTDB taxonomy): Bacteria > Myxococcota_A > UBA9042 > SXOO01. The sequence continues at coordinate 3,197 of SXOO01000224.1, read as the reverse complement.
GTCGGGGTCGCGTGCATGGAGGCTCCTGAAAGCTTGGGGAGTGTGCTGCCAGCGGGACCAACGTCGTGGTGGCCCGGCAGTTGGGCGCCGGCACCGGCGTCGCAGCCCACGTCCCTGAAGACGAGCACCTCCGTGAAAGGATGCACCGACACGGCGGCGCTCAGCCGGCGTCAGCCTCGGGCGCAGAGGTCCGCGACGCCTTGCGCCCCCCGCGGACGAACGCCTTCTCGGTGACCGAGCCGTCGAGCATCAGCTGCGCCATCTCCGCGCAGCGCTCCACCAGGGCCCGCGCCCCCTCCCGCAGGCGCTCGCTCTCCGCCACGATGCGCACGTTGTTCTCCATGTCTTCGGCGCTCCACCCACGCGAGTGCGCGATGTACGGGAACTGCGGAAACTGGACCCCGAGCTCCGCGAAGAACCCCATCATCTGCCCGGCGGTCCCTTGGACGTTGTCTTGGCCGCCCGTGATGATGAAGCCGGCGGACTTGTTCTTCAGCAGGTGCTTTCCGGCGATGGTCTCCTGGTTCTGGATGCAGTTCATCCGCTCCACCATCTTGAAGTAGAGGCTGCTCGCGGCGCCCCATCGGATCGGCGTCGCGATCAGGTAGACGTCTGCCCAGTGGACCAGCGCCTCGTAGACCTGGTCGAGCTGGTCCTCCGGGTCCATCTGCGTGATCGAACACGGCCACGTACACGCCCTGGCGGACTTCGAATAGAAGCCCTCGCACGCCCTGAACTCGAGGTCCCGTAGCCGAATCAGCCGCGTCTCGTGCCCGCGCGCCGCGGCGTGTTCGAGCGCGACCTCGAGCAGCGTGTCTGACGTACTGAAGCGCGGCTGGCCAGCGGTCATCGCGGTGGTGCTGATGCCCACCACGCGGGGCGGGCCCGGCAAGCGGCTCGGTGTGCGAGCGAGCGGGTGCGGCGCGTGAACCTGCTTGCGCCGCTTGGTGGAGTTGGCCACATCCACCAGCAGGCGCCCGCCCTCCTCACGGACGGGATACGAGGGCACCGCGTCGGCCTCGTAGCCGGGTTCGCCCACACCGGACTCCCGATGGAACTTCCAGTAGTGCCACGGGCACACGACGTAGTCGCCGTCGAGCCGGCCGTCGGCCAGCGGTCCCCCCGCGTGGTTGCACAGCCCCGAGATCACCCCAAAGCGGCCGTCCACGTAGCTCACGACGAGCCGCGCACCGCGGACTCGAACCGCGTGCAGCCCGGGCTGCCTGAAGGCCTCTGCGTCTCCCGCGTCTACCCAGTCTTCAGCCATGAGCACCGTCCTTGATTTTGGCCCAACGCTGCCACACGAGCCCCGGTCTCGCCAGGGAGCGCGCCCAATACTACGCTCCGCCCATGCGCCCCCGCCTCCCACCCGATTTGACGGATCCGTACTCAGTCGCCCTCCACGGCGGTGAGCCCGCTCAACACCCCGGGAACGGCGTCCCGCCCCCGCTGGTCATGAGCGCGACGTACACGTTCGCGAACACCGCAGAGCTCGAGGCCCACCTCGACGGCGAGATCAGCCGCGAGGAGTACGGCCGCTACGGCAACCCCACCGTGAGCGTGGCCGAGCGCAAGCTCGCGGCGCTCGAGGGCGCCGAGGACGCCGCGCTGTTCGGTTCGGGCATGGCGGCGCTCACCACGGCGCTGTTCGCCATGCTGCGCGCAGGCCAACACCTGATCCTGACAGGCGAGGGCTACCGGCGGACCCGGCAGTTCGCGCTCGGGACGCTGGCGCGCTTCGGGGTGGAGGTGAGCGTGGTGCCCCCGGCGAACATCGACGCCGTGATCTCGGCGATTCGCCCGAACACGCGCGTCGTCGTCACCGAGTCCCCCACCAACCCGAACCTGCGCGTCATCGACCTCGAGAAGCTCGCCGGCGCGCTCCGCTCACACCCGTCCGTGCGCCTCCTGGTGGACGCCACGTTCGCCACGCCGATCAACCAGCGGCCGCTGGCACAGGGCGCCGACCTGGTCCTTCACTCGGCCACCAAGTACCTGTCGGGTCACAACGATGTGTTGGCCGGCGCCGTCCTGGGTGCCGTCGACCTCGTAGACCCCATTCGAGCCCTGCGAGGCGTCCTCGGCGGGATCCTCGATCCCCACGCCGCTTGGCTGCTGTGCCGCGGGCTCAAGACACTACCCCTTCGAGTCGAGCGCCAGAACGCTACCGCGCTCGCCGTGGCGACTGCGCTGGAGCAGCACCCACGGGTTCGGCGCGTGCACTACCCGGGCCTCGCGTCGCACCCCGATCACGCCGTCGCGACCCGGCTGATGCGGGGCTTCGGAGCGGTGGTCACCTTCGAGGTGGACGCCAGCGATACCGAGGTCTCGGCCTTCGTGGATGCCTGCCGGGTGCCGCTCCTGGCGCCTTCACTGGGTGGGGTGGAGAGCCTCATCGAGCAGCCCGCGGTCATGAGCTATCACGAGCTCAGCCCGGACGAGCGTCGCGCGGCAGGGATCGCCGAGGGCCTGGTGCGCCTCTCCGTGGGCCTCGAGCCGCCCGAGGTGCTCATTCGGGACCTGGCTCAGGCGCTGGAGGCCATGGGGCCGCGGTCTCTCGGTCAGGCCGAGTAGGTGCCGGTCTGGCCGGGGCGACGCAGCATCTTGTCCACCTCGTCGCGGTGGGAGATCTCGGCGACGATCATGTCGCGTGCGTACTCCTCGAGGCGCACGTCTCGGTCCTTCACGAGGTCGAGGAGGTGGTAGTAGCTGGCGAGGGTCTCCCCTTCGTGGTCGAGCGACTCGCGCAGGATGTCGCCGATGTCGTGCTTCTCCGTCTCGAGCAGCGGCCCGATCCCGAGCGACGGGTGGCCTCCCAGCCAGGTGACCAGCTCGCCTGCGGCGCGGGCATGGGCGAGACCCTCCGTGGCGTTCTGGTGCATCCAGTCGACGATCGGGATCCGACTGAAGCCGAAGACCATCAGCGCGTAGTGGGTGTAGCGCACCACACCGGCGAGCTCGAGCTCCATGATGCGGTTCAGCGTGTCGATGACGGCGGTCTTCTGGGCGTCGGTGAGCTGGGACAAGGGCGTCTCCTGCGGCAGGGTCCATCAGTGGGGTCGTTACTCTACCCCGGTTCCTCGCCCGGGCCGAGCCCCCGGGCGGTCAGTCGTCCGGCGTGATCAAGACCACGCCGAGGGCAGCGCCGTCCGCGGTGAGATACCCGAAGTAGAAGGTGTCGCCGGCGCTGACGAGCT
>SXOO01000223.1 GCA_005776725.1 Pseudomonadota bacterium | reverse complement strand
GCGCAGCAGCTTCGCCTGCAGCGTGAGCGACATCTCGCCTAGCTCGTCCAAGAAGAGGGTGCCGCGGTCGGCCACCTGAAAGAGGCCCTTCTTGTTGTCGACGGCCCCCGTGAAGGAGCCCTTGAGGTGCCCGAACAGCTCGCTCTCGAGCAGGTTCTCCGAGAGCGCCGCGCAGTTCACTGCTGCGAACTGACGGCTGCTGCGGCGTGACTTGTCGTGGAGCGCGCGCGCCACGAGCTCCTTGCCCGAGCCGGTATCACCGAGCACCAGGACCGTCGCGTCGGTGTCCATGACCAGCCGCATAGCGTCGAAGACGGCTCGCATGGAGGGGGAGCGCCCGATGATCTCCGGGAACGTGGCGTCGACCTCGGATTGGGAGCGCAGCGCCCGGTTCTCCTCGCGTAGGCGCCGCTCCACCGCGCGGAGGCGACGGAGGAGGCGCGTGGTGGTGAAGGCGGAGCCGAGCTGCGCTCCGAGGGCCGCCATCCGGTCTAGGTCGGCTGCCGCGGGGGCTGTGTCCAGGAGCACGACGAGAGTGCCGTCCGCCGGGCGCGCGGCGTTGAGAGGGGCTGCGATCGCGCCGGTGGCCCCGACACGCGCGAGGCTCTCGTCGTTCGTCTCTTCGTCCCCGAGCACCGCGCTGAGCGCCTCGCGCTGTTCGATCGCCGCCTTCACGAGGCCGCGCGGGTACCGCACGGCGCCGGACTCGACCGGGTCGCGGCCGCGGGCTCCCACGAGGGTCGGCTCGTCCTCGAGCACCAGCAGCAGCTGTGTGGCCGCCGGCACCCCTTCGAACAGATAATCCGAGACGCACGCGAAGGCCCCCGGGAGGTCCTCCTCGGCGGCGATCTCCCGCAGGAGCCGCAGGAGGCGGGCGGTCTCCGGGCTGGACGCGCCAAGGAGACCTTCGGCCACGGCGTCGTCGGTGGGGATCCCACGCCGTGCCACGACCGTGTGCTCGCCGGTGGGACGGGGGGCGGCGGCGGGCACATCGTCCGGCAGTCCGACCTCGAGGACCACGGGCTCCGCCGCATCTCCGAGGAGGAGGCGGTCGCCGTTCGCGAGGGCGATCTCCGGCGTGGCCACGCCGTCCACTGGCGTCCGGACCCCGTCACGCTCGTGCCACGAGCCGTTGGTCGAGCGCAGGTCGCGATAGACCCATCGCTGGCCTCGGCGGACCAGCTCACCGTGAAGGCTGGAGACCTTCGCGTCGGAGAGCCGCAGCGTGTTGCCCGCGGCGCGCCCAAGCGCGATCACCGTGGCGTCTGCGAAGCGGAGCGCTTCCCTGTTGCCGTCCCTCACGATGGTGAGCGTAATTATCATCCCTCGCCCTTCTTGAAGCCCTGCACGAGACGGGCCGCCAGGCTGCCGAGGATCTTGCCGGTATTGCTCACCGGCTGAGCGTACTCCGCGAGCTCCTTGACTGCCGCCTTTGCCTCGACATTCGCAGGGTTGAACTCGAGCACGGTTTGATACCGGGCGAGCGCCTCGTTGGGCCGGCCCCGCTCCAGCTCGAGGCGGGCGAAGAGCAGGAGCGCCGCCTGATAAGAGGGCGCGACTTCGAGCGCCTCATCGAGGTGTCGCTGGATCGAATCGAACGCCACGTCGCTGACGGCGCCGCCGTTCTCCTGCTGGCTCAGATCCCAGAGCGCCTGTGCGGCCCACATCGCGTACTCGGGCTCTCTCCGGTACCTCTGAGAGGCGCGCTGGAAGGCGCTGTATGCTGCGCGATGGTCGCGGGCGGCGTGCGCGCGTCGGCCCTCACGGTACAGCCCGTCGGCGGCGAAGTAGCTCGAGAGCTCCAGCGACGAGAGCCCGCCGGTTGCGGCTTCGATCGCGGCGCGCGTCTCGCGCGACGTAAGGTCCGAGTACGCCCGCTCGAGCGCTTCCGTGACGTCGCGCGCCATGGCCGCCACCCCCGGTCCCCCTTCCCCGAAGTTGGCCGGGTCGAACCGGGAGCGCAGCGTCACGAAGGACTCTTTGAGCGACGACAGCAGGGCGCCGGGAGGTTGGCCCAGCGCCTCGAGCGGCCCGGCTCGGGCGAGCAGCTCACGGAAGTCGGCTAGCGCCGCGTATTGGGGGTTCAACGGCCGCGGGGGTGCAGGTGGCAGGAGCGCCGCGACCGCTCCTTGTCCCCCGGAGGGACGGGTGCGCGGGGCGCTGGAGCGCACGACCACCCCCGATGGTCTCGCCTCCACCGCGGGCCGCGGGGTCTCCGCTGGAGGACGGCTGGTGGCGCCCGATTGACGGATGCTCGGGGCTGTGGTGGTTGGGGCCCGCTCGGCCGGCTTCGCGCGCGGCGCTTTCGAGTCCTCTATATGCACGCCGAAGACCTCGCCCTCGTCGATCTCCGACTCCGCGGCGGCGCGCACGGCGCGTTCGAGGGCTTCGGTGAGGTCGTCTTCGCCGCTCGGTGGCGGGGTGGCTTGCAGCGGAGGGAGCTCCGCGAGCGGTGGCGGCGGCGCGCTCGGGGGAAGCGACGATCGGACGACGGTGGCGCGTGCGGGGGCCACGACCGGTCGTGGCGCCAGGCCCTCCTCCGCGAGGCGCGCCGCAAGTCCGCTGAGCTCGAACGCCGCGACCCGTGGGCCCACGAGGACCGAAGGTCCCGCCTCGGGCCGGGAGGGCGCCGAGGCATCCGGGGCCTCGACCCTCACGGGGACTAGGGCGGCTGCGCCTACGCGGACCGCGCCGAGCAGCGTGCGGTGCATTGGGCTCGCAGCGCCGACCACGACGCCGCCGCGCTGCGGGGCGTCTGGTGGGGTAGGGGGCGTCACCGGCCCCTGCTCGAGCCGCTGCATGATGTTCTCGCCGATCCCTGTAAAGACCCGCTCCATAGCGGTTCGACGCTCGTCGAAGTTAGGCCCCCGGATAAAGGAGCCGAGGACCCTCGGGGGCTCGCGCTCCCATCGCGCGGTGTACTCGAGGATCGCGCGGACGGGGTCGAGCCGGAAGTTGTCCACGATGCGCGGCGGATCGCCTGGGCGCGGCTCGAGGGTGAACTCGGCCCGCACTGCGAGGTCTGCGAACGTGAAGTGGCTCATGGCGTCTTGGGCCGCGCGCAGTTTCTCCGGGCTGAACCGACCCTCCCGCACGAGGAGCTCTTCGAGGCGCACGCCCTCGGCGCTTGCCCGCTCAGTGAGCGCCTTGAGATCGCTCGAGCTGACCGATTCGGAGCGCAGGAGCCAGGCGCCGAGTGAGTAGTGGGTGGCCGCCCCAGCACACAACCGCGGCTCACCGGCGCGAAAGTAGAGCCGAGCTTCCTCGCCTGGCAGGATGATCCGCAGCAGCCCTGTGAACTCTGAGCGCTCTTGTGCCCACACGGCTTCGAGCAGCGGGAGGAGGCGGACTGAGGCTGGCTGGCGCTGAGTCATGTTCGGTAAACCTGATGCTGAGCCCGGCAGGTCATTGCCCGCAGAGCACGCCGTCGAATGGACCCGAGACGATGAGGTGGGGCTGGTCACCGTCACGGTTACGGGTGGCGTAGAGCCGCCCCGTTACCGAGCCACCTGCGTTGTCCCCTTCGAACGTGTCAAAACGGAGGAAGTAAACCGAGCGCTGGCCGGAGGGCCCCTCGCCCAACGCTGCCGGGATCCCCGCTCCGACTACCGGTCGGCCGTCCCTTCCGAGGCTCACCACGAAGGTGGTGTGGAGCTCTCCCGGGGCCTCGCAGGTGGCGTCGGCGCTGGCGGCGAGAGATACGTCGAGGAGGTGGGGCGCATCGCGCCGCTGCCGGACCAGGATCTTGCCGTGCGCCTCCTGGCGCCCGGCCACGTTGTAGATGAGGCTGCCGGCGCTCTCCAGCATGCGGAGCGCGGCCTCGGCGTTTCGGCAGCCCTCGGCCTGACGTTCGGTAGCCGCCAGCGATTGACCCACCTCCTGGATGCGGGTCAGCACCGCGGGAGCCATCGGGGCGTTACGAGCCACGTTCCGGCACACCTCGCCCCAGTACGGAGCCAGCGTCTTGTCGTCCAGGGCTGCGAGGAGTGCCTTCTTCGCGTCCTCGGTGCCGATTGCGCCGAGGGTGTCGAGGATGGCGATCGTCTCCTCTCCGGCGGTCTTCGGGAGCCGCTGCAAGAGCGGCTTCACCGCGGCGTTCGTTCGCAAGAACCGCACGCGCTCGGCGATGGTGGCGTCCAGCGCGCCCGACGAATCGAACAACGCGCCGATCACGAGCTCGTCACACGCCTCGGCGCGGACGTGGGCCAGCGCGCGCCGCATCGCCGCTTTCTCCTGATCCGTCCCGGACTCGACCACCGTCTTTGCTTCGGCCGGTTCGGCCTCGATCTTGGCGGCCAGCGAGAGCACGGCGGGGCAGGGCGCTGCGCCCTCGGGACAGCTCATCGCGGCGCGCCGGGCGACCAGCGGGAGGATCTCTTCGGGCACTTCCGGCAGCGCGGCCAGCGGCGCGAGGCCGGGGCGCGGCGCCGGCGGTGGCGCTGGTACCGCCTCGGGCGCTGTTTCGGTGGGGCTGGCCGGGTTGGCCGGTTTGCCCGCGTTGGCCGGGTTGGCCGCGGCAGGCTCCGCCACGGGCTCGGCCGCAGCCGCAGCCCCGGCTTCGGGAGCCGCGCTGGGCGGTGGCGTCCCCGCCTCGGCGGGGGTGGGCGGCGCCGTGGGAGGCACGGACTCGGGGGTAGGCGACTTCGAGCACGCGAGGGCCGCGACGATAACGACGAGCAGAGGCTTCATGGCGCGCCATGAAAGCTACCGCGAGTCGCTGTGTCAAACTTAGCCCAGGGCGGCGCAGGGCGGCGGACGCCGACTGTTCGGCGTGGTACCCCGCGGTCAGCGAGCCTCGAGCGCGGCGCGCGCCGCCGCCCCAACAGGGTCGGGCTGACCTTTCGCCTTCTCGAGGGCTGTCCGCGCGCCAGCGTTCCCGGTCAACGCCCGCACACACTCCACCCGCACCTCGGGATCCTCGTCCTGCTCCAGCGCCGCCAGCAGGGCGTCGAGGGCCGTTGTCTGGGGGGGGCTCCCACCCGCGAGGAGGCCCAGGGCGCCAGCCGCCAGCGCGCGCACCCCCGGTTTTACGTCTTCGCGGAGGCGAAGGGCGAGCGGGGCGACGGCCCGCACCTCGCCCAGGTCGCCCAGCGCCGCCGCGGAGAAGCCTCGGACCTCGTCGTCCTTGTCCGAGAGCGCGCCCAGGAGCGCGTCCGCTGACGCAGGGTCGCGGAGGAGCCCGAGACCGAGGGTGGCCCCGATCCGCAGGTTCACGTCTTTGTGGCGCAGGGCAGCGGTGAGGACCGGTGTGGCTCGAAGATCACCGAGCTGCCCCAGCGCGTAAAGAGCGCCAGCCCGGACCCGCACCGACGCTTCTGGAGGGGGTGAGATCGCGTCTCCCTTCAGCGTAAAACCGGCGCAAGTGGCCAGGGGCTCAACGGCCTCGCGGTCGCGGAGCTCCCCGAGCAGCCCTGTGGCCCAGAAGCGCACCAGCTCATTGAGGTGGGACAGCGCGCTCCGGAGCTCGGGCGTGGCTTTGCGCTCCAGGAGCGCCTTCGCCGCGTCGCACTCGAGCGACTCGCACGCCGGCAGCGCCAGAATGAGCTCGGCTGTGCTTCGTTCAGGGGGCGCCACAGGGGGCGCCATCGAGAGGGCGAGAGCGAGGGCGAGGGTCCACATGGCCCGGAGTCAACCGCACGCCGGGTCGTCTCGCAACCCGCGCGCCTGTGCGCGCTGCGGGCTCGGGCCGGGAGCCGATGCCCTGACACGCGGGCCGGAACGCGGCATTGTGGTGCGTCTATGGAGCTGCTCATCACCCTCGTCACCCTCAACGTCTACCAGGGCTTCACCGAGCCAGCCGCGCGTTATGCCGCGATAGGAGCGGAGCTCGAGGTGTTGGCGCCCGACATCGCCACGTTCCAGGAGGTGGCCGTTCGCGGGGGGAAGAGCTCCGTGGACGGGGTGCTCCCCGGGCACGTTCACCGGGTGGTCCGCGGTACGCCCGGGGGGTACCAGCAGGCGATCCTCTCGCGCTGGCCGATCGTACGCGTCGTGGAGGTGCCCTTCCGGAACAACCGGCGTCGCATGGGCTTGGGCGCGGTGATCGAGGTCCCCGGCTTCCAGAAGCCGTGGCTCGTGCTCACCACCCACCTCGACTTCCAGCTCGAACACCACAAGCAGCGCGCGGCCCAGCTCGAGGAGCTGCTCGCGGCGGCCGCGACGCACGACGGTCCCGTGGTCCTCACCGGGGATCTCAACTTCGGCGACGGCGAGTCCGAGGAGTCGGTGCTCCGCGCTCCGGGCTGGGTGGACGTGTTCCGGGACCTGCACCCGAAGCTCCCCGGCTTCACCTGGGATCGGGAGCGTAACCCCATGGCCAAGGCCGGCAGCCTCGCGGGAGAGCCGTCGCGCCGCCTGGATCGCGTGGTGGTGAGGGGGCTCCGTGGCCGGACGGCCCGGGTGGTGATGAACACCGCGATCAAGCCGCGGCTCTTTCCGAGCGACCACTTCGGCGTGTTGGCCACGCTCACGGGGCAATAGGCCTCGCGGGGGCTCCCCGCGCGGCTGCCGCCGATTGCTCAGGCGGGTAGCAGCGACTCGGCGAGGCGCCGGACGAGATCAGCGTCCACGGCGTCTTTGTGGTCCTTCATCAGCGTGCCCATGACCTTGCCCATCTGCTTCTTCGAGGTGGCGCCCGTGGAGGCGATCACCTGCTCGACCAGGGCGCGGGTCTCGGCCTCGCCGAGGCGCTTCGGGAGGAACTCGCTCAGGTAGTCGATCTCGTACGTGAGCCGCTCCGCGTTCTCAGCGGCCCTCTCGCCCACCTTCACGAACTCTTCGCGCGCCTTGCTCATGGCCTTCACGTACTCTGCGATGGTCTTCAGCCAGAGCGCGTCGTCCACTTCGCCGGAGAACCCCTCGGACGTCTTGGCGAGCAGGATCTTCGCCTTGATGGCGCGGATCACCTCGAGCTGGCGAGCGTCCTTGTCCCTCATGGCCTGCTTGAGGCGATCGGTGAACGTGACTTCGAGTTGGCAGGGCATGAGGTGGTCTCCGAGTGATGCCGGCGGCGGCGCCCCCAGGCATGCCTCGTGGCCGGACTCCCGGCCCGGCTGCCCGGGGACCTGGGGGTGGCTCCCCAGGCATAAACAGCGCGCGGAACCTAGCGCCCGCCTGCCGGCCGCGCAAGGGGACCCGGGCCCGCGGACGCCGCGTCGGCCTCGGAGCGGTGGGCGACCGTGACCACGTCCGCCTGGTCCACCGCGAGCGCGAAGGTCCGAAAGGCGGGGTAGTCCACGGGCGCGATGCGCTCTGGGTGGATCCTGACTTCGCGGCGCACCCGCACTGAGCCCCCCTCGTGCACCACGGAGCGCTTGTAGCTGGCGCCTCGGGCGCCGTCGCCCACGGAGTCGCCGCCAGGGCGCCACGTCAGGTGGACGTCCGGTGGCGCTTCCGAGAGGCCCTCCCCGCGTACGACGATCTCGAGATCCATGACCACGTTGACGTCGAGGAGCAGGTCGGAGCGTCGCGCTTCGAGGCTTGCCCAGCGGTTGGCGAGCTCGATCGGGAACAGGGTTAACTCCAGTCCCTCTCGCGGGCCGCGGGTGAAGCGGAGCTCGGCCTCGACCGGGCCGTCGCCCGCGAGGCCCTCGGTCTTGAAACGCTGGAGCTCCGCGCCCTGCAGCAGCGGCTCGAGGAGCGAGGCCACCGCGTCCCGCCACTTGTCCTTGTCGAGGCCCGTGCGCGCCGACCGCCACGCCATCGCGTCCGCGCCGCGCGAGACCTCTCGCCACGTCCCGCGGAGGCTGCCGTTGCGTTGAAGGTCCAGCTCCACGCGGACCGTTCGCTCGGCGGACTCGCTCTGCCGCGGCACGATCCACGGCGTTACGTCGGCTCGGCCGAGGCGGAGCGCCGGCTGCCCGAAGACTCGGGGAGACACGTGGCCCGGCGCGAGCATCGCGAACTCCGGGTCCAGTAGCCACGGCCGGGCGCGGCTCGGGTCGACGATTCGAACGAGCTGCGCCGAGTAGTGGCGCGGGTTGGCCCGGTCTAGCGTGGTGGCGCCGCCGTCCACCGGCCTCGCCAGGACCAGCTCGGCGTCGAGGCCGGCCTCGAGCGCCAAGGCCCACACGAGCACCGCGCGCTCGCCGCGGCCCGTCGCGAGCGCAGTGGAGGCCGGGACGGACAGCCACGCGCCCTCGTCCACCTCCAACGCCCGCGCGGCACGCCAGAGCGCCCCGATCTTGTCGTCCCCGGCCGACCGGATCGTGGCGGCCAGCGCGCTCAGCGCCGCGTCGGGCTGCAGGAGCGGCAGCGCCGCCTCGAGGAGCAGCTCGGCGACCGCCTTCGGCGAGTCGGTACAGGGCGCGCTCGACGACCCGAGGCACACGGTGCGGGTCTGGCTGAGCGCGGCAAGCGGGGCAGCGGCCTCGGGCTCTCCGGAGACCCCCGGGCTGCGGCGTTTACAAGCCTCCTGGCCTGCCAGCGGCGCGAAGAAGGGCGTGTCCGGGAGCTTCAGCGGCGCGACCTGAGCGCCCTCGGCACGGACCACCGGCGCGCGGTTCCGCGGCGCCAGAACGCGGTAACACGACTCCATTACCGGCACGTCGAAGAGGTCGAACGCGAAGGGGGACTCGATCGAGCCACCACCAAGAAAGGGATCCGGCACCAGCGGGGTGAGGTACTCGAGGACGATCGCGTCGCCCGGCTCGAGCGCGGGGAAGGAGACCGACTCCTTCTCGTCGATCCGCTCGGGTACGAGCCGGGCGCCGTCTGGCTTGCGCGTCTCGGCGAGCAGTAGCACAGCGTTCGCGGGGACGTCGGCCTCCCCGTACGCCTCCACGGCGGCGCTGTCGAGGAGGCGGAGCGCCTGGCGGATGTGGTGGAGGCCCTGACCATCCTGGAACCTCAGCGTTGTCGCATGGTCGAGCAGCACCACGGCCGAGCGGCCGACGATGAGCTCCGTGGGGACCGCCTGCGCCAGCGCCGCCTCTACTGAGCCGCTGAGGGCCAGGAGCTCGGCCCCCACCCCCCGCGCCAGGGCAGCCAGCCTCGGCTCGAGCTCGCCGCTGGCTGCGTGCCAGAGCGCCAGCGCCGCAGCGTCGGCGCCCACGGTGTCACGAGCCAGCGTGAGCAGGCCCGACAGCGCCAGCCACAGCTTCGGGTCTCGGGGCGCCTGCTCCACCGCGCGGTGGGCCAACGCCAGCGCGCCCGCGGAGTCGCCCCGACGCTCGAGGAGACGGATCGCTGCGAGCGGCTCGTCTCCGGGGCTCCCGATCGCCTGAGTGTCTGCCGCGACCGCTGCGAGCAGCTGCGCGATCCGCGGCTCGTGCTCGCAGCCCGGTGGGAGCTCGAGGGATCCCCCCAGCTTCACCGCGTCCAGCTCGAGCTCCAGCCGTCCCCTCGCCGGGGCGCAGGACGTGGGGGCATGGCGCTGCGCCCGGCCGAGCGCCGCCCGCGCTGCGTCGACGAGCCCGAGCTCACCGAGGATCGCCGCGGCCAATAGAATGTCCCGTGGGTCGCGGCTGGCGGACAGGGCCTCGGCGAGCCGGCGCGCCGCGCTGCTTCGCCCGTCGCGCCGCGCCTTGTCCGCTTCGCTCCGCCGGAAGGCCGTGTGGCGTAAGGTGGAGCGCTCCCCTGGTACGAGAGCGGCGGCCGCTGCCAACGTGGGCGACGACTCGCGCAACGCGCGGACATGGACCGCGAAGGCGGCCGGATCCTCCCGAGCGTCCAGGGCCACTGCCAGCTCCTGCACCCAGTCGGCCGGCCCATCGTCGGGCGGGGCGTGGGCCTCGATGGGGTCCTCCTCGCCCGCGTAGACGCTGAGCCCGACGTGGGCCCACGCGGTGTCTGCCACGCCCACGACCTCGAGCGACTCGCCGGCGGCCAGGCGGCGCGCGAGCTGTCGCGTCGTGGGGCGCTCCTCGCCCCCATCGGCCGAGCGCGGAGGGAGCACGCGCAGCGTGGCCACCTCCGTGGGCAGCCGCAGCTCGACCCAGAGCGCCTCGGACGCCGGGCCCAACACCGCCCGATACCTGCCGCGACCGCTGTTTCCCAGCGGGAGGCCGTCGCGTCTGTCGGCGGTCCTCGGCTCGCACGCGATGGCCGGCATCGGGCGCCCCCGGAGGGTGTCGACGCGCGGCGTGGCGGAGTCAACGCTGCCGATACAGGCGGGGAAGGGGGGGGCGGGCGCCCGCGCGAGGCGCGCGCTCAGCCGCGACGCCGGCCGTCCCCTCGCCCGCGGTGACCATCCTGCGGGCACCAGCTCGGCGTTGTCGTAAAGCCAGTGAAGGGCCACCCGCGGGGCGCCGAAGGGCGTGGGCGCGGCGGCTTCGGAGCCCAAGTCGGAGCGCTGCGCATCGTCGACCAGCGCCGTGAGCTCCGCGACCGCCAGCGCCGGGTCACCCAGGGCGTCTGCTGCGAGGGCCCGGATCAGTCGACCGCGGCCGGAGGTGAACGCGCCGCGCTCCAACGCGGCCGCGGGGTCGTCCTCCAAGAGATCGAGCTCGGCCAGGACCTCGCCCGCCGTTTCGCGTCGGCTGGCGTCCTCGAGGTCCAGCAGCGCCTCCGCGCGCCGCTCCCGGGGGCCGGCGGACGCACATCCGAGCGCCGCCAGGAGTACGACGACCCTCACCCCATCCACGCGCCGTTGTTCACGTCGACGGCTTGCCCGGTGACGCCCGCCGTGGACGTATCCACGAGCCACGCGACGACGCGCGCGACCTCCTCGGCCGTGCTCATGCGGCCAAGGGGCACGTCGCGCATCGCCATCTGCAGGGCGGCGTCGTACGACTGACCCGTGGCAGCGGCGATCCCGCGGATGCCGTCTCGCGCCATCTCGGTGTCGGTCCACCCGGGGCACACCGCGTTCACGAAGACCCCTTGCGGCGCCAGCTCCATCGCGAGCGCTCGGGTGAGGCCGAGGAGCCCGGCCTTCGAGGCGCAGTAGGCGGTGTAGCCCCCGACGCCGATCCGGCCGAGCACGGAGGAGACGAAGACGACGTGGCGTGGGCCGGTGGGCGCCAGGTGCTCCAGGGCGGCGCGGGCGGTGTGGTAGGCGCCGGTGAGGTTGGTGGCGAGGATGTCGTCCCACCGATCGTCTTCGGCTGTATTGGGCCCCCCGACACCCGCGTTGGCGACCACCCCGTGGTACGGGCCGTTCGCTTCGGCGCCCTCGGCGATGGCCGCCGTGAGCGCACCGCGATCGCGCACGTCGGCAGCCACCGGGAGCACCACCTGAGCGCCGCCCTCCATGCAGTCCGCCGCTGTGGCCAGCAGGGGCTCGTAGCGACGCCCCACCAGGGTGAGCGACGCGCCGCGGCGGGCGAGCTCGAGGGCGACCGAGCGGCCGATGCCGGTGCCGGCGCCAGTGATCAGGAGGTGTCGGGGTGTAGCCATGGCGCGTGATGATGCCGCTCCGCCCTGCGAGTGACAATCGCCACCTGTCCAGCGCGCCAGCGGGCGCCTCCGGCGGGCCTGGGCACGCCGCCGTGCTGACAAACGCATTGCGCACTGTAGAGAAACTCCGCATGGGCGACGGGCGGCGCCGCCGGTAGTGCCCGACTGGCACGCGGCTCGCTCCGGTCGGGCGTCCTGGCACGCTTGGTGCTGTCGCTCCGCGCCTCGAGGGCCCTCGCGTTGCTTGCAGGGCAGAAGGAGGCTTGCTGTGAAGACGACGTCGAAGCGGTGGTGGGTTCTGGCGGGTGTGGCCCTCGGGTGCGCGGAAGCGCCGAGCGCGGGCAACGCTGGGAGTCAAGACGCCGTGACTCCGGCCCCTGTCAGTCCGGGCACGCTCAGCGAGCAGGAGAAGGCCTTCAGCACGCAGTTCGCGGCGGTGCTCGCAGAGGCCGGGACGATGACCGCGGCCGGTCTCCTGGCGGAGTATCCGAGCCCAGCGAAGGCGGCCTCGCTCACCTATGATACGCTCGCGGCGGCGCTCCTCGATCAGATCACCACGACCCTCGCGTTGACGGACGGCGACCGCGCGAAGCTGGCGGAGAACGGCTTCGTCGTGCTCGGACGGCACGAGGCGACGCCATCCACGGTGTTTCATCAGGTCTACAAGGCGCACCTGCCTCTCCTCATCACTTCGGACTCGCTGCTCCACGCGCTGCACCAGAGCTTCGACACCGTCCTGAAGGAGATGGAGGTGGCTGCCCTGACCGGCACTGTCGAGGCGATGCTCCGCGGGACCCACGAGGCGCTCGGAGACATCGCCACCGAGGGCCCTTTGGCCGACGCGAAGGCTGACCTCGACCTCTACCTGTCCGTGGCGCGGTCGCTGCTAGCGGGCCAGCTCGTCCCCCCGATCGATGGGGCGTTGACCGCGGGCGTCGAGGCCTTCCTCGGGCACGTCGCCGGGCTCCGGCTGCAGAACGTGGAGCTCTTCGGGGCGTCGCGCGTCGAGGACTTCAGCCAGTTCGAGCCCCGCGGGCACTACACCGAGTCGAAGGAGCTGGAGCGCTACTTCAAGGCGGTGATGTGGCTCGGGCGCGTGGACCTGAGGTTCCGCGAATTCGATCCGATGAGCGGGGCGCCGATCTGGAACGACCGGCAGATCCGGGCCGCCTGGATGCTCCGCGCGGCGCTCGACGCCGGTGGCGCCCGGACGCACTGGGAGACGACCGATCGCCTCATCGGCGCCCTCATGGGCGAGGTCGACAGCCTCGACTTCCGTGTGCTCGACGCCTTCGTGGAGGAGGCGGGCCTCGACGCGACCACCGCGGGCGGAGACCTCACGGACGTCCACGCGATCCTCGAGAACGGTGCCTACGGGCGGCAGCGGATCAGCAGCCACTACCTGGCCACGGATCCGTTCTCCGCGGAGGTTACTCCCACGCCGATCGCTTTCACGGTGCTCGGGCAGCGCTACGTCATCGACTCCCACGTGATGTCCAACGTGGTCTACGACCGCATCGTGACGCCAGAGGGGCAGAAGCCGCAGCGCCGCCTGCCCAGCTCGCTGGACGCGATGTTCGTGCTCGGCCACAACCACGCGCTCACCCACCTCGGCGCTGAGCTGGAGGCGTGGCAGTACGCCGGTGGCCTGCACGCGATCCGCTTCCTGGCCGACTCGCACGGCCCCGAGTTCTGGGAGAACAGCGTCTACAACTTGTGGCTCTCCGGGCTCCGCGAGCTGTCGGCGCTGCCGCCGGGCGCGCCCGAGGCCATGACCACGCCGGCGTGGTCCGACAAAGCTCTCCACACGAGCCTCGGTAGCTGGGCGGAGCTCCGCCACGACACCATCCTCTACGCCAAGCAGTCCTACACCGGCGGCGCTGCATGCGAATTCCCAGACGCCTACGTCGAGCCGTACCCCGCGCTCTACGCTCGCCTCGGTCGGGCGGCGAGCCGGCTCGCCGACGTGGTGGCTACCCTCTCCCCCGAACAGCGCGCGGCGATGTCGGTCGATGTCGCGGACTGGGCGGCCCGGTGGGTCGACGCGACCGGCAAGCTCGAGTCCATGGCCAAGAAGCAGCTGACGGACGAGCCGTTCGACGCCGCCGAGCAGGCGTTGGCCGACGGATGGATCGCCGAGGAGTCCCAGGGGTGCGTCATGTCGTTCACGGGGGTGTATCCAAAGCTCATCGCAGACCCCGCAGGCATCACCGAGTTCGACCCGACCATCGCTGACGTCCACACGAACCCGAACGAGGACGGCCCGCTGGCGCCGGCGGCGGTACTGCATGTGGGTACGGGGTGGACCGACGTCATGGTCTTCACCCGCGACAGCTGCGAGGGCGTGAAGGCTTACGTGGGACCGACAACGTCGTTCTACGAGGTCGAGGAGCCAGGCGTAGCGCGGCTCACGGACGAGGAGTGGCGGGACCGGCTGTTCCAGAACCCGGCCCTGCCGAGGCCCTCCTTCACCGCGTCGTTCCTGGCGAATCCCTAAGGCGGGCGCCGCTCGACCCCGCCGGCCCGCGTTGAGTCCGGTCGGCGCCCGCGGTGCGTGAATCTTCCGGCGGGTCGGTGACATCCGCGGACAGGCCCGGCATCCTCGCGCGCCGGAGGTCACCCGTGGTCGAAGAGCTGTTCGATGTGGTCGATGAGGAGGACCGGGTCGTCGCGACGCTCCCGCGCTCCGCCGTGCATGCGCGAGGCCTGCGGCATCGCGCCGTCTCCATCCTGCTCTTCGGGAGCGACGGGCGATTGCTGCTTCAGAGGCGCTCCCTCACCAAAGACGAGTGCCCCGGCACGCTGACGGCGTCGGCTTCGGGACACGTCACCTCCGGCGACGGGTACGACGAGACCGCGCCGCGCGAGCTGGAAGAGGAGCTGGGCGTCACCACTGCGCTCACCCGCGTGGGCACGATCGAAGCCAGCGCTGCCACGTCCTTCGAGTTCACGGTGGTCTACACCGGTGTTTGTGACGGTCCGTTCCGGCCGGATCCGGCCGAGGTCTCGGAGGTGCAGTGGTTCACCCTGGAGGAGCTGCGGCACAAGCTGGCGCACGAGCCCCACGATCTCTCGGCGCCGTTCCGGGAGACGTTGCGCCTCCTCCTCGATCACGCCGGCGCCGCGGGAGACGCCTCCCGGATCTCGGACGCGCTCGCGGCGCGATATCCGTATTTCAACCGCTCGCTCTCGTTCGACTGCGTCGTTCGCGGCGGGACGGTCATCACCCCCAGCGGCCCCGTGCGTACCGACCTCGGGATCCGGGGTGGGCGCATCGCCGAGATGGGCGAGCTCAGCTGCGCTCGCGCCGCCTCGTTCCTGGACGCCCGGCACCTGCACGTGCTGCCCGGCGCGATCGACACGCAGGTCCACTTCCGTGAGCCGGGCCTCGAATACAAGGAAGACATCGGCACCGGCAGCGCTTCTGCGGTGCTTGGCGGGATCACCGGCTTCCTGGAGATGCCCAACACCCGCCCCAGCACGACGACTGCGGAGCTGCTGGCGTGGAAGGTGGCGCGCGCCGAAGCCACGAGCTGGGCGCACTTCGGGTTCTTCGTGGGGGCCACGCCCGAGAACGCAGACCAACTTGGAGCGCTCGAGGCTCTGCGGGGCGCCGCGGGAGTAAAGGTCTTCATGGGCAGCTCCACCGGGAGCCTGCTGGTGGACGACCCCGCGGTCCTCGAGCGCGTGCTGCGCTCCGGGCGTCGCCGCGTCGCCGTGCACGCCGAGGACGAGGCTCGCCTGCAGGCGCGTCGCTCCCTCACCACCACGGGCGTCCATTCACACCCGGAGTGGCGCGACGCCACGGCGGCGGCCGAGGCCACCGCGCGCCTCTTGGCCATGGCGGAGGCGCTGGGGCGGCCGGTGCACGTGCTCCACGTGACCACCGCCGACGAGGTGCCGATCCTCGCTCGGCATCGCGGCATCGCCACCTTCGAGGTCACGCCGCAGCACCTCACCCTGGCCGCGCCGGAGTGTTATGACCGGCTAGGCACCTTGGCGCAGATGAACCCCCCGATCCGAACGGCGGTGCACCGCGAGGCGCTCTGGCGGGCGGTGCGCGCTGGCCTCGTGGATGTGATCGGCAGCGATCACGCGCCCCACACGCTGGACGAGAAGGCGCGCCCCTACCCGGAGAGCCCCTCCGGCATGCCCGGCGTTCAGACGCTGCTCCCGCTGATGCTCGAGCACGTCCACCAGGGGCGGCTCAGCCTCGAGCGCCTCGTCGACCTGGTCTGCACGGGTCCCGCGCGCATCTATGGGCTCCGGGGGAAGGGCCGTATCGGCGTGGGCATGGACGCTGACCTCACGATTGTGGACCTCGGACGGCGGCACACGCTGTCAGTCGCCGAGATGGCGACGCGCTGCGGCTGGACGCCCTTCGACGGCACCGTGGTGCACGGGATGCCGGTGGTCACGGTGCTCGACGGCGAGCCCGCCATGCGCGATGGCGCGCTGGTGGGCAGCCCGCGCGGCCGGGTGCTCCAGGGGGCCTGAGCTCAGGGACGTCGCTTGACGGAGGTCTTGCTGGGATCGGGCATGGCGCGCAGCTCCCGCGCGCCGGTGCGTGTGCGCTCGGGGCGCCCGACCGCCTCTGGCCCGAAGGCCCTTCGGATGAGCTGAGTTCGCGAGACGGGCGGCCCAGCACGCGGCGCCTCGGCAGCGGCGGGTTCCGGCGCCGCTTCGTCGGGTCCGATGCGGCCCAGCAGCGCCTTCAACGCCTCGGGCAGGTTGTTCAAGTCAAGGAACGCGGCCCGCGTGGGCACCTTCACGAAGCCCGGCTTCGAAGGGCTGGGCCGGGGAATCGGCGTCGGCTCGGCGGCGGGCGCGGGGCCGGCCCGCGGGGCTTCGGGTTTCGCGATCGGCAGGTCCACGGCGGGTCTCTCTGGCCGTGCCACCGGGCTGGGCGCTGGCGCGGTTGCGGGCGCCGCCGGGGCTCGGAGCGCTGGTTGCACCGGCGGCGCGACCAGGGGGGCTCCTCCGACCCCGACCTCGACTCCGACTCCGACGCCCGACGGCTTCGGCTCTGCAGCGCGGGGCGACAGCGGCGGCGACGTCGGCAGCGGCTCCGCGAGCGCGCGTGCCGGGATCGCCACTCGCGACACCGGCCGCGCGGGCAATCGAGAGGGCGGCCTGAACGGCGCTGGGACCGGACGCTCGGGAGGCCGGCCGGGCGGGGCGGGGGCGACGGCCATCGGCGGGGGAGCGTTGGCTGGTCTTGGCGTCACGCCCGGCGCGGGGCGCGGCGCCTCCCGAGGAGCTACTGGGGGCGCTGCAGCGCGGACGTCGCGAGGGGCCTCTGCTGGCGCGGGCGGCCGCACAGTGGGATGGGCCATTGGGGGCGCGGGAGCGCGGGCCTCGCGACGGGCCTCCGGCGGCGCAGGAGCGCGGACGTCGCGATGGGCCTCTGCTGGCGCCGGAGGCCGCACAGCGGGATGGGCCATTGGGGGCGCGGGAGCGCGGGCCTCGCGATGGGCCTCCGGCGGCGCAGGAGAGCGGGCCACGTGATGGGCTCCTGGGGGCGCGGGAGGACGTGCCTCAAAAGGGGCCACTGGGGGCTCGGGAGCGCGCGACTCCCGAGGGTGCGGGGGAGGGCCGGGGGCCTGAATCGGTCGGGGCGGCGCCACGGGGGGGGCCGGCGGAGACCTGACAGGGGCCACGTCGAGCGAGAAGACGCCCTGACAGCCCGCGCAACGCGCGCGGCGACCCGCCGGCGTGTCCGCGGGGACCTTGAGCGATCTCTGGCAGCTAGGACACGTGACGGCGCGCCACACACCCGCAGCGTAGCGCTTCGAGGCGCAACTGGGGAGGGCCCTCGGCGCGGCCGCGCCCACGGAGTCCCGTGGCTCTCCGAAGAGGGCCGGGCCTGACCCGGGCCCCAACGTGCCTGCTAGGCCTCCGGGGTGGCCAGCGCCACCCGCCAGGTGGCGCCCTGAGCGGTGTCCATGACCTTGATCCCCCAGCCGTCCAGCTCGGCGCGCAGGGCGTCGGCGCGGGCCCAGTCCTTGGCCTCGCGCGCCGCCTTGCGCTCGACGAGCGCCGCCTCGACGCGCTCTCTGTCGAGGCCCATCGCGCGGAGCCGCTTCGTCTTGACCTCCTCGTGGAACGCGGCCACCGGCATCTGCAACAGGCCCAACGCACCCTCGATGCACGCGAACGCGGCGAGCGCCCCTTGGGCCAGCGCGGCGCCCCGCTTCGACGCGCGCGTGTGGTTGGCGAAGCGGTTCGCCGCCCGCGCCAGCTGGAACGCCAGCCCAACCGCCTTACCGGTGTTGAAGTCGCTGTCGAGCGCCTCGTAGAAGCGGTCAGCGAAGGTGGCTGCGAGGTCGTGGAGCGCGGCAGCGTCTTCGCCCAGCTCCTTCAGGGCCGAGGACAGGTCGGGGCCTTCGCCGGCGGCGATGGCCTCGCACGTCTCACGGGCTTCGTAGAGGCGGGCCAACATCGCCAGCGCGTCGGGCAGCGCCTCTCCGCTCCAGGGCAGCGGCGACCGGTAGTGGTTCTGGAGGTAGTAGAGCCGCAGCGCCTCGGCGGGGAAGTCGGCCAGCGCCGCCTTCACCCCGATGACGTTGCCGAGGCTCTTCCCCATCTTCTGACCGCCGGTCATCGTGAGGAGGCCGTTGTGCATCCAGTAGTGCGCGTAGTCCGTGCCGTTGCAGCACTCGGACTGCGCCACCTCGTTCTCGTGG